>JBEEPJ010000029.1:0-15129 GCA_041191165.1 Bacteroidota bacterium | reverse complement strand
GTGCAGGTCGGAACTTACCCGACAAGGAATTTCGCTACCTTAGGACCGTTATAGTTACGGCCGCCGTTTACTGGGGCTTCAATTCAATGCTTCGCCGAAGCTAACATCTCCTCTTAACCTTCCAGCACCGGGCAGGTGTCAGGCCTTATACGTCATCTTTCGATTTAGCAAAGCCATGTGTTTTTGATAAACAGTCGCCTGGGCCTTTTCACTGCGGCTCCGAAGAGCGTCTCTTCTTCCGAAGTTACGAGACCAATTTGCCTAGTTCCTTAACCATGATTCACTCGAGCGCCTTAGGATACTCTCCTTGACTACCTGTGTCGGTTTGCGGTACGGGCCGCTATGCTCGCTTTTCTTGGAAGCCAACTCATGTCCTCGCTTCGCCCAGAAGGCTAAGCTCAACGCACTATTCCGTCAGTACGTGAACACTACATGACTCCGTCACTTTTATTGCATAGCAGGTGCTGGAATATTAACCAGCTTTCCATCGGGTTCCCCCTTCGGGTGACCCTTAGGTCCCGACTAACCCTGATCCGATTAACGTTGATCAGGAAACCTTAGTCTAATGGCGGGCAGGTTTCTCGCCTGCCTTATCGTTACTCATTCCTACATTTTCTTTTCGTGAAGCTCCAGCATGGCTCACGCCACACCTTCTGCGCCGCACGAATGCTCCCCTACCATAAATCTACCGCTTCGGTACTGTATTTATCCCCGATTATTATCCACGCATGGTCGCTCGACTAGTGAGCTGTTACGCACTCGTTAAATGAATGGCTGCTTCCAAGCCAACATCCTAGCTGTCAGTGCAACCACACCACGTTTGATGAACTTAATACAGATTTGGGGACCTTAACGGATAGTCTGGGTTCTTTCCCTCTCGGACATGGACCTTAGCACCCATGCCCTCACTCCCGGATATATGTCATAGCATTCGGAGTTTATTAGGGTTTGGTAGGCGGTGAAGCCCCCTAGCCCATTCAGTAGCTCTACCTCTATGACACTCTACTCCGAGGCTGCACCTAAATGCATTTCGGGGAGTACGAGCTATTTCCCAGTTTGATTGGCCTTTCACCCCTACCCACAGCTCATCCCAAGTCTTTTCAACGACAACGGGTTCGGTCCTCCACTTCGTTTTACCGAAGCTTCAACCTGGCCATGGGTAGATCACAAGGTTTCGCGTCTACCCCCACCAACTAAGCGCCTATTTATGACTCGCTTTCGCTTCGGCTCCGGACCTGAAGCCCTTAGCCTTGCTGGTGAGGTGTAACTCGTAGGATCATTATGCAAAAGGCACGCCGTCGCCCGAAGGCTCCGACCGCTTGTAAACAATTGGTTTCAGGTACTTTTTCACCCCCTTGTTCAGGGTACTTTTCACCTTTCCCTCACGGTACTTGTTCGCTATCGGTCTCACGATATATTTAGCCTTACCAGATGGTTCTGGCAGTTTCACACAGGATTTCACATGTCCCGCGCTACTCAGGATACGCGCCCATCACTTCTCACCCCCATACAGGACTATCACCCTCTATGGTGTCTCTTTCCAAAGACTTCTGAAGACTTAAAATGACTTTTTGCACGTCCTACAACCCCGATGTTGCCGAAACAACACCGGTTTGGGCTATTCCCCGTTCGCTCGCCACTACTTAGGGAATCACTATTGTTTTCTCTTCCTCCGGGTACTTAGATGTTTCAGTTCGCCGGGTTTGCTCTCTTTCGAGTGACATGTCTTCAACATGCCGGGTTGCCCCATTCGGAAATCTGTGCCTCAAAGGTTATTTGCACCTCAGCACAGCTTATCGCAGCTTATCACGTCCTTCGTCGCTATCGTGAGCCAAGGCATCCGCCAATTGCTCTTAATTACTTATAAATTTCTTCTTTCTACCAGTACGTCAAAGAACTTTCCTAGTGGAGAATATCGGAGTCGAACCGATGACCTCCTGCGTGCAAAGCAGGCGCTCTAGCCAGCTGAGCTAATTCCCCATCTGCCAAGTAGTCCTTCGCAGATTTGAACTGCGGACCTCTACATTATCAGTGTAGCGCTCTAACCAACTGAGCTAAAGGACTAAATAGAAGACGGAAAAAAATGATGCAGCAGCCCGTTAGATCCACCCGTAACTGTTCTCTAAAAAGGAGATAATCCAGCCGCACCTTCCGGTACGGCTACCTTGTTACGACTTAGCCCCAGTTACTAGTTTCGCCCTAGGCAGTTCCTTGCGGTGACCGACTTCAGGCGCCCCCAGCTTCCATGGCTTGACGGGCGGTGTGTACAAGGCCCGGGAACGTATTCACCGCACCATGGCTGATGTGCGATTACTAGCGATTCCAACTTCACGGAGTCGAGTTGCAGACTCCGATCCGAACTGAGATATGGTTTGTAGATTAGCTCACCCTCGCGGGTTGGCAACTCTCTGTCCATACCATTGTAGCACGTGTGTGGCCCAGGATGTAAGGGCCGTGATGATTTGACGTCATCCCCACCTTCCTCTCAGCTTACGCTGGCAGTTTCTCTAGAGTCCCCGGCCGAACCGCTGGCAACTAGAAATGGGGGTTGCGCTCGTTATGGGACTTAACCCGACACTTCACAGCACGAGCTGACGACAACCATGCAGCACCTTGTAAATTGTCCGTAGAAAGACCTGTTTCCAGATCCGTCAATTCACATTTAAACCCTGGTAAGGTTCCTCGCGTATCATCGAATTAAACCACATGCTCCACCGCTTGTGCGGGCCCCCGTCAATTCCTTTGAGTTTCAACCTTGCGGCCGTACTCCCCAGGTGGATTACTTATCACTTTCGCTTGGGCACTGACTTGCGCCAATACCGAGTAATCATCGTTTACAGCGTGGACTACCAGGGTATCTAATCCTGTTCGCTACCCACGCTTTCGTCCCTCAGCGTCAGTTTCGGCTTTGTTGGCTGCCTTCGCAATCGGGGTTCCAAGTCATATCTATGCATTTCACCGCTACATGACTTATTCCGCCAACATCAACCGTACTCAAGACAACCAGTATCAATGGCAGTTCCACAGTTGAGCTGTGGGCTTTCACCGCTGACTTAATCGTCCGCCTACGGACCCTTTAAACCCAATAAATCCGGATAACGCTTGCACCCTCCGTATTACCGCGGCTGCTGGCACGGAGTTAGCCGGTGCTTATTCATACATGACCGTCAGCTCAGGACACGTCCCGAGGTTTCTTTATGTATAAAAGCAGTTTACAACGCGTAGCGCCGTCTTCCTGCACGCGGCATGGCTGCGTCAGACTTTCGTCCATTGCGCAATATTCCTCACTGCTGCCTCCCGTAGGAGTCTGGTCCGTGTCTCAGTACCAGTGTGGGGGATCATCCTCTCAGAACCCCTACCCATCGTCGCCTTGGTGAGCCGTTACCTCACCAACTAGCTAATGGGACGCATGCTCATCTCTTACCGTAACCTTTAACCATCAAACCATGCGATTCAATGGTACTATGGGGAGTTAATCCAAATTTCTCTGGGCTATGCCCCAGTAAGAGGTAGATTGCATACGCGTTACGCACCCGTGCGCCGGTCGTCAGCAAATAAGCAAGCTTATTTCTGCTACCCCTCGACTTGCATGTGTTAGGCCTGCCGCTAGCGTTCATCCTGAGCCAGGATCAAACTCTCCATTGTAAAAAGTTCAATCCGTTGAGTTCTCAAGTGAATCTAACACCCCGGTCACCTCTCGGTTCCCGGGACACCAACATCCGGGGGGATGTTGGATTTTTGTGGGTCACTTCCATTTGAAGTAACCCGGGCTGCTGCATCAAGTCAAAGAACGATTTTTCGAAAAACACCAGAAGGTTTAACCTCCCCCCGGCATCTAACGCTTGCACTTTTCATTCCAGTATCCCGCTTCCCCCAAAGACCCTTGTCCCTGGTTCCCGCGAAACACCCGTTCCTAAAGATCGGACCCCAAAGGTAGCAACTCCACTTTCCTGCACGAACCCGTGTTGAAAAATTTTGCAACCCCCCTGTGAACCGCCTTCAAAGAACTGCCCGTCTGTTCAACGGGGCGGCAAAGGTAGCAGGTTTTTTCATCCCCGCAATCTTTTGCCTGACTTTTTTTCGAGGACCGTTCTCATGGAACCCTGACCCCGCCAAAAGCCCGCCTTCCTTCGAAAGCGGCTGCAAAGATACGTGTCCCTTCACCAGGAGTTGCAAGGATGGGGACATCTTTTTTTACTCCCCCGATTCGAGGAGCCATTCCATGTCTGCAATGAGTTGATTCACTTCGTCTTCGCGGGTGCCGTCGTAGACCCCGCGGAGGCGACCGGCGCGGTCGACCAGCACCACATTCTCGGTGTGGACGAAGTCTTGGTCTCCCCCATCGCCCTCCTCGAGGCACGAAAAGTAGCTCTTTCGGGAGAGCGCGTAGATGTGCGCCTTGTCGCCGGTGAGAAACCACCACCGCTCGGGATCGGCGCCGTACCGCTGGGCATAGGCGGCCAGCACCGGCACGCTGTCCGCGGCGGGGGTGACGGAATGGCTCAGGATGCGGACGTCCGATTCGCTGCGGAATGCATCATGGACGCGCTTGAGTTGCGAGGTCATGACCGGGCAGATGGTCGGGCAGCGCGTGAAGAAGAAGTCGGTGACGAGGATTTGGCCTGAAACATCCGCCAAGGTCACTGTGTCGCCCAACTGGTTGATCAACGTGAACGGCAGGATGCGGTGGCGGGTCACGTGGCGCTGGGCAGCGTCCACCACGGCCGGAACGAAGTCGCTGGGCTCGAGCACGGGCAGGGTCCGCTCCGGCTTCAACTCCGCGTAGCCGATGGCCACGGCGATGGCGAAGATCGCCGCAAGGGCCAGCAGCGGCAGGAGGCGCCGCCGGTGGGAGGGGCGGGGCGAGGTCATTTGCCGGCGATGAAGGTGCGGAGGATGCGGGCGTCGCGGGCCTCTTCCGGACTGACTTCGAGGAGGTCGCGGTCGACCACGGTGAAATCCGCCCACTTGCCGGGCTCGATGGAGCCGAGGTCGGCTTCGAGGAAGTTCGCGAGGGCGGTGCCCACGGTCATGCCGCGGAGGGCGTCGCGGGGCGAGAGCGCCTGATCGAGCTGGAAGCCGTCCTTGGGCTCGCCCGCGGCGTTGCGGCGCGCAGTCGCAGCGTAGAACGTGAGCCGCGGGTCGATGGACTCCACCGGAAAGTCCGTGCCGAGGGTCAGGATGCCCAGGACGGACTGCAGGTCCCGGTAAGCATAGGCGCGGTGCAGTCGGTTGCGGCCGAGCCGCAGGCCGGCCCACGGGGCATCGCTCGTGGCGTGGGTGGGCTGGACCGAGGGGAAGACCGTCAGTTCCCGCATCCGCGCCACATCGGACGGGCCCATGACCTGGGCGTGCTCGATGCGCCAGCGGAGGTCGTTGGAACCGCCGAGCTGCGTTGCGTAAGCCCGCAACACCCGGTCCATGGCCGCATCGCCGATGGCATGGGTCGCCGCTTGGAAACCGGCGGCGTGGGTTTGGGCGAGTTTGGCCTGAAAATCCGCCTCTTCCTGCAGCATCAGCCCCTTCCAGTCGGGGCGGTCGTCGTAGGGCTCCAGCAGCGCCGCACCCCGCGAACCGAGCGCGCCATCCATGTAGAACTTGAACGCGCGCGCGACGAGCCGGTCGGTGATCAGCGGGCCGTCGCGTTCTGCAATCGCCAGATTTTCAGGCGAATCCTTCACCATGGCCACCACGCGCAGGGCCAGTTCCCCGTCCGCGTGCATGCGCTCAATGAGCCGGATGTCTTTCCAGTCCAAACCCGCATCCACCACCGCCGTCAACCCCACCGCCCTGAGCCGTTTCTCCGCTTCGCGCAGGGCCTCCCGCTGGGTCGCCTCATCCGGCGGGGGCATCTGGGCGATCAGGGCTTCGGCGGCGGCGTCGATCAGTGTGCCCGAGGGGGTGCCGTCTGGACGCAGCTGGACCTCGCCCCCGGTGAAGCGCGACGCCCCGGTGATGCCCGCCGCCGCGAGGGCCGCCCCGTTGGCGACCACGGCGTGCCCATCGACCCGGTGCAGCACGACGGGCCGGTCCGGAAACGCCGCATCCAACTGCGCCCGGTCCGGAAACGCCGCCACCGCCCAGTCATTCTGGTCCCACCCCCGGCCCACCAACCACCCCTGCGACCCCGTCGCCCCGGCCCGCACCCGCTCCACGACCTCCTCCCACGACCCCGTCCCCACCAGGTCCACCTCCCGCAACCCCAGCGCGTACCCGAGGAGGTGGGCGTGGCCGTCCATCCACCCCGGGTACACCACCGCCCGGCCCGCATCGTACATCTCCTCGGCCCGGTAGCGGTTGAGGATTTGGCGCTCGGCCCCGACCTCCACCACCCGGCCATCCTTCACGGCAATGGCCTCAGCGACCGTGCCCGCCTCATCGAGGGTGACCACCCGGGCGTTGTGCAGGATGAAGTCCACCTCCTGGCGCGGGGTGCATCCGCCCCACGCTGCGGCGATCAGTCCCAGCCACAGGATATGGGATTTGGCGTGCAAAATCATGACCCAAGTGTTTCGCGGTGAATATGATACGCCGAAGCCTGGGCCGCGGGCATGATGACGATGTCGTGGATGCTCACGTGCGGCGGGCGCGAGGCGATGAAGAGAATGGCCTCCGCCACGTCCGCAGCTTGGAGCGGCGTGAAACCCTGATAAACCTGAGCCGCCGCCGCCTTGTCCCCGTGGTACCGGACCTCGCTGAACTCGGTTTCGGCGGCGCCCGGCAGCACCTGCGACACCTGAATCCCCCGCTCCAGCAAGTCCAGCCGCATCGCCTGCGTCAATCCGTCCACCGCGAACTTGCTCGCATTGTACACCGCGCCCCCGGCATACCCCTGCCGGCCGGCGATGCTCCCCACCTGAATCACCCGGCTCCCCCGTCCCATCCGCGGCACCAGCTCCCGGACCACGTTCAGTACCCCCTTCACGTTGGTGTCCAGCATCCGATCCCAGTCGCCGTAATCCCCCGCCTCCACCGACTCCCGCCCCACCGCCAGACCCGCATTGTTCACCAGGACCCGGGGCACCCAGGCGTCTGGGATCGACCCCAACTGCTCCGCGGCCGCGCCGCGATCCCGCACATCGAACCCCAACAGCTGCACCCCCGCCGACCCCGCGCCCGCCAACTCCCCCCCCAACCGTTCCAACCTGTCCTCCCGCCGACCCGTCAAAATCAATCCCCAGCCCGCCCGGGCCGCCGCCCGCGCCGTCGCCTCCCCCAACCCCGAAGTCGCCCCCGTGATCAACATCACTCCCGGCCCGCCAGCCCCCGGCGCAGCCACCCTTCCGGGTAAAAATGAATTCAATGCCATGTGGTTTGGTGGAGTTTGGCCCAAATTTGTGCCCACAAAGTTAAAGCCCCCTACCCCGCACCGCTCATGCGCCAGACCCTTTTCCTCGCCGCTGCCCTCAGCGCGTCCATCCTCGCTCAAGGCCAGGTTTCACACACCATTTCGGAGATTCAAGGCCAGCTTTTTTCGTCGCCTTTGGTAGGCCAAACCGTGACCACCCAAGGCATCATCTCCGCCAACAACATGACCTCGGCCACCGCCGGTGTGATCGGCTACTTCATTCAGGACGCCCCCGGTCCTTGGAACGGGGTCTACGTGTACGACAACACCCAGAGCCCCAACATCGGCGACCTGGTCCAAATCACCGCCGAGGTCTCGGAGTACTTCGACAACACGGAGCTCGTCAACGTGGTGGGTTTTGAGGTCATCTCCACCGGCAACCCGGTGCCCACCCCCACCTCCCTGACCACGGCCCAAGTGGCCTCCACCGAATCCTACGAGGGCTGCCTCGTCTCGGTGGGCAACGCCGTGTGCGTCAACCCCGACGCGGGTTTTGGAGAAGCGGAGTTCAATGATGGCACGGGCATCTGCAAGACGAACGACTACATGTATATCCCCGAGGCGGGATGGTCCCAGGGAACGGCCTATTGGCTGACGGGGGTGGTGAACTACCACTACAACGAGTACAAGATCGAGCCGCGCAACGCCAGCGACGTTTCCACCACCACGGGCATCGCTTCCGCACCTGCCGCCGTCTCAGGGTTTCAGGTCTACCCCAACCCGGCCACCGACCGCGTCCAATGGGATCTTCCGGCCGCAGCCCAGGCCGACGCCACCTGGATCCTCTTCAATGCGTGGGGACAGCCCGTGGCCGAACGCGCCGGCTTCAACGGCAACGCCACGTGGGACGTCTCAGGACTGGCGCCCGGTCGCTACGTGTTGGAATGCCGTACGCCCGCCGGCATCTTCCGTGCCCCGTTTCAGAAGGCCGGCCGCTGAGGCTCCGACCCAGGGACTTCGCCGGGCCGCAGGTTGCCGTCAGCGCATCGCGTACCCCTGCCACCGGCACTCGAGCGGCCCGTTGTACACGGTCACCCGGTCGTGGTGCTTGAGGCCCACGTGCTTGAGCGCGTCCAGGTCGCTGGAGATGATCCAGGCATCGAATCCCGTCCAGGTGGACTTGAGCCGGTCGCCGATGTCTTTGTAGAGTTGGGCCAAATCCGCCACCGCCATCCGCTCCCCATACGGTGGGTTCATCACCACGATTCCGGTCTCGGTCCGCGGGGTCATCTTGAAGAAATCCGCCCGCCCCAGCTCCACGTGGTCCTCGACCTCCATGTTCACCAGGGATTGCCGGGTCATGGATACCGCCCCGAAGTCCTTGTCGCTCGCAAAAATCGGCGTGGCCACCGGGGTCACCCGGCTCTTGAGCTGCGCCCGCACGTCGAAGAAAGCGTCGTCGTCGTACCCCCGCCAGTTCATAAAGGCGTAACGGCGGCGATGCCAGTTCACCGGATAGCCATCGCACCACAGCGCCGCCTCCGTCACGAAGGTGCCTGAACCGCACATGGGGTCGTACAGGGGGATGCCCGGCTTCCAGCCCGCCAGCGCCAGCAACCCCGCCGCCAACACCTCGTTCAGGGGGGCGGGTGCGTTCTGCGGACGATAGCCGCGCCGAGAAAGGGGCTCGCCCGCCGCATCCAGCGAGACCGTCACCTGGCTCCCGGCAATGTGGAGGTGAATGCGGACGTCCGGTCGCTCCCGGTCCACGCTCGGCCGGAGTCCGCCGATGGTCCTGAAATGGTCCACGATGGCATCCTTGAGCCGCAGAGTGGCATACTGGCTGTGGGTGAACAGGTCGGAGTACACCGTGGCATCGATGGCGAAGGTGCTCTTGGCATCCATGACGCTCATCCAGTCCCAGGTGTTTGCCTGCTCGTACAGATCCTGGGCGTCCTGGGCCTCAAACTGCAGGATGGGCCTGAGCACGCGCAGGGTGAACCGGCTGCACATGCACACCCGGAACAGGGTTTCCATGTCGGCTCCGAAGTCGATGCCGCGCCGTCCCACCCGCAGCACCTGCGCCCCATGCTCCCGCAACTCCCGCTCCACCAGGGACTCCAGGCCTGCGAGGGTCTTGGCATGGTAGAGGGGCAAGTCCGAATGGGGCATCGGTGCAGGGGCATCCGCCGCTGCAGGTCGTGTAGGCCGGGGGCTTCGAGGAGTGGAATTCAAAGGAGGCGGGTTCTGGGACGGCCCATCGTCGGGCACAACCGGAGGCGAAGATACCCCGATTCCGGATTACCCTCCCTTCCGCTTCACCTTGAACCCGGCGGCGGTCAGCCAATCCACCACTGTGTTGCGGTGATCGCCCTGGATGAGCACAACGCCCTCCTTGGTGGCGCCCCCCACGCCGCAGCGCTGTTTGAGGGACTTGCCCAAGGCCTCAAGGGCTTCCTCGCTGCCGGCAAAACCCTCGACGACCGTGGTGGGGCGGCCGGCGCGCTGCTTGCGCTCACAGGAGACGTAGAGGGTTTGGCGTTGCGCCGGGAGGTCCCAACCCGGCGGAATGTCACCTGAGTCAGCGGGAGCTTCTTCCGTTGCGCCCTCCGCTCCACCGTCCGAACTCGCCCACTGGGCCAGCGCGGCGAACGGCGAATCGCCCGGCGCGCCTCCCGTCCCGAAAACCCACCCCCCATCCCCGGCGTCCTCCCCTTCCCTGCGCCCCGGAAGGCCGGACTTGTGCTTCGATTTGCCCATGGCCCGAATTTAAATGCAAACCCCCTGACCGAAAACCGAACCTTTTTTGTTAGTAAGCGTATCTTACAATCGAAAAAAACATATTGCATGGCCCGCTTCTCTACTTTTCCCCTCTCCTTGGAGTTTACGGATCGTCCCCAGTGGGAACGAACCCCCGCCAGTGCCCGTCCTTTATTTCCCCGGCAATTGCTCAGCAGCTTGGTCACGCTGGGGTTCTTTTTGCTCGGAGCCGGGGTGGCCAGCGATGCAAAGGCCCAGTCCCTGGGAAATTGCTCGGATGTGGATTTGGACTACATCTGCCAATACACGGAACTCGTGCAAGGCGTCGCCGCGGAATGTGGCAACCAGTGCCTGAGTGAAGGCCAGGAATGCATGGAGGCGTGCATGGCCGCGCAGCTCGAATTGTCCGGCGCTTGCATCAGTTGCTTCGGGCAGCAGACGACCTGCGTGGTGCAGAACTGTTTCTTCGCCTGCGCCTTCCTGGGCGAAGCGGCGTGCGCAGAGTGCGCCCTGACCAACTGCGAGGCGGGCTTCAACGAATGCGCCGGCATTGTGGACCAGGATGAAGACGAATGGACCAACCTGTGCGACTGCAACGACAACAACCCCGTGGTGCATCCCGGCGCACCGGGCACGGGCGATGGGGTGGACAACAACTGCAACGGGTTGTTCAGCCCCGCAGAGCTCGCGGTCTGCACGTCCGACGTCAATGGCGACAACATCGTTGGGACAGAGGACTTGCTGTCGCTGTTGAGCGTCTTTGGCTGCAACTCGGGATGCCCGGCGGCGGCGGATTTCAACAATGACGGCATCGTGACATCGGGGGATTTGTTGATCTTCCTGTCCGAATTTGGGATGTACTGTCTATGATGCCTCCTCCCGGGCCCCAGCGGCCCGACGACGCCTGGGCGGCTTATGCGGCCCGACATTCGGAAGCCGAGCCGGCCCTGCTGGCTCGGCTTAGGCGTGCCACGTGGTTGCGCACGACCCATCCGCACATGCTCACCGATCCGTACCAAGGTCGGTTGCTGGCGATGCTCAGCCAGTTGCTGCGTCCCCATCGGATTCTGGAGCTGGGCACCTTCACAGGTTACGCCACTTTGTGCTTGGCGGAAGGGCTTGCACCCGGGGGCTGGATCGATACGGTAGAACCCAACGACGAGCTCAACGAACTGCAGGACGCCTTCTGGACGGAAGCCGGGATGCGGGACCGCATCGTGCGGCACAACGCGGAGGCCCATGAAGTGTTGAAGCGGTTGGAAGGGCCTTGGGATTTGGCCTGGATCGACGCGGACAAGGCGCGCACGGGCGAATACGTGGAAGCGGTTCTAGGCCAAACCCAGCCCGGAGGCCTCATCCTCGTGGACAATGTGATGTGGTGGGGCAAGGTGCTCGAGGGCGAAAATGCCACCGACAAGGATGCCCGCAACCTGCACGCCCTCAACGCCGCCTGGCGAGAAGATCCGCGCGTCGAGAATGTGCTGCTGCCCATCCGGGACGGCATCCACGCCCTGCGCAAGCGCTGAACCGCGCTCCTCAAAGGCAAGGCTCCCCGCCCTTTCTCAGCTCGCCGAGGCCAAGACCTGTGCCACGGCGTCTGCCGCCTCCCGCAACAACGTAGCGGGAATAACCTGCAACCCAGAGGCTTCGATGATGGCCTTCGCCTCTTGGGCATTGGTGCCCTGCAGCCGCACGATGATGGGCACGTTGATGTCCCCGAGGTTGCGGTAGGCATCGACGACGCCTTGGGCTACCCGATCGCACCGGACAATCCCGCCGAAGATGTTCACCAGAATGGCCTTTACTGCGGGATCGCGTAAGATGATGCGGAACGCCTTCTCCACCCGGGCCGCGTCCGCTGTCCCGCCGACGTCGAGGAAGTTCGCCGGCTGGCCGCCGCTGAGCTGGATGATGTCCATGGTGGCCATGGCCAGTCCGGCGCCGTTGACCATGCAGCCCACGTTGCCGTCGAGCTTGACGTAGTTGAGACCCGCTGCGCCCGCCTCCACCTCGATGGGATCCTCCTCCGTGGTGTCGCGCATGGCGGCGTAGTCCTTGTGGCGGAAGAGGCCGTTGCCGTCCAAGGTGACCTTCGCGTCTACCGCGATGACCCGGTCATCCGAAGTTTTGAGCACGGGGTTGATTTCGAACATCGTGGCATCCGCGCCGACGTAGGCGCGGTAGAGGGCCGCCACGAAAGCCGTCATCTCCTTGAAGGCCTTGCCCTCGAGCCCCAATTGAAACGCGATGCGACGCGCCTGGAAACCCTGCAGCCCGACGGCGGGGTCGATGACCTCTTTGAAAATGAGCTCGGGCGTGTGCTCCGCCACCGCCTCGATGTCCATCCCGCCTTGGGGGCTGTAAACGATGACTGGACGGCCAAGGGCGCGGTCCAGCAACACGCTCATGTAGAACTCCTTGGGCTCGCTGGCGCCCGGACCATAGACGTCCTCGGCGATGAGGACCTTGTTGACCCGCTTGCCCGTAGCTGACGTCTGGGCGGTGACCAGGTGGCCGCCGAGAATGCCGGCCGCGATGTCCTTGACCTTGTCGAGCCCCTTGGCCACGACGACCCCGCGAGAACCAGTCTCGGTCACGGTGCCTTTTCCGCGTCCGCCGGCGTGGATTTGGGCTTTGACCACATACCAGCTCGTGCCGGTGGCCTCCGTGAGCGCGAGGGCTGCGTCATGTGCCGCTTCCGGGGTTTCTGCGACCCGTCCTTCTTGCACGGCTACGCCGAATTGCTTCAGGATTTCCTTCCCTTGGTACTCGTGGATGTTCATAGTTTAGGCCAAATTTGCTTCAACATCGCTCAAACCCTGCGCCTGAGCTTTCGGGGTGCGAAGTTAGGCAACGGAACGGGTTGTGCGTAGTTTTCGGACATGAATGCGACGACGTCCATCATCGAGGCGCAGGGGCTCACCAAGCGCTACGGCACTTTGGAGGTCCTCAAGGGCATCGACCTCGAAATTCCGGCTGGCCAGGTGACGTCGATCCTGGGCGCGTCCGGGGCCGGAAAATCGACCCTCCTCCAGATCCTCGGCACGCTCGACGGCCCCGACTCCGGCGCGCTCCGGGTGGCCGGCGTCGACGTCACGCGGCTCCGCAGCGCCGCCCTCTCCGCGTTCCGCAACACCCACATCGGCTTCATCTTCCAATTCCATCGCCTCCTGCCCGAGTTCACCGCGCTCGAGAACGTCCTGATGCCCGCCTGGATCGCCCGCCACCACGACCGGGCCACCCACGACCGCGCCGAGCGGCTGCTCCGCGACCTGGGCCTGGGCGACCGGCTGCACCACCGTCCCGCGGCCCTGTCCGGCGGCGAGCAGCAGCGCGTCGCAGCCGCCCGCGCCCTGATGAACCGGCCCGCCGTGGTCCTGGCGGACGAGCCCACCGGCAACCTCGACTCCGGCAACGCCGAAGCCCTCTTCGCCCTGTTCCGCGAACTGCGGGACCGGGAGGGCGCCACCTTCGTCGTCGTGACCCACAACGAGGCCCTCGCGGCCACCGGCGACCGCATCCTCTACATGCACGACGGCCGCATCGCTCCGGCCGCCCCCCCTAGCGCGGCGCACGTCCCACAGGCCGCCGCCACCCCGCACCCGCACCCCCCCCTTGCGGGACGGGATTCAGAGCCGTCTCCCCATCAATTGGGCGTGGCGGGAGGCGGTGAGGGAACGGATTTGGCCTAACATTTCTTCGCCGAAAAAATCCGACAGCGGGACATTTCGATGCGCCCCCGCCGGCTGATGCTGCCGCCGCAACACCGCGTCCACAGCATGACCTGAGCGCCAACCCAAATGTTCCGTAGCCCGCGCCAACACCGGCTCAGGCTGGGCCAAAAATTCCTCGTACGCCACCACGCCGATGGCTGGATTATCCCAGAAAGGCCTGTCGTAAGCCAGGCACCAGCGGTGGGCCATGGCCAGGGCCGGTGGCATGCCTGACGTCTCGAAGTATCGAGCGTAGGCCGGGCGAATGTCCTTCGGCACCGGAGCATCCGGATGACCGGGCACGCCGAGCGCATCCAAGGCACTTCGAATGTTCGCGGCGGGCTCCCGAATCAGGAGCAGGTGCCGAGGGCGCGACGTCAGCGCACAGACCGCCTCCGGGTAAAAAGTAGTGCTGGGCTCCTTGAGCACGGCCGGAGAAAAAGTCACGGGATGCCGACGGGCCAGCCGGGCAAACTGAGCCGCATCCAAGGGGGCATTCCAGGTGTCCCACAACAGGGGCGTGTCCATCAAAGAAGTCCGACCGGAGGCCGTGGCGAGCGCCTTCGCGAATACCGTTGATCCCGATTTCTGAATGCCAAAAACCCAAACCGGATCCCGCCTTGGCCTAAGAATGGGCCTCGCCACGGCATCCAAAACACGCAAGGTTGCGGCTTGATGGGCAGTCCAACTGGGCATGTTCGGAAGCGTTTATCGAATCACCGTCACCGTACCGGTCACCACCTCGGGCCGGACGTTTTGGCTTTCCCCATCCCCCCAGGTGAACGACAGCACATAGCCGTACGTGTCGCTTCCCACGTAATGGGTGTCCACCCCGCCAATCCAGGGCTTTTCGGGGTCGAAGCTCTCGAACACCTGCACCCCCCACCGGTCGAAGATGCGCAGGTGAAACAGCGCGATGGGACACGAAGCCTCAATGCGCAGGGCGTCATTGCGCCCGTCATTGTCCGGGGTCAGGGCGTTGGGAACGTACACCATGCAGGGACAATCCTCGCCGATGATCGTGAAGTCGAAGCCCAGGGCATACGTTCCGGCGAACTGACAACCCACGGCGTCCTCGACGAAGAGGCTGTGTGCGCCGATGCCCAGCCCCGTCCACACGCCGTCGTCGGAAGGCCAAACCTCATCCAACACATACGTCACCGGGTCGGTCCCGCCACTCACGATGGCTTCGATGGCCCCGTTGTCCAGCCAGGTGCAGCTGACGTCCCGGCGGGCCACTTGGACCACGAGGTCGCTCTCGTTGTTCACGGCGACGGCGACGGTTCCGGAGCAGCCGGTGGCGTTGGTGGCGGTCACGGTGTAGGAACCGGCAGCCAGGCCCGTGAAGAGGCCCGAGGGCACGCCCGC
>JBEEPJ010000028.1:0-15214 GCA_041191165.1 Bacteroidota bacterium | reverse complement strand
TGCTCATCTGCCCCAAGTCGGAGGAGCAATGGATCAAATCCCTCGTGACCCATCTGAAACTGGAGCGGGGTGAGCCTTGGATTTGACTCCCCTTTTTTTTCGCAAAACCTCAGCATTTGCGGGAGCCACAAAGCGTATTTGATTCATTTTCAGTCAAAAAAGATTCGGGAATTTGAACAACCTGTGACTTTTTAAGATTTATTGGCAGCGTGAAACGTCCGTTCCACGATTTGTTCAACACCTTAAATCCCTGTCCCATGTTGCTCGATTCTCTCACCACCGCCGTGGACATCACGAACTACGCGGACATCAAAACCCTGACGTCCTTCACGTTCTTCATCGGAACCATGGCCATGATGGCCGCGTCCGTGTTCTTCCTGTTCCAAATGTGGACCGTGGATGCCAAGTGGCGCACGTCCATGTTGGTGTCGGGTCTCATCACCTTCATCGCTTTCGTGCATTATTACTACATGCGCGGATACCAGATGGAAACCGGTGAATCCCCCACCTTCTTCCGTTATGTGGACTGGACCCTGACCGTTCCGCTGATGTGCGTAGAGTTCTACCTCATCACCAAGAAAGCCGGTGCGAAAATCGGTTTGCTGTGGAAACTCATCATCGCCTCCGTGGTCATGTTGGTCACCGGATTCTTCGGCGAAACCATCGCACGCGACCAGAGCGTTTTCTGGGGCGTACTCTCCGGCGCTGCGTACTTCTACATCGCTTACCTCGTTTGGTTTGGTGAAGTGGCGAAACTGGCCCAAACTGCCGGACCAGCAGTGGCCAAGGCGACCCGCATTCTGGCATGGTTCGTCTTTGCGGGCTGGGCCATTTATCCGCTCGGTTACATCCTCGGAACCCCGGGTGGCCTCTTCGGCATCCAGTTGGTTTCCAACCCTGACGCCGCTGTAGCCGCAATGGACATCGTCTACAACATCGGCGACGCGGTGAACAAGATTGGATTTGGCCTGGTGATTTACGCCTTGGCTACCGCTGAGAAGTAATCCCCCTTCCGATTCAGATTCCCGTCCTGCGGGATGGCAAAGGCCGCATTCGTGCGGCTTTTGCTTTTTATGCAACCTTTGTGGGTTCGGATTTGTCCTTCATCGGACGCTAACTTTATCCCATGCGAATTCTTCTTGCTCTCACCGCGCTGTTGCCTTGGATGGTTTCAGGCCAAATCGCGCTGGACGTCCAGCTCCAACTCATCAACGCCAATGGCCCCGTGGCCATCACCTACACCGTGGCCTCTGGAGGCGCAGTCACCACCCAAACCGAATGGACCGATTCGCTGGGGTTTGACCAAACCTACCTCCCCATCAACGGCATGTTCAATACCGCCACCCTCGGCATTTCTTTCGTGAACTGCCTGGGCGAAACGGTAGACCTCACCTCCATTGTGACCATGAATCCCGCCGGGGGCAACACCACGCTGACCCTGACCGCAGAATTCTGCGCCGAAGGCGGTGGCGGCGAAGGCGGTGGCGGTGAAGGCGGCGAAGGTGGCGGCGGCGAAGGTGGCGGCGGCGAAGGTGGCGGCGAAGGCGGTGGCGGTGAAGGCGGTGGCGGCGAAGGCGGTGGCGGCAGCGAAGATTGCACGGCGGCATTCACGACCACCCAAGCGCTCGATGCGGCCGGAAATCCCATCCCCAATCAAGTTTGGGTCGTATTGGACACCCTTTACATCAACGGACAGTACCTGTGGAATTTCGGCGACGAGGGAACCAGCACGGAATCCTTGCCCACGCACACCTACGACGGCTCTGGCCCTTACACCCTTTGCGCACAGGTGACCGTGCCCACCGCCAACAACGCCATGTGCACTGCCTACTTCTGTGATTCCTTGTCCATCGACGAATCGGGCATGCTGCAGTTCCTGAGCGGATTCACCATCACGGTCATGACTCCAGACGGCACAGTGGTCGGCGTCAGCAACCCGTCTGTATCCTCCGAGGAGATTCAGGTTTTTCCCAACCCCATCTCAGCTGGAGAAACGCTGCAGTGGACTGTAGGAGGAGGCGAAGCGTTCCAGTGGTCGGTCTTCAATGCACAGGGTGCAATGATGGCCACTTCCGAAAAAAATCCGCTGACCCCCGCCCTGGTCTCCACCGCAGGATGGACCCCGGGCACCTACGTGGTTCGATTCACCCAAGGTGAAACGGTGACCACCCGCCGAATCATTGTGGAGTAATCCGCAAAGTTGCCACACAGCACCACGAAACGAAGCGCCCCTTCCCCACACGCGTGGAGAAGGGGCGCTTTTCATTCGGGCCATCCGATCCGCTGCTGGACTCAGCGGCGCCCCGTCATGTCCGCTGGCACCACCCACCGGTCGTATTCCTCCCCCGTCAGGTACCCCGTCGCCAGCGCCGCCGCACGCAAGGTGGTGCCCTCACGGTGGGCCTTGTTCGCAATTTCGGCCGCCTTGTAGTACCCGATGTGGGGGTTGAGCGCCGTCACCAGCATGAGGCTGTTGTTCACCAACTCCTCGATGCGGGCGTAGTTGGGCTCGATGCCATCGACGCAATGCTCGGCGAAGGAGACGCACGCATCGCCGATGAGGCGGGCGGACTCTAGGATGTTCCGGGCCATCATGGGCTTAAACACATTGAGCTCATAGTGACCTTGTGCCCCGCCCACGGCGATGGCCACATCGTTGCCCATGACCTGCGCGCAAACCATCGTCACCGCCTCAGGTTGGGTGGGATTCACCTTGCCCGGCATGATGCTCGAGCCGGGCTCATTGGCGGGAATGATGATCTCCCCGATGCCCGATCGCGGACCTGAAGCCAGCATGCGGATGTCATTCGCAATCTTGTTGAGGGCCACGGCCAGCTGGCGCAGCGCACCATGGGCTTCGACGATGGCATCGTGGCAGGCCAAAGCCTCAAACTTATTGGGCGCCGTCACAAAAGGATGTCCCGTCGAGGCGGCGATGTACTCGGCCACCTTCACGTCGTACCCGGAAGGCGTGTTGATGCCCGTGCCCACCGCCGTGCCCCCGAGCGCCAACTCCGAGAGGTGGGACAGGGTATTGCGCAGGGCCTTCATCCCATAGTCGAGCTGGGCGACGTACCCGCTGAACTCCTGGCCCAAGGTGAGGGGCGTGGCGTCCATCAGGTGGGTTCGGCCAATCTTGACCACGTCCATGTACGCGGTGGCTTTTTGGGCGAAGGCGTCGCGCAGCCGCTGGACCCCGGGGAGGGTGACCTCGACGATGGCCGTGTAGGCCGCGATGTGCATGGCCGTGGGGAACGTGTCGTTCGAAGACTGCGAACAGTTCACATCGTCGTTGGGGTGCACCGGGGATTTGCCCTCCCCGAGCTGGCCCCCGGCACGGACATGCGCTCGGTTGGAGATGACCTCGTTCACGTTCATGTTCGACTGCGTGCCCGAGCCCGTCTGCCAAACCACCAACGGAAACTGATCCGCCAACCCTCCGGACAGGATTTCCTCACACACCGCGACGATGGCATCCCGCTTTTCAGGCGCGAGGGCCCCGAGGTCTGCATTTGCTTGGGCCGCCGATTTCTTGAGGTGGGCAAAGGCCCGGATGATTTCCACCGGCATGGAACCCGAGGGTCCGATGCGGAAGTTGTTGCGGGAGCGCTCGGTTTGGGCTCCCCAATACACGTCGGCCGGCACCTGGACCTCGCCGATCGTATCCTTCTCTACACGATATGCATGCATAACGTCTGCGTTAAATTTCTTGCTTGGCGGCACCTGCCCCGGCTTGCATGAGGAAGGCCTTGAGGAACCCTTCGATCTCCCCGTCCATGACCGCGTCTACGTTGGAGGTTTCGTAGCCCGTGCGGACATCCTTGACCATCTTGTAGGGCTGCATCACGTAGGACCGAATCTGCGAACCCCACTCGATTTTTTTCTTGCCCGCTTCGATCTCGGCCCGGGCTTCGTTGCGCTTCGCCAGCTCCATCTCGTAGAGCTGGGAGCGCAGCAGCTGCATGGCCTTTTCCTTGTTCTGAAGCTGGGAGCGGGTCTCGGTGTTGTCGATGACGATGCCGGTGGGCGCGTGGCGAAGGCGCACCCCCGTCTCCACCTTGTTTACGTTCTGCCCCCCGGCCCCGCCGGAGCGGAAGGTGTCCCACGTGATGTCGGACGGGTTGATTTCGATTTCGATGGAGTCGTCCACCAGCGGATAGACATAGACCGAGACGAACGACGTGTGGCGCCGGGCCTGGCTGTCGAATGGGCTGATGCGCACGAGCCGGTGCACCCCGTTCTCGCCCTTGAGCATCCCGAAGGCGAACGGCCCTTCGAATTCGAGTGTCACCTGCTTGATGCCCGCGACCTCCCCCTCTTGCAGGTCGAGTTCCCGCACCTTGAACCCCGCCTTGTCCCCATACATCCGGTACATCCGCATGAGCATCAGCGCCCAATCGCAACTCTCTGTTCCCCCGGCGCCCGAGGTGATCTGCATGATGGCGTTGAGGTTGTCCTCCTCGGCGCTGAGCATGTTTTTGAACTCCAGCTCTTCGACCGCCTTCTCCGCCTGGCGAAATGCCTCCACCGCATCCTGTTCCGTCGCCTCGCCCGCCTTGGTGAACTCGAACATCACCTGGGCATCCTCGACCGCGCCTTCGCAGGCCACGTAGCTCTCGACCCAGCCCTTCAGGCCGCGGAGCTTGCGCATGACCGCCTCCGCCTCCTTGGGGTGGTTCCAGAAATCGGGGTCCTGCGTCTGCTTCTCCTCCTCGGCGATTTCCATGCGTTTGGCCTCCACATTCAAGTAGCCTTTCAGGTCCTTGACGCGCTGGCGGAGGGACTGGATTTGATCGATCGTAATCATGGGCGCGCAAAGGTACGCAATGCCCGTTCAACCCTCGTCCACCGGGCCGTCGGGCAGCGCGCGCTGGATGTCCTCCCATCGAAAACCCCGTTGCTGGAGCCAGCGGATGTTCCGCGCCCGGTCTTCGACGGTGTTCCAGGGCCGGCGGGCGACGAGCCGTTGCAGCATCTCCTGCCACGTCTCCGGGGGGATGCAGCCCAAACCCGTCCTCGCCTCCCCCGCCGTGTACCCCCTTTCCCGCAAGCCCGCCACAATCTTCTCGGGACCCCAGCCCTTCTGGACGGCGTGCGCCCGGATGTACGACGCCGCGAATCGGTCCCGGTCCAGAAACCCCTCCTCCTCGAGCGTGGCGCAGAGGGCGGAAATTTCCCCGGCGGGCACCCCCCGTTTTTGTAACCTGCGGACGAGATCTTGCGTAGAGCGCTCCTGCAATGCACACCATCGGCGCGCACCTTCCAGCTCATTTGAGCCCAACCGCTTTTCGTGGGATGATTCCATGGAGAGGGAATTTGGCCTCTAAAATGCGCCAATACAAGCCAATCGCCGATATTTGCGCTCCTTCTTTCAAACCAACACCCCCCCCACATGAGGGCTGAGATTTTGACCCGTATCCAGGGCCTCCTCGCGCAGGAAGACCTGGAGGCCATCCGCACGGATGTCCGCAGTGCCATTGAGGATTTTCGCGCTTTGACCCGCGACGAGATTCGGAAACAACGCGAGGCTTGGGCAGAGGCTCATCCGGACCAGAGTGTTCCGTTTGTCTATGAACCCGCTCCCGAGGAGGCGGAGTTCGACGTCGCCTTCCAGGCTTTTAAGGAGCGGGAAAAGGCTTGGCGCCAGAACATCGCCGACATCCAGCGCCAGAATTTGGAGCAGAAGCTGGCCATGCTCGACCGCCTGCGCAAGACCATCCAGGAAGAAGAGAACATCGGCGCCGCTTTCGCGGTCTTCAACGAGGTCCGCGAGCAGTGGGACCAGGTGGGGGAGATTCCCGGCGACCGGCACAAGGAGGTGCACGACCAATACTACCGGCTGCGCGACGACTTCTTTTACAACATCAAGATTTACAAAGAGCTCAAGGACAACGACCTCCGCATCAATCTGAAGTCGAAGGAAGTGCTGCTCGAGGAAGCGAAAGGCCTCGCGGACATCGAGGACATCTTCGAGCGGGAAAAGGCCGCGCGCGCCCTTCAGAAGCGCTGGATGGACATCGGTCCCTCGCCCCGTGAGACCTACAAGGAGTTGTCGGATACGTTCTTCGGGTTGATCCGGCCCGTGTTCGACGAGGTGAAGGCGCACTACGACGCCATCCGCGAGACCTTCAAAGTACACGCGGAGCAGAAGCAAGCCCTGCTCGAAAACCTGCGCGCCCTCGTGGCCGAGGAGGTCGAGGCATCGCACGAGGGTTGGCAGGCTGCCACCCAAAAGATGCTGGACCTTCAGAACCAGTGGAAAGGACTCGGATTTGCCGGAAAAGAACTCAACGAGACCCTCTGGGCGAACTTCCGCGAGCTGGCAGACGTGTTCTTCAAGCGCAAACAGCTTTTCTACGACCAAATCAAAGCCCAAGGCAGCGCCAACAAGGCTGCGAAAGAAGCCCTGATCGCCGAGGCGGAAGCCCTGTCGGGCAGCACGGACTGGCGCAAGACCACCGAGGCCATGCTCGAGTTGCAGAAGAAGTGGAAGGAAGCCGGCCCCACGCCCGCTGCGGAGGAGCAGAAGCTCTGGCGCCGGTTCCGCAAGGCCCAGGATACCTTCTTCAAGGCGAAGAAAGCCCAGTTTGCGGACCGGGAGGAGAGTGAGAAAGCGAATTTGGCCGAAAAAGAGGCCTTACTCCATGACATTGAGCACTATACGCTCACGGGCGACCGCAAGGAGGACCTCGAGGTGCTCAAGCAGTTCAGCACGCGCTGGAACAACGTGGGCCATGTGCCGCGGAAGAACCTCGACGACCTCATGACGCGCTTCCGCAAGGCGATGGACGAGAAGTACAACGCCCTGAGCGCCCAGCGTTCCGAGCGCACGATGGAGTCCTACCGCCAACGGGTGGACCACCTCGCCGACGGGGACAGCAACCAGCTTCGCCGCGAGCAGACCCTGCTCCGCGAGAAGCTCGACCGCCTCAAGCAGCGCATCACCATGACGGAGGAGAACATCGAACGGTTTACGGGCAAGGGCGCAGAGGCCATCCGCGAACAGTACGAGAAGTCCATCCGCGCGGACAAGCGGGAGATGCAGGAGATCATCGACAAGCTCAAGTTGCTGCGCAAGGCAGCGGAGTGAGCGGGAAGTTTCGCGGGGGCGGACGCGGGGCTCAGAGGAGGCCCGTCACGTAACCGTTTTCGCCCAGCCAGACGAGGTACTTTTCCAACGCCGGCAGCATGCGCGCGGCGGCTTTTTCGGAGTCATGGAAGACGACGATGGAGCCGGGGCGCGTATGCGTTTGCAGGAGGTCCAGGCACGCCTGGGGGGTGAGCGATGCGTCGAAGTCCGCGCTCAGGACGTCCCACATGACGATTTGGGTGTGGCGATGGAGGCAGCGGGCCTGGGCGCGGGTGATGCGGCCGTAGGGGGGGCGGAAGAGCGCCGTTCCCGTGAGCTGCTGGCAGGCCAAATAATTTCGATAGTAGGCGCGATCCGGGGTAGCCCATCCGGAGATATGGTCCTGCGTATGGTTGCCGATGCGGTGGCCGGCCGCCCGGGTGGCGGCGTGGGTTTCGGGGTAGCGGAGGATGTTGGCCCCGACGCAGAAGAAGGTGGCCCGGGCCTGGTGGGCGGCGAGCAGGGTGTGCACCGCTGGGGTGATGGTGGGGTGCGGACCGTCGTCGAAGGTGAGGTACACGGCCGGACGCCCGGCGAGGGAGGCAGGACCGGACCAGACGAGGTGGCTCGCCATGGCTTTCAGCAGCGGGGGCGTCTGGGCGAGATACATCTACGCAGCGGACCGCGGTTGCGGGTTGGTGCGGTGAAGGTAAGGTAGGAGGCGCCGCTCCCATCGGGTCGCCAGCGGTTTCCTGCCTACCTTTACAGGGCCCTTTAGGGGCTGCCCCCACCGATGGAATACGACTTCCGAAACATTGAATCCACGGTCCAAGCCCGTTGGAAATCCGCAGATGTCTACCGCGTGACCGAGGACCCCAACCGTCCCAAGTACTACGTCCTCGACATGTTCCCCTACCCCTCCGGCGCGGGGTTGCACGTGGGGCATCCGCTGGGCTACATCGCCAGCGACATCTTCGCCCGGTACAAGCGCCAACAGGGCTTCAACGTCCTGCACCCGATGGGTTACGACAGCTTCGGATTGCCCGCCGAGCAGTACGCCATCCAGACCGGCCAACACCCCGCCGTCACGACCGAGGCGAACATCGCCCGCTACCGCGAACAGCTGGAGAAATTGGGATTCTGTTTCGATTGGAGCCGCGAAGTGCGGACGAGCGACCCGGCATATTACCGCTGGACGCAGTGGATTTTTGCGCAGCTCTTCGATGCCTGGTATGACCTCGAGGCGGACCGCGCCCGGCCCATCTCGGAGCTGGTGGCCGCTTTCGAGCGCAACGGAAACTTTGGGCTGCAGGCCGCTTGCAATGAGGGTTGGTGGAAGGAACTGCAAGGCCACTTCTTCGGGTCGGACTGGGAAGGCGATTTCACGGCGACGGACTGGAACTCCATGAGCCCTGCGCTGAAGGAGGATGTGTTGATGGGATTTCGTTTGGCCTACCTGGCGGACAGCGAAGTGAACTGGTGCCCGGCGCTCGGCACGGTGCTCGCGAATGACGAGGTGAAGGATGGGCTTTCGGAGCGCGGCGGGCATCCCGTGGAACGCAAGCGCATGCGGCAGTGGATTATGCGGATTTCCGCTTACGCCGATCGGTTGTTGCGCGGCCTCGAGGGCCTCGACTGGACGGACAGCGTGAAGGAGGCGCAGCGCAATTGGATCGGCCGGTCCGAGGGGGCGCTCGTGCGGTTCCCGATGGCGGAAGGCGTTGAGGGAGATGCGATTGAGGTGTTCACCACCCGGCCAGACACGCTCTTCGGGGTGTCGTTCCTCGTGCTGGCGCCGGAGCATCCCGCGGTCGATGCGCTCACGTCTGCAGGCCAAACCCACGCCATCCAATCCTACCGGGAACGGGCCGCTGCCCGCTCGGAGCGGGAGCGCCAAGGCGACCGGGAGATGACGGGGGTGGCGACGGGCGGATCGGTACTCCACCCGCTGACCGGCGATCGCGTCCCCGTATACATCGCGGATTATGTGCTGGCGGGCTACGGCACCGGGGCGATCATGGGGGTGCCCGCGGGGGATGAGCGCGACCACCGGTTCGCCCAGGCGATGGGGCTGCCCATCCCGCCCATCTTCATCGGCGCCACCCCGGACGCCGCGTGCACGGACTACGGCGCCGTCCTCACCGCCTCCGGTCCGTTCGACGGGCTCACCGCACGCGAGGCCATTCCCCGGGCCCTGGACCTGCTCGAATCGGCCGGCGTCGGGGAGCGCCGGGTCCAGTTCCGGCTCCGCGATGCGGTCTTCAGCCGTCAGCGATACTGGGGCGAACCCTTCCCCATCTGCTACGTCGACGATCGGCCCCAGGTCATCTCTGACGTTCAGGTCACCCTCCCCCCCGTCGACGCCTACCTCCCCACGGAAGACGGGGAACCGCCCCTGGCCCGCGCCCGCGCCGCCGACTGGAACATCTTCCGCGGCGACCGCATGGAGTACAACACCATGCCCGGCTGGGCGGGCTCGAGCTGGTACTTCCTGCGCTACATGGACCCGCACAACCCGGACGCCTTTTGCGACCGCAGCCGGTCGGACTACTGGGGACAGGTGGACCTCTACATCGGCGGCGCCGAGCACACCACCGGCCACCTCCTCTACGCCCGCTTCTGGACCCAATTCCTCTACGACCGAGGGTTCATCGGATTCCAGGAGCCCTTCCAGCGCATGATCAACCAGGGCATGATCCTGGGCCGATCGAGCTTCGTGTACCGCATCCCCGGCACCTCGAACTTCGTGACCTTCGAGCGCCGGAACGAGCAACCCACCCAGCAGCTCCACGTGGACATCTCGCTCGTCCACAACGACATCCTCGACCTGGATGCCTTCCGCGCCTGGCGACCCGAGTTCGCCGACGCCCAATTCCTCCTCAACGACGCGGGCCAGTACCGCTGCGGCCATGAAGTGGAGAAGATGTCCAAGTCCAAGTTCAACGTCCAAACCCCCGACGAACTCATCGCCCGCTACGGCGCCGACACGCTCCGTTGCTACGAGATGTTCCTCGGCCCGCTGACCCAGCACAAACCCTGGGACACCCAGGGCATCAGCGGCGTCCACAATTTCCTGCGCAAGTTTGCCAGACTGTACGCCGATCCGCAAGACGCTGCACCGGACCCCGAGGCGCTCCGCACCCTGCATAAGACCATCCGCAAGGTCACTGAGGACCTCGACCGTCACGCTTTCAATACGATTATCAGTGCCCTGATGATCGGCGTCAATGAACTCACGGACCTCAAGGTGCAATCCCGGGAGATCCTGCAGCCCATGGCCCTGCTTCTCGCCCCTTGCGCACCCCACTTGGCCCAGGTGTTGTGGGAGGCCGCAGGAGGAACAGGCTGGGCACTGGATACCGCCTGGCCGGAGTGGGATGAACAGTGGCTGACCCAAGACACCACCGAGTACCCCGTTTCCTTCAACGGAAAGGTGCGGTTCAAGTTTGCGGCCCCCGCTGCCTGGAATGCGCAGGAAGTGGAGACCGCCGTGCGGACGGATGAGCGAACCTCCCAGCAACTGCAAGGCGCTTCCATCCAAAAAGTGATCGTCGTCCCCGGCAGAATCATCAACATCGTCTTCGCAGGCTCAAAATAGCCAGTGGGGAAATAATATAGCTTCGTCGAATTAATTCGGGATTTCGGTTGTTTTTCTCGAAATTCTGAGCGATATTGCATAGCCTTTTTTCTTGCCCTGAAGACTGGACGTACAAACGTGTGCATCCCCGGGAACTACCCACTCCCGGCGTCTTGAGAAGCGGAAAATGCGGTGGTTTTGATCTTCCTAACATACCCACTTGTGCCATGCGTGAAGCTATCTTCTCCGTATTGCTTGCCTGTTGCTCCGTTTTCGTTTCCACGGCGCAACTTCCTACCGTCATCGCCAATGTGGGCCCTGCGCCAGAAGGATACTGGCTTGAGGCTCAACCCATTGTAGCGCATACGGGCATGGTCGGGGGAAGCAATTTGGCGGGGATGACCACCTACCGGCTCTATTTGCACACGCTCAATCCGAATGACTTCCTCAGCTCGATTGCGGGAGATGCAGGCAATCCGCTGATTCTCAACTCCACCTCTTCGCCGGCTTGGTTCAACCATCCGCTGGGGGTGAATTTGGCCTCCAACCTCAACCCCGCTTTCCTGGCCTTCGTACCGGAACTCATTTACGACAGTTGGCTGACCATCGGTGTCGCGCAGGAAACCGCAGGCTTTTCCCTCAACGTGGTGCAGGGCACCGTCAATCCCTTCACGGCCTTCAATGCAGGCCAGAACGTGCTGGTCAACGACCCGGTGGGCTTCGCGGTATTCGCCTTGTTTCCAGGAAATTACGTGGCATCGAATGCGGCTTTTGCGGGCGACGACCTCAAGGTTTTGGTAGGCCAAATCACCACATCAGGCACGCTCTCCGGACAGATTTACATGCAGATTTTCCTCGAGGCCTCCCAGGGCAACGAGGTTCGGGCCGTTTTCCCCATCCTCAGCGAGAATCCGTGGGTGGTTCCGGGCTGCACAGATGCCCTCGCCTGCAACTTCGACGCGGAGGCCACCGAAGACGATGGATCCTGCACGTTCGCGCTGGCCGGATATGACTGCGCGGGCGCCTGTCTGGCCGATGCCGACGGAGATGGCGTTTGCGATGCCTTCGAGGTGGTGGGATGCACGCACCCGTTCGCCTGCAACTTCGATCCGCTCGCAACCGACGCAGGCGCATGCGATTTCCTCTCCTGCCTCGGATTGGGATGCACCGATATAACGGCTTGCAACTACGACCCCGCCGCCCTGCTCAACGATGGCACTTGCGAGTACATCAGCTGCTTGATTCCCGGCTGTACGCTCCCCATGGCGTGCAACTTTGACCCGGCCGCCAATGTCAATGACGGAAGCTGTGAATTCCTCTCCTGCGTGGGATGCACGGACCCCGCCGCCGCCAACTACAACCCCGATGCCACCCAGGAAAACGGCTCCTGTTTGTTCCCGGGTTGTATCTATCCGAGTGCCTGCAACTTCGACCCCCAGGCGAACGAGGATGATGGCAGCTGCGACTTCGCCTCGTGCGCAGGTTGCACCCTGCCCGTCGCCTGCAACTACGATGCGACGGCCACCCTCGCGCTGAACAACACCTGTTTCTACCCGGAACCCGGCTACGATTGTGACGGCAACTGTCTGGCCGATGGAGATGGCGACGGGGTGTGCGATCCGTTCGAAGTGGTCGGCTGCCAGGACGCCACCGCCTGCAACTACGACGCGGATGCCACCGACGCTGGAGATTGCATCTTCGCGTTGGAAGGATACGACTGTGTAGGGGACTGCCTCGCAGATGGAGACGGAGACGGCATATGCGATCCGTTCGAAGTGGTCGGCTGCCAGGACGCCACCGCATGCAACTACGACGCGAATGCCACCGACGCTGGAGATTGCACCTACGCGGCCAACGGTTACGACTGTGCTGGCAACTGCGTCGCAGACGAAGATGGCGACGGGGTGTGCGATCCGTTCGAAGTGGTCGGCTGCCAAGACGCCACCGCCTGCAACTACGAAGCGGATGCCACCGACGCTGGAGATTGCACCTACGCAACCGACGGATACGACTGCGCCGGGAACTGCCTCGCAGACGCAGACGGCGATGGCATCTGTGACCCCTTCGAGCAGCCTGACGTTGACGTGATTACCAACACGGACCCCGCTCCGGCCGGGTACTGGCTGGAAGTGGTGCCGGTCGCCACCCACACGGGCGTGGTGGGATCGAGCAACCTGGCCGGCATGAAGACCTACCGCCTGGTCTTGCACATGCTTCAGCCCCAGGACTTTGTGTCCACCATCGGCGGGGACGAAAACAACCCCTTTATCCTCAACTCGACGGCGTCGCCGGGTTGGTTCAACCATCCGATGGGCGTGAATTTGGCCTCGAACCTCAACCCGGCCTTCCTGGCCTTCGTGCCGGAACTCGCCTACGACAGTTGGCTCACCATCGGCGCGAGCCAGGAGACGCCCGGATATACCCTGAGCACGGCGGTCGGTCAGATCAACCCCTTCACCGCTTTTGCCGCAGGCCAGAATGTGCTGGTCAACGACCCGGTGGGCTTCGGTTGCTTCAACCTGTTCCCGGGGAGCTACACGCCGTCAAATCCCGCGTTTGCCGGAGCTGATTTGGAGGTTTTGGTAGGCCAAATCACCACATCAGGCTCCCTGTCCGGCCAAATCTACATCCAGGTCTTCCGCAATGCCTCCCAATCCCAGGAGTTCCGTGCGGTGTTCCCCATCGTCATGCCGGCCATCAACGACGTGCCGGGCTGCACAGATGCCGTGGCCTGCAACTACGCCGCCGAGGCCACGGAAGACGATGGATCGTGCACGTACGCCGCGGATGGCTACGACTGCGCTGGGACCTGCCTCGCGGATGCCGACGCCGACGGGGTTTGCGATCCGTTCGAAATCGTGGGATGCACCTACCCCTTCGCATGCAACTACAACCCGCTCGCCACGGACCAAGGTACTTGTGACTATCTATCCTGCCTGGGACTGGGATGCAACGACCCCTCCGCTTGCAACTACAACCCGGCCGCGCTGCTCAATGATGGTTCTTGCGAGTACCTCAGCTGCCTGGTTCCGGGTTGCACCCTACCGACGGCGTGCAACTTCGACCCCGCCGCCAACATCAACGACGGAAGTTGCGACTTTGCTTCGTGCGTGGGCTGCACGGATCCCGTGGCCTCCAATTACAGCAGCTCGGCCACCCAGGACAACGGCTCCTGCATCTACCCCGGCTGCGTCTTCCCGACGGCGTGCAACTTCGACCCCATCGCCAACGAGGACGACGGAAGCTGCGACTTTGAATCCTGCGCGGGTTGTACCCTTCCCGCAGCCTGCAACTACAATCCCACCGCGACGCTCGCGCTCAACAATACGTGTGTTTATGCTGAGCCGGGGTACGATTGTGCGGGGAACTGTCTGGCGGATGGAGATGGCGACGGGGTGTGCGACCCCTTCGAAGTGGTCGGTTGCCAAGACCCCCTGGCCTGCAATTACGATGACAGCGCGACCGATGCCGGCGCATGTCTCTTCGCGGAAGCGGGCTATGATTGTGCGGGTGTTTGCCTCGCGGACGCAGACGGTGACGGGGTTTGCGACGGGTTTGAAGTAGCAGGATGCCAAGAGGTCACGGCCTGCAACTACGACGCCACGGCTACGGATGACGATGGCTCTTGCGTGTTCCCTGCGCCGGGTTATGACTGTTCCGATTCGTGCCTCGCAGACACCGATGGAGATGGCATCTGCAACGAATTCGAAGTCGTGGGCTGTACGCATCCTTTCGCCTGCAACTACGACCCCGCTGCCACGGACAATGGCCCCTGTGATTTCCTCTCTTGCTTGGGATTGGGGTGCAATGACCCCACAGCTTGCAACTTCGATCCGGCGGCCCTGCTCAACGATGGCTCCTGCGAGTACTTGAGCTGTTTGGTCCCCGGTTGTACCCAGCCGAGCGCGTGCAACTTCGACCCCGCAGCCAATGTCAACGACGGCTCTTGCGAATACACTTCCTGTGCGGGCTGCACGGAGCCTACCGCATCCAACTACGATGCAGATGCGACTTATGACAATGGTTCTTGCCTCTTCCCCGGCTGTGTCTTCCCGACGGCCTGCAACTTCAATCCCGCAGCGAATGAGGATGATGGAAGCTGTGACTTTGCATCTTGTGCGGGCTGCACCATTCCGGTAGCCTGCAACTATGATGCGACCGCAACGCTGCCCTTGAACGACACCTGCATCTACACGGAACCCGGCTACGACTGCGCCGGCAACTGCCTCGCCGATGGCGATGGTGACGGCGTGTGCGATCCGTTCGAAGTAATCGGCTGCCAGGATGCAACCGCTTGCAACTATGACGCTTCTGCGACCGACGCAGGCTCCTGCACCTACGCCGCGAGCGGCTACGACTGCGCCGGCAACTGCCTCGCCGATGGTGATGGTGACGGTGTGTGCGATCCGTTCGAAGTGGTCGGCTGCCAGGACGCAACCGCGTGCAACTTTGACGCTTTTGCGACCGACGCAGGTTCTTGCACCTACGCCGCGAGCGGCTACGACTGCGCCGGCAACTGCCTCGCCGATGGCGATGGTGACGGTGTGTGCGATCCGTTCGAAGTGGTC
>JBEEPJ010000027.1:0-18127 GCA_041191165.1 Bacteroidota bacterium | reverse complement strand
AATTGGATTGGGAACTGGGATGGTGGCGGTGGGGAGGTGGTCAGCCAAAGCGGCCCGACTGCTGAGTTGACCGCAGGTACGTTCATGCTGGAGGTGACCAATACCGAGGGATGCGAAGGTCGCCGGGTCTTTATCATTGAGACGGTAGGCTCTTATATTCCCGAGGTGTCCTTCGAACCCGTCTGTGATGCCGTACCGGCTTCGATTCCCTTCAGCGGCGGCTTCTCCAGTCCACAGGATGGAACGTTCCTCGTCTATATGTTTTCCAATGCACCTGGGGGTTGGGGGGGAAGCTACTTTCAGATCACCTTTAACAACAACCCCTCGACCACGGAAATCTTGACCTCGACCGGTGGTTTTACGCAGCACAATTTTCCCTTCACGGTGGGAGAAACGGTGGAAGTGGTCTTCGTGCCCGACCCCAACATGAATACGAATTTGTTGTCCGCCGTGCTCTACAACTGCGGGAACAGCAACGCCACCAACCTGTCGAACATGTCCGCTGGCGTGGTATACTCCGGTGCAGCCTTGTGTTCCGCTTCCCCGGCGACGGGAACTTGGACACAGACCGCAGGTCCGACCGGCTCTTTTAGCGTCACCAATCAATACAACACCGTTTTTACACCTGCGGGATATGGGGTGTATGAGATTTGCTTTGATGAGTCCATTTGCAACGTGGATTACTGTTACGAGATTGAAATCAACGAGGAGCCTACCATCTCTTTGGCGCCTACGGCGGCTTTGGCCTGTGATGGTCAACCCGTTCAAATCGTCGCTACGGTGTATGACGCAGCAGGTGAGGGGAACATCAATTGGCCCAATCCCGGGCAGGATAATGTGTTGCAGAATGCCTACAGCTATGCAAACACGACCACGGCGAACATCAACGTCTCCGTGACCAACGGCTGCGGAACAGCCTCTGCGCAAGCGACCATCAATTCGCAGTTTGAGCCTCAACCTGCGCTCGAGGACGAGAGTTTGTGCGACGGCGGAACGGTTTTGCTCGATCCCATTTCGAATGATCCTGCGGGTTTGACCTACGCTTGGACACAAAATGGAACGCCGCTGGCTGCGACGAGCGCTACTTATACCGTGCTGAACTCGGGTACCTATTGTGTTGAAGTTTCCAACGCTTGCTACCCGGCGGGCATCGAGGCTTGCGCAGATGTGAGCATTGTGGCGCCCATTCCGAATCCATTGGAGGCGTACTCCGTGGATTGCATCGGAAACGGCTATGCGGTGATCGTGCCTGAGGCCCCTGCGGATTACAGCTTTGTTTGGCCGGATGGTTCCACTGAGAACACCTGGACCATTCAGGACGGCAGTGTGTACGATGGCACAGATGTCTGTGTCTCTTACACGGACCCCTTCGGCTGCGAAACCAATGAGGCGTGTACCTATCTCTGGATTGGATTGCCACCGACGATCAACCCACTGCCCGTGTTGAGCGGACCGCTGACGCTCTGTCCGGAGGTGGTCAATGTATTCGACCTCAACCCACAGTATGCGGGGGAGTACGAGTGGTTCATCAACTGCGGTTCCGATGTGATTTCATTTCCCAACGCACTGGAGCAACTGGACTTGGTCAGCTCGATGCTGCCCATGGATTGTTGGGGGAGCGAGGTTACGCTCACCGCGCTGGCAATCAATCCTTGTGCTGTGAATGGCGTTCCGGCGACGTGGGAAGTGATTGTCGATGCCTGCGCCTTGACCATCCCCAATGTGTTTACGCCGGGCAATGGGGATGACATGAACGCATCTTTCCAAATCGAAGGGTTGGACGTGTACAACGATGCGCTGCTTCAAGTCTTCAACCGCTGGGGGCAGGTGGTGTATCGGAATGAAGATTACAAGAGCGGTGATTGGCTGGCAGGGGATGTAGAGGATGGAACGTATTGGTACACACTCTTGCTGCCCAATGGCATTGCCTACTCTGGAAATCTGACCATTCTGAGGTGATTTTCCGATGAGCGGGCTATGAGGAGCGGGAAAGAGGAATAGGATGGCAAAGTCGCGTTCACAGTATATCTGCAATGAATGCGGGCAGATTTCGGCCCAATGGGTGGGGAGGTGTCCGCAGTGCAAGGCTTGGAGCTCCTTCGTTGAACAGCGGGTGAGCAGTCCGGTATCGGCGGCACATGAACGCCGGGGAGCGGGTTGGACCCAGGAGGGAGGCAGGGCGATGTTGCGCCCTTTGACGGAGGTGGTTTCAGGGAGCTTGGATCGCTTTTCCTCTGGGGATGGGGAGTTGGATCGGGTGCTGGGCGGGGGGTTGGTGCCGGGTTCTGTGGTGCTATTGGGGGGCGAGCCGGGGATAGGCAAGTCCACCTTGATGTTGCAGGCGGCGCTCAGCTTGGCAGCAGCGGGCAAAAGGGTGCTTTATGTCGGGGGGGAGGAGAGTCCGGAGCAGGTGCGCATGCGCGCGGAGCGGCTGGGTTCGGTGGTCGAGGGCATTTGGATTTTGCCAGAAACACAGACGCCGGTTGTGTTGGACGTGCTCAGGGAGCAACTGCCCGATGTGGTGGTCGTGGATTCGATCCAAACCTTGTTTCATCCGCAAGTCGAATCGGCGCCGGGAAGCGTTACCCAAATTCGCGAAAGTGCTTCGGCTTTAACCGCCTTCGCCAAGCAGAGCCAAATTCCGATGCTCCTGGTGGGCCATATCACGAAGGAGGGAAGTTGGCCGGTCCCAAGGTGCTGGAGCACATGGTGGACGTGGTGCTGCAGTTCGAGGGAGAGCGACATCACGCGTATCGTATGCTACGTGCCGTGAAGAATCGTTTCGGGACCACCGGCGAATTGGGGTTGTATGAGATGCATGGGGTGGGTCTGGTGGCGGTGGATCAGCCGTCGGAGGTGCTCTTGGGTGCCGAGGGTGATGAGGGTTCTAGTGGGAGCGCCATCGGGATTGCATTGGAAGGGGTTAGGCCCATGTTGGTGGAGGTGCAGGCGCTGGTTTCGACGGCTGTTTATGGCACGCCACAGCGCTCGGGCACGGGCTTTGACCTGCGCAGGCTCAACATGCTCCTGGCGGTACTCGAAAAGCGTTGTGGGTTCAAATTGGCCGCCAAGGACGTGTTCCTCAACATGGCCGGTGGATTGCGGTTTCAGGACCCGGCATTGGATTTGGCCGTGGTGGTGGCCATCCTGAGCTCCGCCCTGGATGTGCCGCTGCCGGCGGGAACAGCGTTTGCCGGTGAAGTGGGACTTTCCGGGGAGATCAGGCCGGTGCCTCGGATGTCCCAGCGGGTTTCTGAGGCCAAACGCATGGGCATGAACCGAATCTTCGTCTCAGGCCACGCCAAGTGGGAGGGTGCTGCTCCGGCGGGTTTGGAATGGATTCCCATTTACCGGGTGGGGGAGTTGCACGGATCCGTTTTCTAGTCCTTTTTGGGGTTTCGGGCCCCGATGACCACGACGATTTCGCCCCGGGGTTCTTGTGTCTGGAAATGGAACAGGACCTCTTGCGCGGGGCCTCGGATGATTTCTTGGTGCAGTTTGGAGATCTCACGAACCACGGCGAGCGGTCGTTCAGCCCCGCAGGATGCCGCTATTTCAGTTAACAATCGCACGAGGCGATGGGGGGATTCATAACAGACGATGGTCCGTTCTTCGTCCGTCCAAGCGTGGATGCGCTTCGTCCGTCCCTTCTTCGGGGGCAGGAAGCCCTCATAAATGAACCGGTCGCAGGGCAGCCCGGACATCACCAAGGCCGGAACGAACGCCGTGGCCCCTGGCAGGCAGTCTACTTCGATGCCGGCTTCGATGGACGCCCGCACGAGCAGATACCCGGGGTCGGAGATGCCCGGTGTTCCCGCATCTGAGCAGAGTGCGATGTGTTTCCCGCGCTGCATCTCCTGAATCCATCCGTCGACCGTTCGGTGTTCATTGTGCAAATGGAAGGCCTTGAGGGGCTTCTGGATCTCGTGAATCTTCAGGAGATTCCCGGTGGTTCGGGTGTCTTCTGCCAGAACCCAATCTGCCGCTCTCAACACCTCCAAAGCCCGGGGCGTCATATCCCCCAGGTTCCCAATGGGCGTGGGCACCACCGTCAACCGACCCATCAGACCGTCTGAAACTTCTGAAGCCGTTGCACCAATTGAAGAAACGCCCAAGCCGGCCCCTCCTCATCGGCCCAGTCGACCGTGGGACCAGCCACCGCCCTCAACTTCTCGCGTGCTTCCGCCAGGCTCTGCATTTCCTCGATTTCCGAGCAGAGCGCCAGAAACGCAGCAACGTTCCCGCCTGCAAAAGTGCCAGCATAACGCACCCGGTCATTGATGCCCATCGCGGGACCGAGTGCCGGAATGCCGGATTGTTTCAGTTGTTGGGCCAAACTCGGCCCTCCCTCCTTTGCCCCACTTCCGGCCGGAGCCGGAGCTGGAGTCCCCCCCTGAGCAGGCACGAAGGCAAAAACGGGTGCCTTTCGTTCCTCTACCGGCGGCGTTTTTTGCGCCACAGCATCCGGGGAGGGATCGCTGGTCTGAACGGGCGCTACGGGCGCGGGCGCCACCTTCACCGCATGAATCACGGGCGGTGTGGAATTCTGCGCCGTATCATTCGCGGGCGCAGTGGAATGAGCCGCCTCTTCCGTCTCGGTTTGCGCCTGCGCACCGCGTTTCATCCGGGCTTCGGCCGCGGCCAGGTGTTGCAGGATCACCGCACGTTCGTAAATCAGGCGTGCCGCCTGTACGAAAGTCTGTATCCCTTCGAGCGTAACGCCTCGGGTTTTCCATCGCTCCTGTTCCCTCTGCAGCACCTCGAGCAGGTTCCCCAGCTCCGTCCCCTCCTTTTTATTTGTTTCCATTTTCAATGATAAGTGCACAATCATTTGGCCCCAACCCATGCTCTGCCCGAGATAAATGGCAAACGCCGGCCTCGGAAGCATCCGAAACCGGCGTCGCACAAGTTGGTCAAGTCAGTCCTTTCAGACTTGACAAAGGTAACGCAAAAAATGCAATTTGACGGGTGTTTATATGCCTTCATTTGTGATAAACGCGGCCTGAACGGTTATTCTACCTTTTTTCTAAAAAGGGATTGAATCTCACGCTTTTCCGCTTCCCATTCTTCGGTGCGATGGCGTTTTTGGGATTCTCGATCCCAAACGTACGCGGGCGAATCGATGTCGCCGGTCATGCGAATGAACATGACATGGCCCAGGCCGTCATCGACGACCTCCCCGATCTTGTCGCGGCGGACATTGCGCAAATCCCGGAGGGTAAATCCCAGGGAATAATCGATGAGACCTGAAAACGTGTGCTCCCCGGACAGGATGATATTCATGGCGGAGGACTGCATGGCGGTCGGGGGAAAGGAGAGGGTTTGATCCAGCAGGTTGAAACGCGTTTCGAGGGTTCCAAACCGGATTTTTTTCAGCCGTTGGGCCAAATCATCCGGATCCACCCAAGGCGCCATGAGCCGGTTCTGTCGGAGTTCGTCGACGACTTCTTCAAACACTTCGACGCCCGTCAAAACCCCGTTTTCTACGCGGACATCGGCGTAGCCTGCGAGCCGAGCGGGCAACCATTGGAACGTGGAATCGAGGGCGAATTGGATTTGGCCTGAGGCAAAAAGCTGACCTTCCAGGTGCTCGGAGCGCAGGGTCTGTTGATCGAAGTTTTCGAAACGAGCGAAGAGAAGGGGCATGTCGATTCCCTCCAACCGGTAAAACCCATCGCCTGCCAGCCCATTCGCGTCCCAAGTTCCGCTCCAATCGCTGGTTACCCGGCCCTCGGTCCAGCCAAAGTCCCATCGGGAGAGCGACCATTGTGCCCCCTGGAGTTGCGCGAGGACACGCATCCGCGACAACTCATGTGCACCCGCATAGACGACATCGGCGTCCAACCGCAGTTGAATTTCATTTTCGTCTGAAAACGGTACAGAGAGGGCGTCGGTGGAAGTCGTGGAGCTGGAGTCTGCCGCGGCATCATCCGACCAAGGCCTCAGGTCCAACGTGCGAAAGTCCGCTTGGAGATCCGCTCGTATCCCTTGGCTGGGGTCCCAAGTCCACATGCGACTCCAAACCCCAGAGAGGGTGCCTACGGTTTGACCCCAATGCAAGACGCTGTTGTCCAGGGTAAGGTCTCCGCCTCGGGTCGAGCCTTGGGCGTCTGCCGTCCACTTTTCTTTCCGCCAAGAGCCGGAAAGTCCTTGGATGCTCCAATTTCCCCGCGGGGGCTGCCAGCTGCCCTGTCTGAAAGCCAGGCTGCCGTCGTAGCGAAACGAGCCTTCATCCGGCCAACCCTCGCCCCACGCGTCTGGCCACCGCAACCATTTCGACATGGCACTGCGTTGGGCGGAGATTTCGCCATCGAACTCCAATTCGGGGTTTTTCCAGCCTTTTCCCGAAGCTTGCCCTTCAACGGTCAGCCCAGGGACTTCCCAGTAGAGCTGTCGCACTTTCCATTGAAACTTAGCTGCTTTATCCAGGGACCAAGAGGCCGATAGCCCCATGGTTCCGGTGAGCTCCCCGATGCGAACATCCCCCCACTTCAGCCCGGAATCCCATTGGAAGTCCGAGGTTTTCAGGCGCAGTTCGCCTTTTAAGTTCTCATCTGCACCGACGACATGGCCGGATAGGCTTCCTTCAGCCTCGAGTCTTGCGAAGGAGGTGGGCAAGTCTGAGACCCAACGCAGGGCTTCCATCGAAACGCCGTTGAAATCCAGGCGCCATTCCGGGGCTTGGTTGGCTGCAAACAGCGCCTCGCCAGCCCCCTCGATTCCCGCCCAGGTCGCCTCTGTCAGCAGGATATGGGTTTTTTCCAGGGTGGGTTCATACGTCACCTCTCCGCGAAGTGTGCCGTAAGGGGCATCGGCGACCAGCAGGGGCAGGACGGGCAGGATTTGGCCTTTCAACTCCGCTTGAAAAACGTCGTTATTCCAGTTCCCGCTGCAAACGAGTTCTTCCACCTTCACTTCTTGGCCGTCGATGCGCAAGCGCGAACGTTCAACAGACAGCCGTTCAATCGCCCAACTCTCCAAACCGGTCGCGGAAGAGTCTGATTTCCAGACGTTCCAGTTCCAATTTCCGTCTTGGCGCCGTTCCAGATTGAGTTCGCCATCTTCCATGCTCAACCCTTGTAGAACGTATTGTCCTTGAATGAGTTGGATTAAATCGAAGGCCAAACCCAGCCGCCCTGCCCGCAACAGTGTGTCCCCCGGGCTGGTGTCCGACAGTGAGGTGCCTGACCCCGCCAACCAGACGGACTCCAACCCCACGGTGATGCGCGGAAAATCCTGCCACCAAGACACATTCATGTCGCCGATGTGCGCATCGGTCAACAGGGATTTGCCTACTTCGTTGAGGACTGCGGCTTCGATCTCCTCCTCGTGCGTAACCAACCAAAGAACGGCACCCGCCAACAACAAGATGCCCAACCCCATCGTCCCGAGCAGGATGTGGATTCCCCGCACCTTCCGGCCACGTGGGGAAACGGCAGACGCAACCGGGGGGTGATCCGGATGGGGCGGTGCTGAAGGATCCACGGGGAACATTTGATGTAGGCAACGAAATTCGGTAAAAAATCGTATCAAAATCCGGTCGCAATGCGCAGTTCGGGCGCATCTTTGGGGGGATGGAAAAACGCACTTTTTTAAAGCTGGCGGGATTGGGCAGCGCGGGGTTGTTGGTTTCGCCTTGGATGGCCTGCGGAACCAAGCGTTCGGAGGAATCGACAGCACCCGCTTCCGAGCCCGGTACGTACAAGATGTTCGTTCAGGAGCCCCTTGGATATGGTTGGGATGCGCTCGAACCGGATTTCGATGCCATGACAATGGAGATCCACTACAGCCGCCACCATGCGACTTATGTGGAACAGTTGAACATCGCTTTGCGCGAGGTGCCTGCGAAATATGGCATGGACCTGCCTACGCTGTTGCGCAGCCTCAAGCCAGAGGACACCGCGCTGAGGAACCACGGCGGTGGGCATTTCAACCACGCGATGTACTGGAAGTTGCTCACTCCCGGGGGAGCGACCTCCCCTCAGGGCGCGTTGTCAGCGGAGATTGAAAGCACTTTTGGCTCGTTCGCCTCCTTCCGGCAGCAGTTTATGGATTCAGGCGCCAAGCGATTTGGCAGCGGCTGGTCCTGGCTGATTCGAAATCCGGAAGGAAAGTTGGCGGTCATCAGCACACCCAACCAAGACAACCCGCTGATGGTGGGCATCGTGGACCAGCCCGGTACGCCCATTCTGGGCATGGATGTGTGGGAGCACGCCTATTACCTGAACTACCAAAATCGCCGTCCGGATTACATGGAGGCCTTTTTCCGCAGAATCAACTGGGACCAGGTGGACCTCAATTACCAGGCTTCCTTGGCCCCGGCGCAAGCCTGAAATCTGCGTTCAGCGGCTGCGAAGGGTAGTTGGAGATTACTCCGTTCGGCGCACCCATTCGCCGAGCGGGGTGATGCCTCCTTTGCGCACAAGTTTTCGGAAGGCAGCGTTGTTTTCCGGTTTGAGAATCCACTTCTTGCTGTCCTCTCCCACCCCCGTAGTGGAGATTCCGTCGGGTAACACTTCCTTCCAAACCGCCACTGCTTCTTCGTTGTCGCTGTTAAATCCGTAGAGGGACACGACGTTTCCACGGCGTTTGGCCAGAATGACCTCCCAGGTTCCGTCATCTTGTTTGCGGTTGATGACCAGAAAGTCCCGGTAGCGTCGCAGCTTCATCTCGTGGCCCAAGATGAACAACTCGCTGCTGTCAGCGGGCATGAAGTAGTGGTCTGCCACTTTGTAGGCCTGATTCTCCTTGTCCACCCAAACCCCTCTCCATCCTTCCGGGAAAGCAGACAAGTCGCGTCGATCGATGGGCATGGGCTCGGTAAACGTCGCCTGCGTGCAGCCCGTGGCCAGAACCAACAAGGTCCAAGCGGCCATCCACCAGTTCCAGGGATTGCTCTTCATCGTGTTCGTTGTTTGCGTGGTTTCAGCGCAAGAAAATCGAGGCCAGCAGACCTGCGGCCAAACAGTAAAACGCGAAATAGCCGAGGTTTAGTTTGCGCACCAATTGAATCATCCATCGGCAAGCCAATGCACCGGAAAAAAAGGCCGCGATAAATCCAGCCGCATAAACCAATCCTGGCGATTCTCCTCCTGCTGGGAGCGAAGTGGCTTCCATCAAGTCCAAGGTCTCGAGCAGCATGGCTCCCAATACGGGTGGCAGGGCCATGAGAAAACTGAACCGCGCAGCCTCCGCCCGAGGTACCCCACTTAAAAGTCCCATTCCGATGGTCGCTCCCGACCGGCTGATTCCCGGCAAGATGGCGACCGCTTGGGCCAAACCCATCAGCACTGCTCCACGCATGCCCATGGGCTTGCCGTTTTGGGCAAATCGTTGGGCCAGCAACAGCCAAACCCCCGTCACCATGAGCATGATCCCCACCCGAGCGGGTTGACCTACGAAGTGGGTCTCAAACCAGTCTCGGAGGCTCAAACCCACAATCGCCGCGGGAATGGCTGACACCACCAACCAACCGACGAAATTTCTGGCGGGAATACCCGTTTCTTCCGGTCCCAGTGCCGGCAGCGATCCGTTCCGAAAAACCCCTACAATCAACTGCCCTATGTCTTTTCGAAAAACCCAGATGGTGCTGAGGGCCGTGGCACCATGCACCAAGATGTTGAACCGCAGGTCCTCGGTTCCCGCTTCCCCGAGAAGGGCTTGACCCAGTGCCAAATGTCCTGAACTGCTGACGGGCAAGAACTCGGTGAGACCCTGCAACAACCCCAGCAAAATGGCCTCCAAAACGCCCATCAGCGCTTCAAAATGGCATGAAAAACCGTGGCATAACCGAGCAAGACGACGATGGGCGCCACGACCAGCCTGCGGTTATTGAAAATCTCCGGATTGAAGACTTCAGGATCCTCGGATTTCCCTCCTGACATGAGCAGGTAACCTGCGATGAGCAGCAAGATGCCCAACCCCAAGCGCACGAACTGGCTTTTGCCCATGGCAAAGCCGTCGGATGGAGTTGTGGCCTTTTTTTCGTTTGCCATGCCTCAAAGTTAGCCAATCGACTCAATACAACCGGTCCATCTCCATCCGCAGGTAGCGGTTGACGGCAAAAACCGTGGAAATCCACCCCAGGAATGCCCCCAATCCCACCAATCCCCCCGCAAGGGCGAGCATGTGCATCCCGCCCCAGTGCATGAGCAACTCTCCGGCGATGCTCCGCACGAAAGCCATCAAACCGGTGACCAGCGCAAAACTGAAGAGCCCGGAAACCACGCCCAGCAAGGCGCCTTGGACCAGAAAGGGCCGGCGAATGAGCCGGGGATGGGCGCCCACGAGTTGCATGGTCTTGATAATGAATCGCCTCGCAAACACGGTGAGGCGAATGGTGTTGTGCAACAGGGCCACCGCCACCACCAGGAAAAGCGCTGCCATCAGGGCCATGGGTCCGACCAAACGCTGGATGGTCGTCTCGATGCCCGCGAGCAGGTCCGCTTGCCAAACCACCTCCGAGACCCCGGGAATTTCGCGCATCCGGGCCACTGCACCCTCCAAGGCCTCTGAAGATCCAAACTCAGGCCGCATGGTCAGGTCCATGACATCGGGCAGCGGGACATAGCCGAGAAAATCCACGAAAGATTCCCCCAATTCCTGCTCCAGTTCGCGGCTGGCCTCAGCCGGATCGAGGTAGCGCGCCTCAGCTACTGCGGGATCGGTGCGCAGCGCCTCTTGCGCGAGGTGGAGCGCCTGGGCATCGAGTTCCCGCTGAAAGTACACCTGCACACGGGCTTCCTGCCGCAACTGCTGTTCCCATCCTTTTCCCAACACGTAAAGGGCTGCAATGCACCCGATCATGGTCAATGTCAGCGTCATGCCCACGAGGGTGGTGATGGAGGTCGTGATGCCGGAAGTCGTGCGGGGTGATGCCATGGGCGAGCGCTTGTCAGGCCAAACTTACAACCCCCAACCGGGTACTTTGCGCCCCCTGCCGGGAATTCTTGCGCCCCTATGATGAACATCCCCGCCCCGACTTTGTTTAGAATGAATCTTAACAACCTAACTTTGCTACCATAAAAAGGGGATGCAATGATCACCGTAAGCGAAAGTGCAAAAGATCAGGTTCAGCGGCTCCTGAGCGAGGCCGGGGGTGACGCCGAGCGATTCGTTCGGGTGGGCGTGAAGGGCGGAGGTTGTTCGGGGTTGATGTACCAACTTGATTTTGACCACGAAATGAAGGAAGGGGACCAGGTTTTCGAGGACAAGGGCGTGAAAATCGTAGTCGATCGCAAGAGCTTCTTGTACCTCGTGGGGACGGAATTGCGGTACAGCGGCGGGCTCAATGGAAAGGGCTTCGAGTTTTACAATCCCAACGCGAACCGCACGTGTGGCTGCGGAGAGAGCTTTTCGCTCTGACGAAAAGGAGGCAACACCATGGCATACGACAAGAAGAATGAAGTGTTGGAGGCATGGACGCAGCAGTCGTATGCCTACGGATTTTCAACCGACATTGAAACGGACAAAGCCCCCCCGGGACTGAGCGAATCCATCGTTCGCTTCATCTCAGCGAAGAAGGAGGAGCCCGAGTGGCTGCTGGAATGGCGGTTGGAGGCTTTGCGGGCCTGGGTGGGAATGGAGGAGCCCGTTTGGCCGCATTTGGACTACAAACACCCTGATTTTCAAGCCATCAGCTACTATGCGGCGCCCAAGTCCCGGCCCAAGCTCAACTCCCTGGATGAAGTAGATCCGGAGCTGCGCAAGACCATGGACCGCTTGGGAATTTCGCTGGAGGAACAGAAGCGCTTGCAAGGGGTGGCAGTGGATTTCGTGATGGACAGTGTGAGTGTGGCGACCTCATTCAAGGAGAAGCTCGGGGAGCTGGGCATCATTTTCTGCTCGATGAGCGAGGCGGTCAAGGAGCATCCGGACTTGGTGCGGAAGTACCTCGGGTCGGTGGTTCCCGTGCGCGACAACTTCTATTCCGCGCTCAACTCGGCGGTGTTTACGGATGGTTCCTTTTGCTACATCCCGCCCGGGGTGCGTTGTCCCATGGAGCTGAGTACGTATTTCCGCATCAACGAGGCGGGTACGGGTCAGTTTGAGCGGACGTTGGTGGTGGCCGATCGCGGCAGCTACGTGAGCTACCTCGAGGGCTGCACAGCCCCCCAGCGGGACGAAAATCAACTGCACGCCGCCGTGGTCGAACTGATTGCCCTGGACGACGCCGAGATCAAGTACAGCACCGTCCAGAACTGGTACCCCGGCGATGCCGAGGGCAAGGGCGGCGTATTCAACTTCGTCACCAAGCGCGGCATCTGCCACGACCGGGCGAAGATCAGCTGGACTCAGGTGGAGACCGGCAGTGCGGTGACCTGGAAGTACCCCAGCTGCATCCTCAAGGGCGACGACAGCGTCGGCGAGTTTTACAGCGTAGCCGTGACCAACCACATGCAGCAGGCGGACACTGGCACCAAGATGATTCACTTGGGCAAGAACACCTCCTCGACCATCGTTTCGAAGGGGATTTCGGCGGGCCGGAGCCACAATAGCTACCGGGGTTTGGTCCAAATGATGCCTTCGGCGGAAAACGCCCGCAACTTCTCGCAATGCGACTCCCTGCTGATGACCAGCACGAGCGGCGCGCACACCTTCCCGTACATCGACGTGCGCAACCCCACCGCTCGTGTGGAGCACGAGGCCACGACCTCCAAGATTGCGGAAGACCAAATCTTCTATTGCCTCCAACGCGGCATCGACGAGGAACAAGCCATCAGCTTGATTGTCAATGGATACGCGAAGGAGGTGCTGAACAAACTCCCCATGGAATTCGCGGTGGAGGCCACCAAATTGTTGTCAATTTCCCTCGAGGGAAGTGTCGGATAATTCCCATGCTCAACATCACCAACCTGCACGCTCGCATCGGCGAGCACGAGATTCTCAAAGGCCTCAACCTGCACATTCCCCCAGGGGAGGTGCACGCCATCATGGGGCCCAATGGTTCTGGGAAGTCCACGCTAGCCTCGGTGCTGGCGGGGCGCGAGGATTATGAGGTGACCGCGGGCGCGGTGGACTTCGACGGGGTGGATTTGTTGGAGCTGGAGGTGACGGATCGGGCGCGGGCGGGGCTTTTTTTGGCCTTCCAATACCCCGTGGAAATCCCGGGCGTGTCCAACATGAACTTCCTGCGCGCGGCGCTTAATGGCAAGCGTGAATATCAAGGGCTTGAGCCCATCGGCGGCCGGGCCTTCCTCGAGCTGGTGCAAGAGCGTTCCGCGTGGGTGCAGCTCGATGGCAGGCTCAAGAATCGCTCGGTGAACGAGGGGTTCTCCGGTGGCGAGAAGAAGCGCAACGAGATTTTTCAAATGGCGATGTTGGAGCCCAAACTCGCTATCCTAGACGAGACGGACTCCGGCCTGGACATCGATGCCCTGCGCATCGTATCCGAAGGGGTCAACCGGATGCGCTCCGCCGACCGGAGCTTCCTCGTCATCACGCACTACCAGCGCTTGCTCGACTACATCGTCCCGGATCGCGTGCACGTGCTGTTCGACGGGGTCATCGTCGAGTCGGGTCCCAAGGAGCTCGCCCTCGAGCTGGAGGAGAAGGGGTACGATTGGATCAAAGAGCGGGTACAATGAGCTGGGAGATTGCGCAAGACGGGCCAGGTGGGCCTGCGGATTTTCGGGAGGAGGTGCGGACGAGGTTGCGGCACGTGCCCGCCCCGGCCGCAGTCGAAACCCAGGGTCGGGCGTGGTTGGAGGCGCTGGAGGGGGACTGGGAGGACCTGGGAACCGATGGAGGCTCGGAGGTTCGGGAGGCGGCCCGTCGGGCGCTGGGCCAGTGGCCGGTGCCGCACCGCCGGTTGGAGCGGTGGCGCTTTACGCCGCTGACGGGCCTGCTGGGCCGGCGTTTGCGGCCGGGCGCGACGAGCTTGCCCGCCGGCCGGGAGGTGGCGTGCCCGGATTGGAAAGGGTATCGGTTGGTGATCTGGAATGGGCGATGGGTGCCTGAGCTGAGCCAATTGCCGGTGGGCGTGGGGGTGGACGTGCGCAACGCGAAGGGGGCGGAGGAACGGAAGGGCTTTCACGGGGACGATTGGATGGGCGCGGTGTCGACCCGGTTTGCCCAGGAGGGATTGCAGTTGCGGGTGGCGGATGGGGTGCGATTGGATGCCCCGATTTTGGTGGAATCCGTGCTCGATGGGGTGGATGTGGCGGCCTTTCCGACCCACCGGGTGGTGCTCGGGGCCGGAGCCCGGGCTACCCTGATCGAATGGTCCCATGCGGCCGCAGGCACCACGGGATTCACCGGAACCACCTGGGAGTGGGAACTGGGCGAGAACGCGGAAGGGGCGTGGCACCAGGTGGTGGACGATGCGGGCCAGGTGCACCGCCAGTGCCATCTGGCTGCCGAGCAGCAGGCCGGCAGCCGATTGGAGACGGTATCGGTGTTGGTGCGCGCGGCGCAGGTGCGCAACGATTGGACCCTTCGGCTCACAGGGGAAGGAGCCCATGCCCGCATGCTGGGGGCCTATCTCCCCACGGGTGAGGAGCGCGTGGCGCACTACACCACGGTGGACCACCGCGTCCCCAACTGCACCAGTGACGAGGACTACCGGGGCGTTTTGTACGACCGGGCGCAAGGCGTTTTCAACGGCAAGATTTTCGTGCGCCCCGATGCCCAGAAAACCGAGGCTTATCAGCGCAATGCGAACTTGGTGGTGGGCCGCGAAGCCGTCATGCACTCCAAGCCGGAGCTGGAAATTTACGCGGACGATGTGAAGTGTAGCCATGGCTGTACCATAGGCCAAATCGACGACCAAGCCCTCTTCTACGCCCAGTCCCGCGGGATTGCGGAAGCAGATGCCCGGGCGTTGTTGGTCGAGGCGTTTGTGGGCGATGTGTTGCGGGCCCTGCCGGAGGGTGGGGTGCAGGAGGCGGTGCGAAAGGGTTGGGCGGCCCGTCACGGGGGATTTGACAACGGGGAAGGATGGAGCGACTGGACCGATTGATGGTCCAGCGGGGGTTGTCGGCCTCGCGGGCCCGGGCAGCCCGGGATATTGAATGGTCCGGGGTTCGGGTGAATGGGGGGGTGGTGCACAAGCCCGGGAAGGAGGTGCCGGAGGATGCGGTGTTGGAGTGGGCTTCGCCGCCCATGCCTTGGGTGGGTCGGGGGGCGCTGAAGCTGTTGGGGGCTTTGGAGGTTTGGCCTGAATTGACGCCGCAGGGCAAGTGGGCATTGGACGTGGGAGCGTCGACGGGCGGGTTCACCGAGGTGGCGCTGGCGCACGGGGCGGTGGGCGTGATCGCGGTGGACGCCGGGTCCGACCAGCTGGCGGCGGAGCTGCGGCAGGACGCCCGGGTCGTCTGGTTCGACAAGACGCAAATTCAGTCCCTCGAGGCGGCCCAGGTGCTGGAACGTGGGGCCTCCCTGCCCAGCTGGTTCGCCGTCGATGTTTCGTTCGTCAGCGCGACGCGGGTGCTCGCGCCGCTGGCCGGCCTGCTGGCCCCCGCTGCACCGACGGACGGGGTGGTGCTGGTAAAACCCCAGTTCGAGGTGGGACCGCAAGGCCTGGGCCGGAACGGGGTGGTCCACGACCCCCGCCTGCGCCAGCAGGCCTTGGACACCGTGTCCTCCGCCGCAATCGCCGCCGGGTTCGAAGTCCTCGGTTCGGTGCCTTCGCCGGTGGCCGGCGGCGACGGCAACCAAGAATGGCTCCTCCGGCTCCATCGAAATCCCACCCCATGACCCCTCCTCCCTACGATATCGACGCCATCCGCGCCCAGTTTCCCATCCTGGGCCGGCAGGTGCACGGCAAGCCGCTGGTGTACCTGGACAGCGCGGCGTCTGCCCAAAAACCGGAACAGGTCATCTCGGCCCAAGCGGACTACCTCCGCACCCGTCACGCCAACGTCCACCGCGGGGTGCATGCCCTGTCCCAAGAGGCGACCGACGCCTTCGAGGCGGCCCGGGAGCGGGTCCGTCGGCACTTGAATGCCGCCTCCACCGATGAAATTCTGTTCACCTCCGGGGCCACCGCCGCCATCAACCTGGTGGCGTGGAGCTGGGGCCGCACGTACCTCGGCCCCGGCGATGTCGTGGTGGTGACCCGGATGGAGCACCACGCGAACATCGTGCCCTGGCAGATGGTCGTCGCCGAGCGCGGAGCCCGCTTGGTGCCCGTGGACGTCTTGCCCGACGGCACGGTGGACGAAGAGGATTGGGCACGGGCCCTCGCCCTGGAACCGCGGATGGTGGCGTTCACCCACGTCTCCAACGTGCTGGGCACCATCAATCCCGCCAAGCGCTGGATCGCGGAAGCCCAAGCCGTGGGCGCCCGGGTCCTCGTGGATGGCTGCCAAGCGGTCCCCCACCTGCAGGTCGATGTACGCGACTTGGGGGCCGATTTTTACGTCTTTTCGGCGCACAAAATCTACGGACCCACGGGGTTGGGGGTGTTGTACGGACGCCGGGAGTGGCTCGAGGCCATGCCGCCGTTCCTGGGGGGGGGCGAGATGATCGCCAGCGTCAGCTTCGAACGGGGCACCACGTATGCCGGACTGCCCCACAAATTCGAGGCGGGAACGCCCCACATCAGCGGCGCCATCGCCACGGCTGCGGCCCTGGATTGGATGGAATACTGGGGGGTGGAGGCGATAGCGTCGCATGAGCGGCGGCTGGCGGAGATGGCCCGAGCGGGTTTGGCCTCCATCCCGGGCCTTCGCATCCTCGGGACGGCCCCGGAAAAGGCGGGCGTGGTGAGCTTCCTGCTCGAAGGGGCACACCCCTACGACGTGGGCGTGCTCCTCGATGCCCAGGGGGTCGCCGTGCGCACGGGCCTGCACTGTGCGGAACCCCTCATGGAACACTTCGGCGTTCCTGGCACCGTCCGCGCCTCCTTTGCGGCCTACAATACCCCTGAAGAAGTCGATGTCCTCCTGGCCGCTGTGCACCGCGCCGCCCGCATGTTGAGCTAAGCCGCTGACCTCCTGCCGTACCTTTCCCGCATGGAATCCATCGAAGACCGCCAACGCGCCATCGAAGCCGAGTTCAATGCATTCGATGACTGGACGGACAAGTATGAACGCATCATCGACTGGGGCAAAGAAATCCCGGGCATTCCGGAGGAGCGCCGCTCGGACGAGTGGCTCATCCGGGGCTGTCAGTCGCGGGTGTGGATGATCGCCTCCCGCAACCCCGATGGCACTGTGCACCTGGAGGCGGACAGCGACGCCATCATCACCAAGGGTTTGGCGGGCATGATGGTGCATATCTTCGACGGCCTTCCGCCTGCTGAGGTGGCGCAGGCCCCGCTCTGGGTGCTGGATCGGGTCGGGCTGTCCTCGCACCTGAGTCCCACGCGTGCCAACGGTTTGCGCGCCATGGTAGACCAAATCCGCCGCTACGGCCAAGCCCTCGCCCTCCAGGCATGAAAAAACCCCTTGGAAGCACGGATGAGGTGCGACCAAGGGGTTGAACCCTAACCACGATGACCGAAGATGGATCCGAGGTCTTGCAGGTCGTAGGACAGCCCGGTCTTCAGTCAGGGAACCATGAAGTGCCGGCTGGAATCCAGCACCCGCAAACAAGACCCGAACCGATCGAAAAGGGTTGCACGGAATGGCTCAGTCGCCCTCGGCATACCACCCCTGCATCTCCCGCAGCGCTTGCTCAAAAGCGGGCCGTTCTTTTTTGGAGATGGGTTCGGATGCAGGCGACTCCTCGGAAAGGTGGTCCACTTGCCTGCCGTTTTTCCAGAACCGGAAACAGACATGCGGTCCGGTCGATAAGCCGGTGGAGCCCACGTAGCCGATGACTTGGCCTTGGTGAACGCGTTGTCCCGCGGAGACCGCCCGCTTGGACATGTGCAGGTACTGCGTTTCGTAAGTGCTGTTGTGCCGAATCTTGACGTAGTTGCCGTTGCCGGAGTGGTACTCACTCTTGGACACGACCCCATCCCCCACGGCGATGATCGGCGTGCCATGCGGAGCGGCATAGTCGGTGCCGAGGTGGGCCTTGACCCGATTCAACACAGGATGAAAACGCTTCAAATTGTAGCGGCTCGAAATGCGGCTGAACTCCACAGGTGATTTGAGGAAGGCACGGCGCAGGGATTCGCCGTCTGCGTTGTAATAGGCGGGCCCCGAGCCGCCGTCGAAGCGGTAAGCCGTCAACAACT
>JBEEPJ010000026.1:0-15973 GCA_041191165.1 Bacteroidota bacterium | reverse complement strand
GCCATGGCCGCCCCGTCGCTCGGTACCACCCAGTGCGAGGAGCCCAAATCCGACCAAGTCGCCGACACGTAGAACTGGTCGCCATCCGGCACCAGGTTCATCCCGAGATTGGGCGCCTCCAAAGCGTAGAAACACGAACCGTCTTCAAACTCCGCTTCGCCGTTGTAATTCAAGGCACTCGGGTCGAGACAACCCCCGCAATACCAGAGGCAGTTGCCGGCATCACACGTGGCGAATTCGTCGTAGTTGCAGGCGGAGGGGTCCGTGCACCCGGCCACTTCTCCCGGTGTGCCGATGGCCAGCGGGGGGGTCATGCCGTTGACCAAGGTGCCACTGGCCACCTCGTCGCCGCTGGGCCCCAGGATAGAAAATCCCATCGGCTCCGGCACGAAGGCGAAGGCTTGAAAAACGAAGCAATCCGAGGCCATACAAAATCCGCTTTGGAAGGGGTAGTGGCCGTACTGCCATTCTCCCGTGGTGGGCTGGTAGGCCCAGAATGCGAGCTCCCCGGAAGCCGTCAGCGCATACCAGTCCGTCGCCGTGCAACAAGTTCCGTCATCCACCGTGGCCGCCGGGTTGAAGTTGGGGGCGGTGGCATCGGTGCATCCCAAGCAGCTGTAGTCGCACAGGTACGGGTCTGAGCAGGTGGCCTCGGGCAGGTAATTGCAGGCGCCGGGATCCGTGCAGCCTTGGATTTCATCCTCGGAGAATTGCGCGGACCAGTAGGGATTGGGGTTGTTCGTGAGGGCGTAGAACAAACTCCCATCCGGCCCATAGATGTTCAGGTCGAAGGGGAGCCCCGTCAGGCTCCAGGCTTGGATTTGGTAACAGGTCCCCGGGTCGCAGTACCCGGATTCGCCCGAGGCGCTGCCCCACGTCAGGTTGTCGAGGGTGGCCACCCACCACTCGATGGGCTGCGTGGCTTCCAGGGTGTAATAGGGGCTGTAGCAGCAATATCCGCTCTCCGCGGTGGCCTCGGGGTCGTAGTTGCTCGCCTCGGGGTCGGTGCAGCCGTAACAGCTGTAATCGCAAGACCCATCGCCGCAGGTGGCATCGGGGTTGTAATTGCAGGCGTAGGATTCTGTGCAACCGGAGATGGCTTCTCCGTATTCGAGGGTGATGCTTCCCCAACCCCATTCATCCGTGGTCAGGGTGGCGAGCACTTCGCCATCGGGAGAGGTGAGGGTGAAGGTGACGGGCTGGGCGTCGGGACCGATGTTCCCCGCCGCGCTGGCGGAGAAGTACAGGCAGCCAGGGTACAGGCAAGCGTCCGACGGTCCATAGCCTTCGCCATAGGTCACCGCCACGCCGCTCGTGGCCAGGCTCCAGTACCCCCAACCGTCCGCGGTGACTTGGCCCACGTCGCCCCAGCAACACGAGCCGTTGTCGAAGGTGGCCGTCTCATCGTAATTGGTGGCCGTGGCATCGGTGCATCCGCCGCACGAAATGTACTCGCAGGTGCCATCGTCACAGGTGGCTTCTGGATTGTAGTTGCAGGCAAATGCGTAAGTGCAACCCTGCACCGCCCCGAGTTCGATGGATGCCGGCAGGACGGGATCCAAGTCGGCGGTGTTGCCCGAGAACAAAATGCTGCCATCCTCTAAAACAACCTGGAAATTCTCAGCCGGAGCCTCGGGGTCCAGGGTGTAGGCGTAAAAATGGTAGCAGCCATCCGGGAGGCAGAAGGGGGAGTCCGGGGTACCACCCGTCAGGGTGCCGGTGCCATTGTAGAACAGCACGCCCACGGGCGCATCTGCGACGACGGTGGCCCAGTGGGACGTGCAGCAGGTGCCGTTGTCCCAGGTGGCCTCAGGGTCGTAGTTGAAGGCCTCCGGTTGGGTGCAGCCATAGCAACCGTAGTCGCAGAGCAGATAGGAAGGACAGGTGGCGGCCGCGTCGTAGTTGCAGGCGACGGGATCCATGCACCCCGTGGTTCCATCAACGGAAAGCGTGGCGTAGAGGTAGAAAGCGTCGGCGACCGACGAACTCAACCCATTGGTGCCATCCGGTCCCAAGACCGCGGCCGTCTCCAGACCGCCGTTCTCGGAATACAGGGTGAACACGAAGCACCCCGCCTCCACGCAGAACGCGGCATCCTGGGGCAGCGTCCCTGAGGTGCTCTGCAGGGGGTCGGACTCCTGGGACAAGCTCCACGTCGCGCCCGCCGGGCCGGCGATGGTGAAGCAGTTTTCGGTTTGGCCCCAAGATGTGAGCGCAGCCAGCAAGGAACTGGCCAATGCGAGGACGGAGAACTTTCCCATGCTGCAAGAACACGCAAAGGCCTCAAAAGGTTGTCTGGCGCGGGATTTTAACGAAGCGGAAGGCGCTGGGGGAGCGCGGTCAGCGCAATCACGGGCGAAGTTGCGGCCGGTCCGCTGTTCCGGCTTGCATGGAAAGGATGGAATATCGTAATATTGCGATAAAGCAATAAAACGATGGGAATTACCCGCAGCGACCTGTTTTCCGAAGCCCACAACAGCCTCACGGGCCAGCTCAAGGCCCTGGGCCACCCCGCCCGTTGGGCCATGGTGATGCACCTGCTCGACCAGGAGGGTTGCGTCAATGCCGACTTCGTCGCCCTCACCGGCCTCGCGCAAGCCACCGTTTCGCGCCATCTGGCCGTGCTGGTCGCGGCCGGCCTCGTGGCCTGCGATTGCAGCGGGGGCCGGGCGGCCTATTGCGTGCAGCCAGCGGCCTGGCAGGCGCTGGAGGCCGCGTTCTGCCCTGCGGTGCAGCGCGCCGCCCGCACTTCGATCACCTGTTCATCCGACGCACCATGTTGCACACCCTCATGAACGGGGTCCTTGTCGCCCTCACGACCATGCCCGACTTGGAAACGACCTGCCAGCAACTCGATGCCGCTTCGCGCCGGTTGCCGGAAACCACCGCGCCGGAGCGGATGGAGGAGTTGGAGGGTTTGGCCTGGTGGATTGCCCAGCAAGAGGAGCAGGCGCCGCTCGTGTTCATCTGCACGCACAACAGCCGCCGCAGCCACATAGGCCAAATCCTTTCCCAAGCCGCCGCCGCGCACTACGGCCTGGACCACGTGCGCACCTTCAGTGGCGGAACGGAGGTGACGGCCTTTAACCCGCGCGCGGTGCGGGCCCTGCGGGAGCTGGGGGTGGAGATTGTGGAGCAGGAGGCCGGTTCCCCGATCAACGTTCGGTACCTGGTCGCCCTGCAGCCGTCGGCCCCGTCGGTCGTGGCGTTCAGCAAACACTATTCGGACCCTGCGAATCCGCAGTCCGGCTTCGCGGCGGTGATGACCTGCGCGGAGGCCGACGGGGCGTGCCCGCTGGTCTTCGGGGCGGCCGCCCGGTTCTCGGTTCCGTACGTCGACCCCAAGGCATCCGACGGCACGGACCGCGAAGCGGAGGTGTACCGCGAACGGGCCCTGCAAATCGGCACCGAGATGTTTTACGTCATGCGCCGGGCCGCCGAGCTCCGCGGGTCATGAGCGCCGATGCGACCTGCGCGGCGCCGGCCCGGAAGCGGCTGTCCCTGCTCGACCGGTACCTGACCCTGTGGATCTTCCTGGCGATGGCGGTGGGCATCGCCCTCGGTCGCCTCGTCCCCGGCCTGCCCGCTGCGCTGGAGTCCGCCTCGGCCGGCACCACCAACCTCCCGCTGGCCCTGGGCCTCATCGCCATGATGGTGCCCCCCTTCGCCCGCGTCGATTACGCCCTGCTCCCCGGGGTGTTCCGCAACGTGCGCCTGCTGGGCCTTTCCCTGCTGCTCAACTGGGTCGTGGGGCCCGTGCTGATGTTCGCGCTGGCCGCCGTGTTTCTGGGGGACGAGCCCGCCTACTTCTCGGGCCTGGTGCTCATCGGCCTCGCGCGCTGCATTGCGATGGTGTTGGTTTGGAACGATTTGGCCGACGGCAACCGGGAATACGGCGCGGCGCTCGTGGCGCTCAACAGCCTGTTTCAGGTGGTGGCCTACCCGTTCTACGCCTGGTTTTTCATGACCCAGCTGCCCGAGTGGGTGGGGTTGGAGGGCGTGGCGCTGGACCTGTCGGTGGGGATGGTGGCGGAGAGCGTCCTGATTTATCTGGGGATTCCGTTCGCGCTCGGCGCGGCAATTCGCGCGGTGGGGCGCCGGGCGTTGGGCCTGGAGCGGCTGGAGCGGGAGGTGCTGCCACGGCTGGGCCGGGTGACCCCCTTCGCCCTGCTCTTCACCATCGTCGTGATGTTTTCGCTCAAAGGCGACACCTTGCTCGCGCTTCCGGGCGATGTGTTGCGCATCGCGGTGCCGTTGGTGCTCTATTTCGCGGGCATGTTCACCATCGGTTTTTTTCTGGCCAAATCCCTCAACGCCCCCTACGACCGCAGCGCCGCGGTGGCCTTCACCGCCGCCGGCAACAACTTCGAGCTGGCCATCGCCGTGGCGATCGGGGTCTTCGGGCTGGGGTCGGGCCAGGCGCTGGCGGGGGTCATCGGCCCCCTGATCGAGGTGCCGGCGCTGTTGCTGCTGGTGCATGTGGCGCGCCGCTGGGCGTGGTGACCGCCCCTCTGGGCCGCGTCGCGAACGCCGCCCCGGGGCCGTAACTTCGCGGCATGGATTCGTTGTCGCAACTGGTGCTGGGCGCCGCCACAGGGGAGGCGGTGCTGGGGAGGAAGCTGGGCAACCGCGCCCTGTGGCTCGGCGCGGTGGGCGGCACGATTCCGGACCTCGACGTGCTGGGCGGGTTGTGGTTGGATCCGCTGGATAATCTGGCCTTCCACCGCGGCATCACGCACTCGGTCCTCTTCATGGTCCTGCTGGCGCCTCTGTTGGGGTTGCTGTCCCGGAGGTTGCTGCAAAAAACCGAGGTGGGCTGGGGGGCGTGGACGTTTTTCTGGTTCGCCACATTGGCGACGCACGTGCTGCTGGACTGCTTCACCTTGTACGGGACCCAGGTTTTTGCTCCATTCTCGGACCTGCGGGTCTCGTGGAGCACGATTTCCGTGGCGGATCCGCTGTACACCGTGCCGTTCCTGCTCGCGTTGGTGGGCGTGGCCCGCAGTGCGGTGGGGTCGCGCGCCAGGCGGGTGTGGAATGGGGTGGGGTGGGGCGTGAGTTGTTTTTATTTGGCCTTGACAATCAACCATAAAGTCCAAATCGATTCCACCGTAAACGACGCCCTCTCACGCCAAGGCATCCAAGCGGTTTCTGTGATCACCACCCCCACCATCCTCAACAATATCCTGTGGAGTGTGGCGGTCGATGCCGGGGATGTGTTTTACGTGGGCACCACTTCGCTGCTCGATGCGACGCCGTTGCGGCTGCACCCGGTGCCCAAGCAGCACAATATTCTACCCGCGCGCGGGGAGACCTGGGAGGTGTTGCAGTGGTTCAGCGATGGGTTTCTGGCGGTGACGGCGGTGGACGGAGACCGGGTGACGCTGGCGGACTTGCGCTTTGGGACTTTTGTGGCGCCGCCCCGGGTCACCGAGGATTTCATTTTCCGATTCGCGGCCCGGCGGGAGGGAGAAGGGCTGCAGTTCATCGCCGCCGAGGGCGGGCCGCCACCGGGCAAGGAGCGCGACTTCTTCCCGTCGCTCTGGCGGCGCATCTGGGGCGAACCGTCCGAGGTTTGACGGTATGCGCACAGTAGAGGTGGTGGCCGGGATATTGCAGCACGAGGGGGAGATCTTGTGCGCCCGCAGGGGTCCGCATGAGGTGGCGTACCTCGACCGGAAATGGGAGTTCCCCGGGGGCAAGTTGGAAGCGGGGGAGTCGCATGCCGCCGCGCTGGCACGGGAGCTCTGGGAGGAGCTGGGCATTCGCGTCACAGTGGGCGAGCGCGTGGGCACGGTGGAGCACGATTATCCCGGCTTGCGCGTGGTGCTGCACGCCTACCGGTGCGCCTTCGTCCACCCCTGCGACCGGTCCCACGTGCAACTCCGGGAGCACATGGCCTTCTGTTGGTTGCCTCCGGCCCAGCTCGCGCAGGTGGACGGGGAATGGGCTGCTGCGGATGTACCGGTGGTGGAGGCGCTCCGGGATGCGGGACCACCGCGAGGCGATCAGGGCTTCAGAGACGCGGCCCCTTCCGCCTGAGGACGTAGAGCCCCGGAGAACGCGCCAGCTGTTCCCATTCCCCGGAGGTCAACAGGGTGGAAATCTCGCGCATCACCTCCGAACGGGCATAAGGGGCATCCCCTTGTGGAAAATCATACACCACGACATGGTCGCAAGCGCTCGTCTCCGGAAACCCTTTCAGCACCGGCTGCCGGATGAGGTAGGGAACGAGGTGGTGGGAGGCGCTGACCCGCGCTTCGGTGGGGACGAGTGTGCGCCACTCGGCATGGGCTTGGGGCGACATCGTGGACTGCCAATGGGGCTCCGAGCACAAGTCCACCGACCCAGGGTCCATCCACTGCCGGGAATGGTGCAAGGTGCGGTGGGTGGCCCATGCGCTGCCCCAGACGGCCAAGACCAAGCCCCCGGGCAACGCGTATCTTCTCACCCTGCGCCAACCCTCCTGATCCGTTGCGATTTCGCGCGCGCGGTGCCCCCATGCCAGCACCACCCCCAGCGGCATCCACCACCCCAAACCCACATTGTAATGCTTCAAAGTCCCCCAGACCGCGGGGTTGTCGTGCCACATCTTAGCGGCGACCAGCGGGACGAGCATCAGGAACACCGCCGGCCGGCGCCACCACAGCCAGGCGCCGGAGAGCATGAGGGCCTGCCACCACTCCCTCTTCCAATGAAACCCGTAATCATGGGGGCCATGGTGTGCAAACAAGGCCCTTCCCAACTGCTCCGTGGCGTCCCTCAGCTGTGCCCCATCGGATTGCGCCAGGGCCCGCAACACCGCCGCCAAGGGGCCGTGGTCGAGGTTGGAGACCGACCCCGTTCCGGCGAAAGCGGGCATCCACCACCCCAGGACACAAAGGGCATAGAGGAGCGAAATCAGTGCGTCCACCCCCGCCTGCCTGCGCAGCCGGGGATTGTCGGAGGCGGGATGCAACAGGGCCACGGCCCCCGCCACGAAGGCCATGTGCAGCCCCATGTCTTCCTTGGCGATGAGCAGCAGGGCAAGCCAAACCCAGCGCCACGCCGCTTTCCGACCCGGCTGAAGGAGCGCATACCACCACCACGGCAAAAAACTCCACCCCACCACCTCGCTGTGATAAGGGAACGTCCAGGCATGGTACAACCCGAAGGAGGTCGCCGTGCAGAGCATCAACAGCGGACCCACGGAGCGGTGTGAAGAGAGGCGAGTGCCCACCTTGAAAAGCCCCCACAATCCCCAGATGGGCGCCAGCAGCTGCGCCCAGATCAAGGCTTGGGCGCCAGCCAGCCGGACGGCAGGCGCCAACAGGATGAGCCAGAGGTCGAAGTGGGTGGCGAGCGCCGGGCGGGTCAGACTTTTGGGGATGGAGGCCTGGACTTCGCCGGCGTTGTGGACGCCCCGGCTCCAGTCAAATGCTGTGCGTGCATACAATCCCAGGTCAAAGGTGTGCACGCGGTAGTACGCCCAGTTGGGCATCGACAGCGCCGCGCCCAGCGCGAGGGCCAGACATGCGATGGCCACCGCGGCCCCCGATGTGCGGTGGAAGGGGAAGGATTTGGGAATCCAGCTCAAGCCTTGCGCACGAATTCGGATTTGAGCCCCATGGCGCCGAAGCCCTCGATGCGGCAGGCGATGTTGTGGTCGCCCGCCACCAGGCGGATGTTCTTGACCTTGGTGCCCGCCTTGACGGGCTTGGGGGCGCCCTTGACCGGGAGATCTTTGATCACCACCACATCGTCGCCATCGCTCAGCGGATGCCCCAGGGCGTCCAGGACCCGCGTGTCGTCTGCCGGTCGAGCCGCTTCAGTACCCTCGGCGTCGCCGGCAGACCAGGTGTGACCGCATTCCGGGCAGTTCCAGTTCATGCCGTCCGAGTAACCGTAGGGGCTGGAACAGGCAGGGCAGGGGATGGATGACTCGCTCATGGGTATGGATTGGCGCGGGAAAGGTACGGCGTCCCGTTGCGCCGCGCCGGCAAAAAAGTTGTGCACAGTTGTGTGACCGGGGTCGAACCTGAGGGAGGGTGGGATTGTAATTTTGGCCTACAATAAACCATCACGAAAAAAATGGAGCACGGAAACAATGCGACAGCGGGTGCGGCCAAGTGCCCGTTCTCGAGCCAGCGGGTCAATCAGGCGGCGGGCGGTGGAACTTCCAACCGCGATTGGTGGCCCAATCAATTGCCCCTCAACATCTTGCGTCAGCATGGCGCGGCCTCCAATCCCATGGGCGCGGATTTTGACTACGCCCAGGCTTTCGCGTCGATCGACTACGCAGCCCTGAAGGCGGACCTCGCGAAGCTGATGACGGACAACCAGGACTGGTGGCCTGCGGATTACGGGCACTACGGTCCGTTTTTCATCCGCATGGCGTGGCACAGCGCCGGCACTTACCGCATCGCCGATGGACGGGGGGGGGCGGGAACGGGTACGCACCGATTTGCTCCGCTCAACAGCTGGCCGGACAACGGCAACCTCGACAAGGCGCGGCTCTTGTTGTGGCCCATCAAGCAGAAGTACGGAGAGAAGATCAGCTGGGCGGACCTCATGATCCTCGCGGGCAACGTCGCCTTGGAGACCATGGGTTTCCCGACCTTCGGTTTCGGCGGCGGGCGCGCGGACGTTTGGGAGCCCGAGGAGGACATCTACTGGGGCGCGGAGACGGAGTGGCTGGGCGACAAGCGGTACGAAGGGGATCGCGATTTGGAGAACCCGTTGGCTGCAGTCCAAATGGGTCTCATCTACGTCAACCCCGAGGGCCCCAATGGCAACCCGGATCCCCTCGCCTCCGCCCGAGACGTGCGCGAGACTTTCGGACGGATGGCCATGAACGATGAGGAGACGGTGGCGCTGGTGGCCGGAGGTCACACCTTCGGAAAAATGCACGGCGCCGGTGACCCCTCCAAGTACGTGGGCCGCGAACCGGCGGGTGCACCCATCGAGGAGATGAGCATGGGCTGGAAGAACACGATGGGCAAGGGCCACTCGGAAGATACCATCACCAGCGGTCTCGAGGGGGCATGGACGACCACGCCCACCCAGTGGAGCCACGACTATTTCAAGCACCTCTTCGAATACGAGTGGGAATTGACGAAGAGCCCCGCGGGGGCACACCAGTGGCGGCCCAAGGGCGGTGCTGGTGCAGGCACGGTGCCGGATGCCCACGTCGCAGGGGTGACGCACCAGCCGGTGATGACCACCGCGGACTTGGCGCTGCGGGTGGACCCGGCTTACGAGAAAATCTCCCGCCATTTCTACGAGAACCCCGAGGCCTTCCGCGACGCCTTCGCCCGCGCTTGGTTCAAGTTGACCCACCGCGACATGGGACCGCGCGTGCGCTACCAGGGGCCTGAGGTGCCGGCTGAGGTGCTGATTTGGCAAGACCCCGTTCCTGCGGTGGAGCATGCGCTCGTGGGGGCAGCGGAAATCGCAGACCTGAAGGCGCGCATCCTCGCATCCGGAGTTTCGGTGTCGGATTGGGTGCGGACGGCATGGGCTTCTGCTTCGACGTTCCGCGGTTCCGACATGCGCGGTGGGGCGAACGGTGCACGCTTGCGCTTGGCGCCGCAGAAGTACTGGGAGGTAAATCAACCCGCTTCGCTGGCCAAGACCCTGGATGTCCTCGAGGGGATTCGCACGGCCTTCCACGCGGCAGGTTCGGCGCGCATCTCCATGGCCGACTTGATTGTGCTGGCCGGTGTGGCCGCGGTCGAGAAAGCGGCAGCGGATGCGGGACAACCCGTGTCGGTGAAGTTCACACCGGGCCGCACGGATGCGGGCCCTGAGCATACGGATGTCGAGTCGTTCGCGGTGCTCGAGCCGCAGGCGGATGGTTTCCGCAACTATGCGAAGGCGCGTCACGCGGTCGCCGCGGAGCAGATGCTCGTGGACAAGGCGCAGTTGCTCACGTTGACCGCTCCTGAGATGACGGTGCTCGTCGGGGGCATGCGTGCGCTGAATGCGAACTTCGATGGTTCCCAGCACGGGGTGTTCACCCAGCGTCCAGGGGTGTTGACCAATGACTTCTTTGTGAACGTCCTGGACTTGGGCACGACCTGGGCTGCGGTGAACGCGCATCAGGATCTGTTCGAGGGCCGCGACCGCAAGAGCGGCGCGGTGAAGTGGACGGGCACGCGCGTGGACCTCATCTTCGGCTCCAACTCGGAGCTCAGGGCGATTGCAGAGGTCTATGGGTGTGCAGATGGCCATGCGAAGATGGTGCGGGACTTTGCCGCGGCTTGGGCCAAGGTGATGGAGCTCGACCGCTTCGATTTGCACTGAAGATCAGCTGATAACGGAAGTACGAGAAGCAGCTCAGGGTTGACCCGGGCTGCTTTTTTTATGTTTTTGGATAGGGGATTGCGGCGAGGCGTTGGATATTGGGCGAATGGAAAAGATCGGAAATTCGCTTTGGCGCAAGTCGTTGGGGTGCGCGATGGGGGGAGGAATTGTGGGTTTGGCCTTGCTGTTGGTTGGGAATCAGGCTACAGGCCAAACCTGCAACGGCGAGCGATACCGCTACACCAGCGCCTTCCCAGACGTCACAGTCACCTATGACCTGCCGTACGGAGCCAATGTAAATGTGTACGGGTTGGAGGAGGAGTTGGTGTTCGATCTGTACCAACCTGCCGGAGACGGAGCCACCGACCGGCCGCTGGTGGTGCTGGCGCATGGCGGATTTTTCTTGGGAGGGGCGAATGACGGGGAGGATGTGGTGCCGCTTGCCGAGGATTTGGCGCGCATGGGGTATGTCGTGGCTTCGATGTCGTACCGACTGGGCATCACAAATATTCTGGACCTGCAGGGAGAGTTGACCCGGGCGGTGTGGCGCGGGGTGCACGATAGCCGCGCAGCGGTTCGCTTTTTCCGAAAGTCGGTGGCGGAATCGGGCAATCCTTACGGCATCGATCCCGATCGCATCTTCCTCGGCGGTGTATCGGCCGGCGGGTTCATCGCCCTCCATCATGCCTACGTGGATCAGGTGTCCGAGATTCCCGCGGCCGTGGACGCCCAGGCGCCGGGAATGGGCGGAGGGCTGGAGGGGGAATCGGGTTCGCCGGGATACAGCTCGCAGGTGGCGGGCATTTTCAACATCTGCGGGGCCATTCGGGAGGCGTCCTGGCTGGCGGCAGGGGATGTCCCGTTGGTTTCGGTGCATGGCACGGCGGACATGACGGTCCCTTATGGCACCGGAACGGTTTCCCTGATGGGTTTTCCGGTGATCGAAGTGGATGGGAGCAGCGTCATCCACGACCAAGCGGAGGCGCTGGGCCTGGATCATTGCTTCGTGCCCATCGAAGGGGCCGATCACGTCCCACACGTGACGGACGGTGCGGCGTATGAGCTGACCTTGGCCGTGGTCGCCGGAAAGCTATCGACCTGGGCTTGCGCGGACTACGCCCCGCAATGCGGAATGTACGATTTCACCAGCGGGGTGCAGGATTGGGCGGAGTTGAGGGAGGGTGAGATTCTCCTCTACCCCAATCCCGCCGAGGGTTCGGGCGTGGTTCGCGTGGTGAACGCCCAAGCGCAGCCGGGGGCGGCGTGGACGGTGGAGATTCGCGATGCCGGCGGGCGATTGCTGCAGCGCCACCGCGCCCAGTCTTCCTTGTGGGAAGGGGAGTTGGCGCTGGCTTCTGGGGTTTATCTGGTGACGGTACCGGAGGCGGGGGTCACGCTGCGCTGGTTGGCCCGATGAGCGGCGGAGCCGAGGAGGATTTTCGCGCGCAGGAAGCGGCATACCGCGCGGATGCCGCGGGTTTTGCATCGCGGTTCGCGCAACGGGGAGGATGGGAAGCAGGGGATGTGGCTTCGGGCATCTGGGCGGAGCGGTTGCGGGCAGATGGTTGGATGCCGGAAGGGGAGCAGGGCGCACAGGAGGCGGGGGGAAGGCAGTTGGGGTGGTTGTTTCCCCTGCTGGCGGGTACTTCGCTTTTCCTGGCGTTGATGCTGTGGCAGCACCTGGAAGGGGAGGGAGGCGTTGGGGATCCCGAGCGTTATGTCTTCACCCTGGTGCCGGCGGTGCTCGGGATTTTGTTGGTGGCCCAGGGATGGTTGGGGGGATGGGGCCGCGTGGGTTGGCGGGTCATTGTCCCGGTGTTGCTGGTGGCCGGCGCAGTTGTGGGATGGGCACACGGACTGGCTTGGACGGAGGACTTGGTTTCATCCCTGGCGGGTGCGTCGCAAGCGGTGGAGGCGGATTTCGACCGCATCAACGGGCTGAGGCAAGTGCGGGGGTTGATGGGGTTGCATTTGCCACTGGGGATGCTGGGGGTATTGGGTTGGGTGTACGTTCGAAACCATCCCCGCACGGGTCGAGTGGAGTTTGTGCGGCATGTGATCCAAGTGGCGATCTACACGGGTCTGTTGCTCGGGGGGGGAGGCGTGCTGATGGGGATGATGTTGCTGTTGATGGACTTGTTGGAATGGACTGGGGGTGGCGAGGCGGTGTTGCAGCCGTTGGTGTGGTGGGGGGTGTTATCCGCACCCTTTTTCGCGCATCACATTTGGATGCGTTATCCCCAGGCGCTGGAGCGGGTGTTGTCCGTGATGGCGCGCATCTTCGTGCCCTTGTTCCTATTGCTCGAGGCGGGAACCCTGCTGGTGTTCTTGTCGCGGGGGGTGGATGCCCTCGCAGCGGATCGGGAACAGTTGCTGGTTTTCAACTTGTTGCTGCTGGTGGTGGTGGGGTTGGTGTTGCTTCAAGCGGCTTGGGGGGAGGAGATGCGGCGGGGGATGTGGGGGATGTTGGGGGGACTCGTGGCGCTGGGGGTGTTGGCGGATGGATTTGCGCTGGTGGCCATCGGACAGCGGCTGTGGGAGGGCGGTTGGACCCCCAATCGGTTCGCGGTACTGGGTGGCAATGCGGTGTTGCTGGTCACCTTGGCGGGCGTGCTCATGGACTGGATCCGTCCCCGGGGTCAGGAGCGGCTGCGCGGCGCATTGGGTTGGGCCCTGGCCGTGTATGTGGGCTGGGCCTTCGTGGTGGCGTGCGTGTTGCCCGGGGTCGTGCAATGGCGGGCCCGGGGAATCGATGGGGAGCCTTTTCTGCTCGTTCCGGCGTCAGAAGTTGTGGCTGACCCCGATGCTGAAGGCCCGGCCCGGTGAGAGTCGGGAGAAGACTTCCGGCTGCGCCTCAAACGATTGATACAGCGCCTCGACGTCGTCGCCGAGGAGGTTCGCTGCGCGGAAGTCGAGGGTGGTGGCCCCGTCGGCGCCGAGCTTGTAGGCGAAGCTGAAGTTGAGGCTGTGGAAGGGCTCGAGGTAGACGTCGGGGAAGAGACCGGCGCCGACGATGTACAGGGTGGGACCCTTGACGTTGTAGAACAGCCCCGTGGCGATGCGGCCCTCTTCGGGCGAGCGGTACTGCATTCCGATGTTGATGACGTAGGGAGATTGCCCGGCCATGGTGCGGTTGCGGGACGGGGTTTGGCCTTCCTTGAGGTAAGTGAGACGCGATTCGTATTCCAAATCCGTCATCTCAATCCGCGACGCCACCCACGTCAGATTCGCGGTGGCGGTCCAATTCTCGAGACGGGAGTGAATGCGGATCAGCGACTGGCGCAACTCCAGCTCCGCCCCCACGAGGCTGCCGTTGCCCACGTTGCGCGGCTGGAACTCGGTACTGGTCTGCTGCTCGGGGATGCGCACGAGCTCGATGGGATCGGCGAACTGCTTCCCAAAGGCGCTGACGGAAAGGAGCTGGTTGTTCTTGCCGAAGACTTCCCAGCGGAGGTCGGCGTGCTGCACCCGGGTCTCGGTGAGCGTGCCTTCCCAGCCGGGGTAGGTGAACAGCGACCCATTGAAGATGCGGTTTGTGATGGGGTCGATGATCTGGGCGAATGAGAGCTCCTTGAAGGAAGGGCGGGCGATGGTTCGGCCGTAGTAGGCCCGCAGGTTGGAGGCTTCATTGACGGCGTAGATGAGGTTGAGGCTGGGGAACAGGTCGAGGGACTGCAGCACCCGTTCGTTGTCCAGGGCATTGCCGTTGACCAGGTCGCCGCTGGCGTAGCGCTGGTCGCGGCCCGTATGGCGCTGGGTGAAGTGCTCGGCCCGCAATCCGGCGATGGTCCGCAGGCGTCCGAGCGTCAGCTCCTGGGAGGCGTAGGCCGCGGCGATGCTGGCGTTGCTCAGGTAGGCATTGGGGTTGGGGTCGAGGTTGCCGGACTGGTAGTAGATGTTGTTCACCTCGGCCGGATAAATGTTCTCGGGCTTGAGGACGTCGTTGGCGGTGAAGCCGGGGGTCCAGGTTTGGGTGCCGAAGAACTGGATGTCGAAGAACAGAATCTCATACTGGCGCGCCTTGAAGGTGTGCAGGGCGCCGGCGCGAAATACCGCGGGCTCGTCGCGCCAGGTGAAGCGCCGGGTCAGGTCCATGCGGGAGGTCACGTTGAACTCGCGCAGCGAACGCCAAATCCGCGAAGGATTGCCGCCCGCCCCCGCCTGGAAGTTCGCCAGCCCGGTCTCCGGGTTGATGGAGATGGCCGTGCGCCGGATGTCCGGATCGTCGGAAGAGGAGTAGGTGGGCGAGACGCGCCAGTCGATTTCCCAGCCGGTCTCCGGCCGCAGGTGGGTGCCTTGGAACAGCAAGTTCGTGAGGCTCCGCTGGTTGTACTCGAGGTTCTCGGAGAAGGCGATGTACCCGGATTGACCCACCGCCTCGCCGTCGTTGTCGATGTCGAATTGGCCGGCACGCCGTTCGCCGCTCTGCAGGTGGAGCAGGGTGAAGCGGACTTTGGAGGTTTGGCTTTTGAAGGCCAAACCCGCCAATCCCCCCCACATGTTCTGCCGTTCGCTCAACTGTCCCTCCTGCAAGGTCGCATAGCGCATCTGGGTCAGCGAAGGGTCGATGAAGCGCTGGTACTCGCCGTAGGTGACTTCGTCGTAGAACTTCGATTCCTGCTTGTACGAAAGGGATAGAATGTGGCCCAGCTGGCCTGGTCGACGGGTGCGGGGCCGCTGGTCGCCAAAGGTGGCGCCGAGGGAGAAATCGGGGGTGGCCATCCGCTGCTGGGCGCCGAGTTCGGGGTTGAAGCTGCGCACGAAGGCGTTGACTTCATCCTGCGTGGCCCCGCTGATGGGCGTGGGGATATTCGCGCCCAGCGCGGCGGCGGGCAGCGCACGCCCTCCGTCATCCATGCCCAGCCAGTCCAGCCCGCCGGGGGTGGCGTCGAGGGCCTCCGGCCGCAGGTGCATCGCCGGATTGTAGGTCGTTGCAAAGGAAACCGTCCGCACCCGCTCGGTGGGAAAGTCCTTCAGCTCGACCTGGACCAATCCCCCGGAGAAATCGGCGGGTTGCTCCGCCGTGAAGTTCTTGCTCACCGAGATGTTGTCGATGAGTGCCGTGGGGAAGATGTCCATCTGCAGGGTGTTCCGGTCGGGGTCGAGGCCGGGGATGTCCACCTGGTTGAGCATGATCTTCGTGTAGCGGTCGCCCAGTCCCCGCACAAAGATGTATTTCCCGTCTTCGATGGATACCCCGGTGATGCGCTTGGCGGCTTCCACGGCGTTGCCGTCGCCGCTCAGGCGGATGCTGGCCGCCGAGACGCCATCGATGAGGGCGGCCGAGCGCCGTTTCATGGTCATCATCGCCGTCTCCGAAGAGCGTGCAGCTTCGACCGAGACTTCCGCCACCCCGATTTCCGTGCTGACGTCCTGGAGGAAGACATCGGGCAAGGCGACCGTAGCACCCGGTCCCACCACGATGCCGGTGAGGGTGATGGGATTGTAAGAGATGAAGGAGAACTGCACTTTGTGGGTGCCAGCAGGCACCGACAGGGCAAAGGCGCCATCCAGGTCGGTCGCTGCGCCCGATGTCGTGCCGGGCAGGAAGACGGATACCCCGATCAGGGCTTCCCCCGTTTTTTCATCAAAGACCCGTCCTCGGATCCAGCCGTTTTGGGCACGGGCATGTGCGGGAAGGAGGTTGATCAGGATCAACAGGGCGAGAGGTGCAAGCCCGGTGATGGCG
>JBEEPJ010000025.1:0-16141 GCA_041191165.1 Bacteroidota bacterium | reverse complement strand
TGGGGGTGCCCGTGCGCCGGGTGAACTTCGTACGGGATACTCCGGCGCAGTTGTTGGAGGCACTGGTGGCCGGGGTGACAGGGGCGCGTTCTACGCCTGTGGCGGAATCCGACTGGCCAGCGGAGCAGGGTTGGGAAGCGGCGGTTCAGGAGCTGCGAACCGCATTTCCGGCGTGGTCGCCGGGGCAGGCCACCTTCATTCTGCTCCGTGGGGCTGAGCCGATTCAAACGGTTGCCGGGGAGGCTCAGCAGGTGGAGCGCCTTCGCGCGCGCTTGGCCCGGGAATCGAACGCGACCGTTTCCGCATGGGCCGCTCAACTTCAGCTGCAGGATGCCGGCCGCCGCATGGAACGCATTCGCGAACTGACCGCACGGGCCTTGGTCCCTCCACCCGCTCAAAAAAGGACAGGCCAGTCCGGTCGGCCCGGTACCACACAGCGCGACCGCTGGACGACGCGCATCGACCGCGTACTCACCCACCCGGTCGCCGGACAGTTCATCCTGGCCTTGGTTTTTTTCGCGGTTTTCCAAGCCGTCTATGCGTGGGCAGCGGCCCCCATGGACTGGGTGGATAGCGCCATGGGCATGGCGATTCACGCCCTTTCACAACAGCTGCCAGAGACTTGGTGGTCCAGTCTCCTGCTCGATGGCTTGTTGGGTGGCATCGCGGGCATCGTGGTTTTCGTGCCCCAAATCATGATCCTCTTCGGGCTCACCGCCGCCCTGGAAGCGACCGGCTACATGGCCCGGGTGGGATTCTTGGGGGACCGCTTCCTCCAGCGGTTGGGCCTCAACGGCCGGTCCATCGTACCCCTGGTGAGCGGCATGGCATGCGCCGTTCCCGCCGTCCTCGCCGCCCGGACCATTCCCGGAAAACGAGAGCGCTTGCTGACCATCCTCATCACCCCGCTGATGACCTGCAGCGCGAGGCTCCCCGTCTACGCCTTTCTCATCGGCTTCCTGGTCCCCGACCAGACCCTGCTCGGCACCTTCAATCTACAAGGGCTCTTCCTCCTGGGACTCTATCTCACGAGCATCGTGGCAGCCCTCCTGCTGTCCTGGGTCCTGCACCGCGGATTGCCCCGGCGCAATGAAGCGGGATACACCACGGAATGGCCGGCCTACCGCTGGCCCCGCTGGAAAGACATCGCGGTGGAGATGGTTCACAAGGCTTGGACCTTCGTGTCATCCGCAGGCCGGGTCATCCTGGTGGTCTCCCTGGTCTTGTGGGCTCTGGCCCGATTTGGCCCCCCTGCGTCGATGGAACAAGTGCGCCAGCAGCACGCACAGGCTGCGACCGACGATGAGCTGGCCGCGCGCGATGCCGCCTTGCTGGACGCCTCTTTTATAGGCCAAATCAGCCACACCATCGAACCCATCGTCCAACCCATGGGACTGAACGGCACCATGGGCATCGCCCTGCTGACTTCGTTCGCCGCCCGAGAGGTCTTCGTGGGCACCCTCTCCACCCTCTATCCCTCCCCGGGCTCGGAAACCGGAAACATCCAGACCCTCAGGCGCCGGCTCTCGGAAGAAATGCACCCCGCGACGGGCCTGCCCTTGCTCAATCCGGCTTCTGCGCTGGCCCTGCTCATCTTCTACATGTTTGCGATGCAGTGCATGAGCACCGTCGCCATCGTGGGACGGGAGCTCAAGAGCTGGACGTGGGCGCTGGGCCAAGCGCTGGGATTCACCTTGTTCGCCTACGGGGCCGCCCTTCTCGCCTATCAGATCATCTCCTGATCAGGCGACACTTCGACCCAAACCTCGGCCGCCGCTTCTTTCCGGAGCGCGATTTTGCGACCTGCGCCCCACAATGCAATGGGACCCGACCGGGGCGCCACATGGGCAATCACCACCTCCTCTCCGATGCAGCAACCCATCTCAATCAGGGCTTGCACCATTTCCGGCCGATCCACGTGGTGAATCACCCCGCCTTCTCCGGGGCGCAACTCACTGAGGCGTTTCACCGGCTGCTCCATGTTCAGACGCGATTACCATGACATACTTCACTTCCTTCCCCGAAGCATCATACTGTTCGTACACCGCGCTTGGGACGGCTCCTGCGGATCGCAAGGTCTCGGTCAGTGCGGGATAAACCCGCATGGGCCCCACGATGTAAGCCCAATCGCTTTTCACGGGCCATCGTACCGTGAGGGCTTTCCCCCCGGGCAATGCACGTACCACCAGCCCTCCCGGCACCTGGTCCTCGTGCGACCAACGCGCCGCTTCTTCAGCCCCCAAGATTCGCCCATACACCCCCCGGCAAGCTTCAGGGGCCGTCGTCTCGGGATCATCCAGGTACCAACCGATCCCATCAGAGGTGTCCCAACCCAAGCTGTCCAACACCTCCCCAGCCCGCATGTAAGGCTCCCGCATTTCCGGATAAGGCCCCGCGTGTTCCAGACCGGCCATCCAAGCTTCAGCCACCACCTCCTCTTCCACCACAATAGGCTCCAACCCACCTCCTCGCCACCAACCCCAACCCAACAGCAGCGCCGCAGCCGCCAACAACAACCCCACCCCAGCAAATAACCTCCTTTTCCATATTGCCATACCCCGAAGATAAAAAGCCTGAGACCCTATTTGTTATTTAAAATAAACCATTATATTCTTGAAACATAAAAATGTAAGTCCATCATGACATTTACATCAACAGTCATCCAAGAACTTGATTAATAACAATTAGCCTGCTATTACGCGCAAGGCGTTAACATTTATTTGCATTTTTGTGTTTCTATTCTTCCCCCCGAGCAGTCCGCTTCCCGACTTTCCTCCGGTCCTGCCCTCCTCCCGGCAGCCTGAAACGGGCATAAAAAGTTAATCCCCCGCCTGTCCGAAGACCGACGAGGGATTCCCAAGGGTTGTGGGCAATACTGGACTCGAACCAGTGACCTCTACCATGTCAAGGTAGCGCTCTAACCAGCTGAGCTAAATGCCCTCAGCTTTCTCCTTCGCAACCCTAAGGCTGCGAGGGGTGCAAATATAAAGGGTTCCGATGAAAATCGCGCACCGCGCTCTCCTCAATCGTAATCCTCATCTTCGTCCGCATCCTCTCCCCCGTCTCCATCCTCATCCTCCTCATCCCGGTCACCCCCTCCATCCTCCTCGTCGTCACTGGCATCATCCAAATCCCCTCCGATTTCGTCCATCGGCTCCACACCACGGGCACCTTTGCTTCCCGAACCGGATGACGACCCGGGCGTAGCCACCGCATCCACATCCAATTCGAACGCGTCATCCGTGGCATCCTCCAACACCTCCAGCATTTCATCGTCAATGCGGAACAGATAAATCGTGTCCTCCGTCGTCACCTCCAGCGCGCGGAGGTACTTTCCGTTGGGCATGGACAAAACCTGCAAATCCTCATCCCCAAAACCCTCGGGATAAGCCTTAGCGATCAGAGCGATGTGCTTCGCTTCGATGTTGGTGTAATTCTTGATAACGCGCTTCATGAGCGGGAAATGAAAAAATGAGCCAGGATGATTGACCCGGGGCGAACTTACCAATTCAACAACCAACCAAACATGAGCGGTGCCACAATTGTTGCATCCGATTCAATCACAAATTTGGGCGTATCCACGCCGAGCTTGCCCCACGTGATTTTCTCATTGGGTACAGCGCCCGAATACGAGCCGAAGGAGGTGGTGCTATCGGAGATTTGGCAGAAATAACCCCACAGCGGAACCTCCTCTCGTCCCAAGTCCTGGTGCAGCATCGGAACCACACAGATGGGGAAGTCGCCTGCGATGCCGCCGCCGATTTGGAAGAAACCGATGGTCGAGCCATGCGCCGTCGTCTGCGTATACCAGTCCGCCAGCCAGATCATGTACTCAATCCCCGACTTCACCGTCGAAGGTTGAACATCTCCTGCGATGCAATGCGCCGCGAAGATGTTGCCCAAGGTGCTGTCTTCCCAGCCCGGCACGACCATGGGGAGGTTCTTCTCTGCTGCCGCCACCATCCAGCTGTCCTTGGGGTCGATCTCATAGTATTGCTCCAAGACCCCGCTCCGGATGGCCTCGAAGAAGAACTCATGCGGGAACTTGCGCTCCCCGCGCGACTCGGCCCCTTGCCACAGATCGACCATGTGCTGTTCGAGGCGGCGGAACGCCTCCTCTTCCGGAATGCAGGTGTCCGTCACGCGGTTCATGCCCCGGTCCAAGAGGGCCTGCTCATCGGCAGGCGTGAGGTCCCGGTAATGCGGCACCCGTGCGTAGTGGCTGTGCGCCACGAGGTTCATCACATCCTCCTCGAGGTTGGCGCCCGTGCAAGAGATAATGTGCACCTTGTCTTCGCGGATCATTTGGGCAAGGCTCTTGCCCAGCTCCGCCGTGCTCATGGCCCCCGCCAAGGTGACCATCATCTTCCCCCCCGCGGTCAGGTGGGCCTCATACGCCGCCGCCGCTTCCGGCACGACCGCCGAGTTGAAGTGCTTATAGTGCCGCGCGGTAAACTCCCGGATGAATCCTTGTTTCTCCATGGTTGTGGGTTCGTGGGGCCTTCAGGCCAAATCCGCCGCCGGAATCCGCTCCGGGCGCAGGGCATAGGTGAGCAGTTTGTAAACGAGTTTTGCCGCGAGGAAGTCGCTGGGCTTGCTGTGCGCGTGGGCCGCCAGTTCCACGACATCGAACCCGACGATGTGGAAGCGTTCCATGGCCATCCGGGTGAAGGTCAGCACCTGGTACCACGCCAATCCGCCGGGCTCCGGGGTGCCGGTGTCCGGCAGGATGGAGGGGTCGAAGGCATCGAGGTCGATGGTCAGGTACAGCGGGGTTCCCGGGGCGCCGCAGCGCGCCAGGGCCTCGGCCATCCACTCGGCGTCGGGCCGGGCGTGGCAGTCCCAGCCGTAGAAGACGTTGCCGGGTTGCTCGAAGGCGCGCTCGCTCTCGTCCATGCTCCGGATGCCCACCTGCACCAGATTTACGTGGCGCGAAGCCCAGTGGACGGCGCAGGCGTGGTTGCAAGCGGTGCCGTGGTAAGTGTCGCGGAGGTCGGCGTGGGCATCCAGCTGCAGGACCGTCAAGTTCGGGTGCACGGCGGCCGCGGCCTGGATGGCCCCGATGCTCACGCTGTGCTCCCCGCCGAGCAGGACGGGCAGCTTGCCCTCGGCCAGTACCCCGGCCACCGCCGTGCGCACCGCATCCGTCATCGATTCGGGCGAAGCGTCTTCCAAAACGGCGTCCGCCAGGTGCACCCCGGAACGATAGACCTCCGTGCCCGTCTCGATGTCGTACAGCTCCATGTTGTCCGCCGCGTCGAGGAGCGCCGCCGGACCCGCGTCCGCGCCCTTGCCCCACGTGGAGGTGCCGTCATACGGCACGGGGATGATGACCGCCCGGGCCGTTTCGCGGGCCCCGAAATGGGCCTCGACCCCCGCAAAAACGCGGTCGGGGCCCCAAGGATATGCATGCATAGTATCCGACATGATTCAAGCGATTACTGTCGGGAAGTCGCTCCCGACGGCGTTTTGCGCGGCTTGACCGCCTTGGAGCCGTGCTCGGCGAAGGCGACCTCCGGGCGGGCCGCAGCGCCGGACTCATCCGAGGCGGTGACCGTAGCCGGTGCAACCGGCGACGACTTCCGGCGGGACTTGGCCTCGACCGGGGGTACCGGCTGCTGCGCCGCCTCAGGGGAGAGCGTGCCGTCGGGGTTGACCCCCCGCATGTCATAGCCGAGGAGGGTCAGCATTTGGCCTGCCGTCTGCTCCTCCGCAAAGACCTCGTACGTCAACGCGTCGTCCGCGTCGCGATCGATGAGGACATGCTGCAGCCCCGGGATCAGGCAGTGGTGCACGCCGCCGTGCCCGCCGATGTTGTCCTGGTACGCGCCCGTGTTAAAAAACCCGATGTACAGGTCGTCGTTTGCCTTGAACTTGGGAAGGTAGATGGCGTTGAGGTGCTGCTCCGAGTTGTAGTAATCGTCGCTATCGCAGGTCAACCCCCCCAAAAACACCCGCTCATACGCCGCGTCCCAGCGGTTGATGGGGAGCATCAGGAACCGACGGTTGATCGCCCACGTGTCCGGCAGGGTGGTCATGAACGAAGAGTCGATGATGTTCCACGCTTCCCGGTCGTTCTGGGGCTTCTGGTACAACACCTTGAACAGCGTAGCCCCCGACTCCCCCACCGTAAACGACCCAAACTCCGTGTAAATGTCCGGCATGGGCACCTTGTTCTCCTCGCACGCCGACTTGATTTGCTCGAGAATTGCCTCGACCATGTACTCGTAGTCGTAGTGGAAGGCCAGCGAGTTCTTGATGGGCAGTCCGCCGCCGATGTTGAGGGCGGTGAGCGTAGGACAAACCTTGCGCAAATCGCAATACACCTTGAGCGCCTTGTTGAGCTCGTTCCAGTAGTACGCCGTGTCGCGAATGCCCGTGTTGACGAAGAAGTGCAGCATGCGCAGCTTCATGAACGGGTGGTGCTCGATGCGCTCGCGGTAGAACGGGATGATGCGCTTGTAGCCGATGCCCAACCGCGAGGTGTAGAACTCGAACTTGGGCTCTTCCTCAGAGGCGATGCGCAGTCCCACATCCATGGTTTCGCGCAGCACGTGGTTGAGCTTGGCGAACTCCTGCTCATTGTCGAGCACGGGCAGGATGCCCGTGTAGCCCTCGGTGCGCATCCGCACGATGCGGTCGATGTACGCCGAGGTCTTGAAGCCGTTGCAAATCACGGTCGCACTCCGGTCCATGTGGCCGGAACGGTGCAGCGCCGAAACGATGTCCAAGTCGAAGGGAGAGCTGGTTTCGATGTGGGCGCCGTGCTTGAGCACCTCCTCCGTGACGTGCCGGAAATGCGAGCTCTTCGTGACGTAACAGTAGTGGTAAGCGCCGGTGTAGCCCAGCTTTTCCATGGCGTTGCGGAACCAGCCGTGGGCGAGCCGGATGTTCTCGCCGATCTTGGGGAGGTAGGTCAAACGCAAAGGCGTGCCATACTTCTCCACCAAGTCCATCATGGGGATGCCGTGGAAGGACAGCTGACCATCGTCATCCAGGGCAAACTCCTGCTGGGGCCACTCGAAGGTCTGGTCGATGAGGTCGAAATACTTCAATTTCATGGGACTGAGGAAAAAAGGGGGTGGGAAGGAAAAAGGCCCGCGCTGCGGTCGGCGGATTATCCCCGGCGAAAAGGGGGCCGACTGGGGTGCGCTGCTCGCGTCCGGCTGCCGCTTCCGCGGCCGCTCCGGTCCTCTCCCGGATCCTCAGGTCCGAATGGCATAAACCTTCACCACCTTTCGAGCGGCTACAGCACGGCAAAACAGGTCGATGACTCGACCCAAAATGCGGCTCCAAAGCGCTGAAATACAGGGGTTAAAGGGCATACCGAGGGGTAGAATTTTGCGCCGTCGGGAGACCGCTCCCAACGGCGGTGCAAGAATCGGCAGTTTCTCGCGAAAAACAATGGGTTTTCAACAATCCGTCCACATTTTTTTTTGCGCGGACCTGGGGGGCAGATGTCCCGCCGGCACACCGAACTTATTTTTCTCAGAAAGAGAAGGTTACCCCCACCCGTACCATGCGGGGCAGGCCGGGGCGGGCGCCGTAGGGCCGGCGGGCCACGAGGTAGGTTTCGTCGAAGAGGTTTTGTACCCCCAATCGCACTTCACATCCGAGCAGGGGTTGGACCCGCAGTCCTGCGTCCACCACCGCCACCGAAGGGGTGAAGTCGCCTTCCACCAGGGTGCCTTGTCCGGCCACAGTCCGCATCGCGGAAACGTAACGACCGCTGACGTCCAGCGCCCATTGGGCGGCTTCCCAAGCCACGACCATGCTCGCTTGGTGCGGAGCCACGTATGGCATGAAGTCACCGGACTGCACGTCGCCCCAGGCCTCGAAATCGCTGTCGAATGCCTCCGTGAAACGGGAAAAGGTCCAGGCGTAGCTGGCCCGGATGGGCAAGTTGCCCGCCAGACCTTTTCCGTGCAGCGGATCCCAGGCCCCCTCGAACTCCACGCCGTGGGTCCAAGCGGAGCCGCCGTTGAACAAATCCCCGCTCCCCGTGCCGCCCACGGCGCTCAGATCCGAGCCCAACATGTCGGAGTATCGGCTGACGAAGGCGGCGGTTTGGCCTGCCCAACCCCGCCCGGAAACCCGGAAGCCCAACTCGCCTTGGGTGCTGAACTCCGGACGCGCCCCCGGCTCCACCCCCGGCGGGATAAAGCCCCGGTGCACCCCGCCATAGACCGACATCCCCCGCGCCAATTCCCGGTGCACCCCCACGCCCGGAAGCCAGGCCGTCACCGCGTGCTCCATCCTGCTGCCCTCCCCCACGCGATCCGCATCGGATGCCGCAAATCCCACCTGCTCAAAGCCGATTTGCTCGGCCCGAATGCCCGGCGTCACCACCCAGTCCCCCCGCCTCCAATGCAACCGCGCCCAACCCGAAAAGGCCTGAGCACCGGTCACGCTATTCGCCGCACTGCCCGGCTGGCCCGCAGTCGAAAGCTGCATGTGTCCGTCGCGCATCTGGTAACGGTCGCGCCATTCGGATCGGTCCATGCCATCCGCGTGCCAGCGCAACCCCAGGACCCAACGCTGCTCCGCGCCTCGCGCATCGGTCCAGAAATACGAAAAGCGGGTCTGCACCCCCCGGCTGAAGTAGGTGCGGGCGTTTGCCCGGACGTCCAGCGCCTCCAAGTCTACACCCGTCCCCCCCCTGACCATGTTCCACAGCCCCGCCTGCGCCTCCGGGGCTGCGAAGAGATCGCCCAGCCCCACCACCGCCCCAGAGGCATCCACGAGGCGATCGAGCTTGTACCAATTGCGGTACAATGCCGTGGCATACAGGTCGGTTTCCAAGGACCATCCTCCCCGTTCCCAGTCTCCCTGCAACCGGTGGTTGAGTCCGGCTTGCTTCCAATCCGCATCCATGCGGTCCTCCTGGGTGGCTGCGTAGCGCATCCGCGGCTGCGCCTCAAAATCCGCATCGGTCAATCCGAGGTACGTCTCGTGGCTGGTCTCCACCGCTTGCAGCAGCTTCAGTCCCAGGCGCTGATTCCAGCGCGCGTCTTGGGCCGAACGCCACTGCAACTTGACCATCACGTCCCGCTTGTCAAATCCCGTCGAAGACCCGTCCGGAAGTTCCTTGAAGCCGTCGCTGCCCCAGGCGAGCTGCTCGACGAGATAACCCCAGGTACCGTGCCGGGTGCGGGTCGAACCTCCGGCGTAGGCGTGCAACAGGCGTCCTTGCCATGCTGCGCCCTCCATTCGCACTTGGCCTCGAACCGCCTCGTCCGGGATGGGGGTAGAAGTGAAAGAAAGGGCGCCACCGGCTGTACGGGGACCGAAGGCGATTTGGCCACTGCCTTTCAACACCTCCACCTGGGACATGCGCGCCATCGAAGGGAAATAGTAGGCCGCGGGGGCGGAATAGGCCGCAGGGGCAACCAAGATGCCATCTTCCACCACCGTGATGCGGGTGGAACGCTCGCTCCCCGACCCGCGAATGCCGATGTTGGGCCTAAGTCCCCAGCCATCCTCTTCTTGCAACTGCATCCCGCTCACGGTGCGCAGGGCACGCATCGCGTCGGTGTATCCAAATCGCCTGAGCTCGCGGGCAGTGATCACGTGCAGCGACCCGGGAATTCCCGAAATCGCCCCAGCCCCGGCGGCCAACCCCAACCCCTCCACCTGTGCCACCGGAAGGGCATGCAGCCGCTCTTCCAGGCTCAGCAGACTCGGCGGCAAGGTGTCCGGCCACGCCCGGTCCTGGGCATGAATTCCCGCCATCACTCCACCCGCTAGGATTCCCAGCCCCGTGGCGCATACCCGCGCAGTCCACGCAGTCCGTGTAGCGAACCTTTTCATGGTCACAAAAGTCCCTTGGGAAAGGACCCTTAGGCAATCACACAAATCGGGTATTTTTATTAAGACCGATTCTAAATAAATGTCAATCCGAGCACCAAAAGTGACAAATCCGGCTATCTTTCGGCCGCAAGAAACACCCATCTCTCTTGAGCATGCAGATTCCCGCTATGCGGTTTCCCCGCGATACTTCTGGTTTTACCTCCACCCTTCGTGCCCGCATCGACGCCCATTTTGCCGCCACTGGCCGTTCTAAGCAAGGCGATTGGCGAATGGTGGTCAAAACCATCGTGATGTTCGGTTTGTTCTTCACCCCCTGGGCCCTCATCGCCTTTGGTGTGGTGGGCGGGGGCGTGTGGTTCTGGGTAACCGAGATCATCATGGGATTGGGGCTCGCCGGAATCGGGCTCAATGTCATGCACGATGCCAACCACGGCGCCTACTCTTCAAATCCCAAGGTGAACAAATGGATGGGCCATGCCCTCGACCTCATCGGCGCGAATGCGCCCTTGTGGAAGATTCAGCACAACGTGCTGCACCACACCTTCACCAATGTGGATGGCCTGGACGAGGACATCGACGCCGGCGCCATCCTCCGCTTCAGCCCCAATCAGAAGCGCCGTTGGTTTCACCGATTCCAACACATCTATGCCTGGGGCTTCTACTCGATCATGACGCTGTTCTGGATCACCGCGAAAGACTGGCTCTCCGTGGGCAAATACCAGAAAAAGGGATTGCTGGAGAAGTCCGGCACCACCCGGGGCAAACTATTCACCTACCTCATCGGTTGGAAATCCCTGCACTTCGGCTACATCCTCGTGCTGCCCATGATTTTTAGTGGATTGCCTGTATGGCAAGTGGTGGTGGGTTGGGTGGTCATGCACGCCGTAGCGGGGCTGTTGTTGTCGTCCATTTTCCAGCCTGCCCACGTCATGGAACACCACGCCTTCGAGCCGGCAGTGGCAGGTTCGACGCTTCCCAATGACCCCTTGATTCACCAACTGACCACCACCGCGAACTTCGGGGTCGGATCCAGTGTATTCACGTGGTTGGTGGGAGGACTCAATCACCAAATTGAGCACCACCTGTTCCCCAACATCTGCCACGTGCATTTCCGGTCCATTGCCCCCATCGTGAAGCAGACGGCTGAGGAATTCGGATTGCCTTACCGTGCCCAGACCACGTTCATGGAGGCCCTGCGCTTGCACACACGGATGTTGCGCAGCTTGGGCAGGCCTGAGCCTACGTTGGCCTGAGTCCGGGTTTGGCCCAAACTTCGTCGGTCCGAGCCTGGGCCCTGCTGACTCAGCAGAGGGTCCATTTGCCCCTGTGCTGCCCTATCTTGGGCGCATGGAGAATGATTTTTTGTCCCACGGGATGCGCACGCTGGGTGTCCTCGTTGCGTTGTGGGGATGGGGTTCCGCAGGAGCCCAGTGCCCGGGGTGTACTGCAGACCCGGCCTGTACGAGCAGCGATGGGTTTCCGACGATTTGTCCTATCACATTGCCTTCCGCCACCGTGGGCGAGGTTTACACGGAATATCTCACGTTCTTCCTCCCCGCGGAAGTGGTGGATCCCGGCAGCGGGGTGACGGCCACGCTCAACACGGTCACGATTGCATCCATCACGGGCGTCCCGTGGGGCATGGAGGTGACGCTCAATGATCCCGATGGGGTCTATACGCCTGCTGCAGGCCAAACTTCCGGCTGCGCCACCCTCTGCGGCACGCCGCTACTGGCGGGGACCTACGACATGGTCATCTCCATCGTGGCCCAGGTGTCCGCCTTCGGCATCAGCCAGACGGTTTCAGACAACTTTTCACTGCCCCTGGTGGTGGAGCAGGGATCCGCGGCGACGGGATCGTTCACAGCGACTCCCATCAGCGGTTGCGCCCCGGTCACGGTGGCGTGCGAAGCGACCTTCATCGGAGCGACGGGCCAGACCACGACCTACGCTTGGACCGCTGGCCCCTATTCATCCACCGATATCTCGCCTTCATTCACCTTCACCGAGCCCGGCACGTACGATCTCGCCCTGACCACCACCATCACCCAACCGGTGCTGACCTCGGTCTCGCTCACGGGAACCAGCGGGGCCTGGAGCGGCGGCTTCTTCGACGACGACCTTTTCAGCTCGCCCGGCGACCCCTACTTCATCCTCACGGACGGCTCGGGCACCACGCTTTACACCTCATCCGAGGTCAGCAATTCCACCACGGCCAATTGGAGTGGGCTGCAAATCGTGCTGACCAACCCGCCCTACACCCTGGCTTTTTGGGACGCGGACGACATCTCGGCGGACGAGGCGCTGGGGTCGGTCGCCTTGCCGCTCGGCGGCGGCGGATTCAATGCCGGCAATGGGACGCAGGGATCGGTGGCGGTGAGTGTGGAGACGGTGCTGTCGTTGACGGATGTCACGCAGGTGACGGTGCTGGCGCCGCCGGTTTTGGAGGCGGGGGTTTCGCCGGTGGATCCTTGGGTCATCGAAGTCCAGGACGGGTCGGCCGAGGGAGCGGGGGCGGTGACGTGGTCATGGGTGGAGACGGATGCGCAGGGGGGGGTTGTGGGAGATGAGGTGGGGTCAGGGCCGACGTTTGCCCCGGGCGAGAGTGGGTACTGGGGGGTGTGGGGAACGAACGCTTTTGGGTGCAGCGCGCTGGCGCCGGCTGGGCTTTTCTGCCTGCCGGGAGATGTGGCGGGTTGGAGTTGGGATGGGGAGACGGGGGAGCTGGTGACGGACCCGACGGGGACGGCGACGTGGTATTTGGGGGAAACGCCGGAAAGCGGGGTGGAGCTGGGGACGTCGGAGAACGGCTGGGTGGCGGCGTCGAATGGGTGGTACTCGGCCCAGGTCGTGACGGTGGGAACCTGCACCGCGGAGACGGGGGCCTTTCTGGTCTGCTTGCCCGAGCCGCCCCTGGTGGTGGTGCCCGAGGGGCCGCCGGGTCAGGTGGTGCTGTCGGTGGTTTCGGAGTTGCCTGCGGGGTACGAGACGCTTTCGTGGTGGTGGAACGGAGCGGTCGTGGATGAGGGAGTGGCCGGGGAATCCGGGTCGTGGTTGGCGGCCGCGGCGGGCTGGTACGCGGCCCAGGTGACCGACGGGGTGGGGTGCAGCGTGGTCTCGGATTCGGTGCTGGTGTGTCTGCCATTCCCTCCATTCGAACTTGCATGGGACCCAGAGGGATCCGTGGTGACGGCGCCGGAAGGGGCGGCGGTGTATGTTTGGACTTTGGATGGGGTGGTGCTGCCGGAAACGGGGCCGGTGCTCAACAATCCCGGGCTGGGTGTGGTGGGCGTCGAGGCCATTCCTTTTCCGGGATGCCCGGGCACGACTGCGGGCATCGACCTCGCGGTTGCGAACGCCGGGGCGCTGGCCGGCGGCTGGAGCGCATTCCCCAATCCCTTCACGTCGCAACTGACCTTGCAGGCCCCTGCCGCTGGACGCTACCGGGCCCAGCTGCTCACGGCCGAGGGCCGCTGTGTCGCCGAATTGCCGGCGTTTTCGGGAACCGCTACGTGGTCCATTAGAGCGGAGGTTCCAGCTGGGCTTTACTTGCTGCAGTTCATTGACGAACAGGGCCGCAGCGTGGCCCGCGTTCCCCTGCTGCGGGCCGTGGCGCAACATTGACCCCCGGCCATGCGTTGAACAGGCAGGCGCCGCCCCAGCGGCCCACCGCGACGTCATGGAAAAACTGCACCCCGACTGGCTGACCTCCGGACTGTTGGACACGGAGTACAAGCAATACATCCTGCTCGCCTGGTTGCAAAAGGTAAAGCAGGAGTTTCGCCACACCCGGCTCTATCCCGCCCTGGCCGACCTCATCGAACAACACCGCCACCTGTGCCTGATCGCCTCGCAGCGCGAAGGGTTGGATGCGCACCGGCGCGGCGAGCTGACGACGATGGATTTTCGGGAAATGCGTTTGGTCTACCAACAGGGAAATGGCGATTCTGCGCTGGAGCAATACATCCATGCCCTGCTGGAGTTTGCGATTCCGCGGCTCAAGGCGGGCATCGAAGAGGGCAAAGATCTGTATGAAATCGTCGAAGAGCACCTCGACTTCGAGCCGGTGGGGCTGCTGCCGTTGTGGAAAAATGAGGGCTACCTGTTCCTCTACGACGAGCCGCGGCAGGAGGTGACGACCTACCGTTTCCAGCGTTCGTGGATCGAGCGCGACGACGAGCGGCTGACCCAGCTGGAGGTGGAGCGCATCGAACAGTTTCGCAAGTCGATGACCGAGTCTTTTGAGCAGGCCAAACTCGCCCTCATCCGCCGCTTCTCCGCTTGGCCCAATCCCGCCACGTTCATGGCCCGCAGCACGCTGGCCCTGCCGCTGCAGGAGACGTTGCTGCCGGTGGCGAAGCGGCGGCTCCTGCGGGAGCTGGCCGCGGCCTGAGGGTCAGCGCACGAGGAAGGGGAAGTTCGCGGCCGCGGCCTTGCCCCGCGTGTCGGTGGCGTACAGGAAGAGGCGGTAGGGCCCCGGGACCGTGGGAGCCCGGAAGTTCATCCTTCCATCCACGGTGGGTCCCGCGATGCCGGTCAGGGTCTCCGGCCTGATTTCCCGGTCGCCGCCCGCGAGCGTGTGCACGGATTCGGGGAGGAATTCCCAGGTGATGGTGATGGGGTCGCCGTCGGGATCGACGCAGTCGACCTCGGCCACACAACGGTCGCCGGGACGGACCACGAGGGAGGCATTGGGGGAGGCGCCGTTGAGCGTGAAGCGCCGAATTTCAGGGGCGCGGTGCGCCGGGGGCGCGCCGGACCAGGCCTCCGTCAGGGCGTCGACCGGCCCCATGGGAAGGCCGTTCTCGAGAAAGACCCCATACCATGTGGGCGTTGTTTCTTGTTTTTGGCCCCAGAGGAAGGCGAACGAGCCCAAACAACGCCCCGCATCGGATGCGATGCCCGTGCGGTATCGATCGGCGTAACGCTGCGTTTTCAGGGTGGACGACTCCTCCATCGGCGCGCCCCAGGCCGTCTTTTCCACCTCCCAGTGGCCCGTCGCCCCCCACTCCGTCACGAGATAAGGCTTCTCCCATCCATACAAACGGACCTGCGCCCGCAGGGCGTCGATGCCCCCGTACGTGTTCACCCCGAGGAGGTCGACGCTGGGGCATTCGGCGCGCAGGATTTGGACTTCCGCCACATCGATACCCGCCGTGACGACACAGGTCGGATGGAGCGGATCTTCCTCGTGAATCATCGCCGCCACGTCCTCCACCGCACTCCAGACGTTCAAGTTGCTGTAGAACAAATCCACTTCATTGCCCACCCCCCACATCAGCAACGCCGGGTGATCGCGCAGTTCCCGAACCACTTTGCGAAAGCGGTTGAGCTGGTCCTGGCGCGCCCAGGCATCGCTGTAGTTGAATCCGTGCCGCTCATGGCCCATCCACAGGCCCATCATCACCACGAGTCCGTGGGCTTGGGCCGAGTCGAGCACCGCCCGCCCCCGGTCGGTAGACCACGTCCTCACCGCATTGCCCCCGGCATCCGCCAAGGCCTGCAACGACCCGTCGCCGCCCGCACCCTTGACGAAGAAGGGCGCGCCGCCCCGCAGAAGCTGCCACGAACCGTCCGGTTGCATCACCACCTGCACCGGAACGGCCTGCGCCCCCGCCTCGAGCGTGCTTCCGGCCCAGCCCAGCAGCGCACCCAAGGCCACGCACAGAACCGCCCGGAAGCGACCCCGGAATGCATGCTTGGCGCTCATGGCAGCCAAAGGGTTGTGGTTGCGCCTTGCTCCCAGCGCAGGAACACCGGACCGCGCGCGTCCAACGGATGGACGGATTGGCCAGACGGCGCCTTGCCTTGGGCGATTGGGCGTCCTTGCGTATCGTACATCACCCAAGAGGAGGGTGCGGCTGACGGACAGTCACAGGCCAGCATCCCGGGCTCGGGCACCCAAGCCCGGCAGGGGGCTGTAGCCCGGGTCGCATCCCACGGCTCGGCCACGCCGACCGGAACACATGCCGCATCGACCATGCGCAGGTTGTCGAAAAAGTACGAGGTCACCCAAGGCCCACCGGGGTCGGGAATGAGCGTCACCTGGTTGATATCGCCGGGCGCCAGGTTGGGGTCGGGCGAGCCGAGGTAGGAAAAGAACAGGGTCTGCCAGGCGTACTGGGCGGTGGTCTCCGCGGTGTAGAGGCTGTGGCGACCGGTGTTCGTGGTGGGCTGGGCGAGGCCCTGCCGTTCGAGGGCCAGGCGAATCTCGGTCCCAACGGGGGCGTTGGTGAAGACATCTACGGCCGCGACCAGCGCCCCGTTCGAGAAGGTAGCCGCGTCGGAAACGGCGTCGGTGGCGAAGGAAACGCGGTCGGCGGGGTCGCCG
>JBEEPJ010000024.1:0-16254 GCA_041191165.1 Bacteroidota bacterium | reverse complement strand
CCATCACACCGCACACCCACTTCAAGGCTGAGGTTTACATCCTGAAGAAAGAAGAAGGTGGCCGTCACACCCCGTTCCACAACAAGTACCGTCCCCAGTTTTACTTCCGTACCACGGACGTAACGGGCGAGATTTCCTTGGAAGCAGGTCGTGAGATGGTTATGCCGGGTGACAACGTATCGATTGACGTGAAGTTGATCAACCCGGTAGCTATGGATCGCGGTCTCCGTTTCGCTATCCGTGAGGGTGGCCGTACGGTAGGTGCTGGACAGGTCACCGAGGTTCTGGCGTAAGTCAGTCTCGGCATCCGTCGAAACAATTCGGAAGAAGGCTCCCTTTCTGGGTGCCTTCTTCCTCATCTACGGGCGTAGCTCAATTGGTAGAGTAGTGGTCTCCAAAACCATTGGTTGCAGGTTCGAGTCCTGCCGCCCGTGCCACCCCATAAACAACTAGTCATGTCTGATATCCTCCAATACTTCAAGAACTCATACGAGGAACTTGTGACCAAGGTGTCTTGGCCTTCCCTTCGTGAGTTGCAAGGTTCAGCGGTGCTGGTATTCGTTGCATCGCTCATCATTGCAGGGATTGTCTTCCTCATGGACTGGATTTTTGGCGTGAATGCCACGGACTCTGTATGGCAGGGTCTAGTCGGCTTGATTTACAGCATTTTCTGATTCGCTGATCATGATGACCATGAGCGACGTCGAGAAGAAGTGGTATGTCGTCCGTGCCATAAGTGGCCAAGAGAAGAAGGTGAAAGAAACCATCGAAGCGGTAATTGCCGCTGAGGGGCTTCAACACTTTGTAGGTCAAATCCTGATTCCCGTCGAGAAGGTTTTCATCATCCGAAACGGCAAGAAAGTCAGCAAGGAGCGGAATTTGTTTCCTGGCTATGTCTACGTCGAAGCCAGTTTGGTGGGGGAGGTTCCCCACCTGATTCGGAATGTCACCGGCGTGATTGGTTTTCTGGGGGCCGAGAAGAAGGGAGACCCGCTTCCGGTACGCCAGTCAGAAATCAACCGCATCCTCGGTGTAATCGATGATTTGGCAGATTCTGAAGAAGAGCTGAGCATACCGTTCAAAGTGGGGGAGTTGGTGAAGGTAACCGACGGTCCCTTCAACGGCTTCGATGGAAATATTGAAGAAGTGAACGAAGAAAAGAAGAAACTGAAAGTGATGGTCCGAATCTTTGGGCGAAAGACGCCTGTGGAATTGGGTTACTTGCAGGTGGCTAAACATACCTAAATCGGAACAGACAGCCTGGGCGGTCGCAATGTCCCTTAAATGCTTCCCTTTGCGCGAGTCGAGGACTGTTCATTATATACAATCAAATGGCTAAAGAAGTAGCTGCACTCATTAAGCTGCAAATCCGCGGCGGCGCAGCCAACCCGTCTCCACCCGTAGGACCCGCGTTGGGTTCGAAAGGTGTAAACATCATGGAATTCTGCAAGCAATTCAACGGCAGAACCCAGGATAAGGCAGGGAAGGTATGTCCGGTGTTGATCACGGTCTACTCGGACAAGTCATTCGAATTCGTTATCAAAACCGCTCCAGCTGCGGTTCAACTCATGGAAGCTGCCAAATTGAAAGGCGGCTCGGGTGAACCCAACAGGAAGAAGGTTGCGAAAGTGGATTGGGATGTCGTCCGCACGATTGCAGAGGACAAGATGCCCGACTTGAATTGCTTTACCATCGAGTCTGCCATGAAAATGGTGGCTGGTACGGCGAGAAGTATGGGTATTGTAGTCGAAGGTGAACGCCCCTTCTAAGCCACAACAAGCGCAAAATGGGACGATTGACAAAGAACCAAAAGGCCATTGCCGCGAAGTTTGACTCGGAGAAGGCGTACAGCCTGACCGAAGCGACGTCGTTGGTGAAGGAGTTATCGAAAACCAAGTTCGATGCCTCCGTTGATTTGGCTGTGCGCCTGGGCGTTGATCCCCGGAAAGCGAACCAGATGGTTCGTGGTACGGTTTCCCTTCCGCACGGAACGGGAAAGACGGTTCGCGTACTGGTATTGTGCAACCCTGACCAAGAGCAGGAAGCACGGGATGCCGGTGCCGATCACGTAGGATTGGACGACTATGTGGCAAAGATCAAAGGCGGATGGACCGACGTGGACGTCATTATTACCACTCCCCAAGTCATGGGCAAAGTAGGTGCGTTGGGCCGGATTCTCGGTCCACGTGGCTTGATGCCCAACCCCAAGTCGGGTACTGTGACGATGGAGGTAGGTAAGGCTGTTGAGGATGTGAAGGCGGGTAAAATCGACTTCAAGGTTGACAAGTATGGAATTGTTCACGCATCAGTGGGAAAAACGTCCTTTGCGGCGAACCAACTGGCGGAAAACACTTCGGAATTGCTGTCGAGCTTGATGCGATTGAAGCCTTCTGCTGCAAAGGGAACGTATGTGTTGAGTGTGTACATCAGCTCGACCATGGGTCCTGGTATTCGGATTGACCAAAAAACGGCGATCGCTTGATCCAATAACCTGAAGAAAAATGACTCGCGAAGAGAAGAATCAGGTGATTTCTGAAATCACCCAGGTATTGCAAGAGCGCAATGTGGTTTACCTGACGGATGCCTCCGGGCTCAACTCCGCTCAGACGACCCATTTCCGCCGGGAGTGCTTCAATAAGGACATCACCGTTCGGGTGGTGAAAAACACCTTGCTTCGGAAAGCGATGGAGCAGGTAGATGGAAAGGACTACAGCGAGTTGTACGGCTCGTTGAAAGGACAGACCATGCTGCTCGTGGGAACGGTGGGCAATGCGCCTGCAAAACTCATCAAGGACTTCCAGAAGAAGAACCAGAAGCCGGTCCTGAAGGCAGCTTACATCGAGCACGCCTGTTATGTGGGAGAGAACCAGTTGGATGCCCTCGTGGCGGTCAAGTCCAAGGAGGAACTTGTGGGAGACGTGATTGCATTGTTGCAATCGCCCGCGAAGAACGTCTTGGGTGCACTGCAATCCGGAGGACAAACCATCGCAGGTTTGGTCAAAGCGCTGGAAGAACGCGCTTCCTAATTCACTCAAAAGAAATAACCCCATCATTCATCAACTATGGCTGATTTGAAAGCAATGGCTGAATCGCTCGTAAACCTCACTGTAAAGGAGGTCAATGAGCTTGCCCAAATTTTGAAAGACGAGTATGGCATCGAGCCTGCTGCTGCTGCTGTCGCAATTGCTGCTCCCGCTGGAGGTGGCGCTGACGCGGTAGTCGAGGAGAAGACTTCATTCGATGTCATCTTGAAGAGCGCTGGTGCTCAGAAACTCGCTGTTGTAAAGGCTGTGAAGGAATTGACCGGTCTCGGGCTGAAGGAAGCCAAGGACATCGTCGATGGCGCTCCCGCTCCCATCAAGGAGGGTGCATCGAAAGACGAAGCCGAAGCCCTGAAGAAGCAACTCGAGGAAGCCGGTGCTGAAGTCGAGCTTAAGTAATCGATTTCTCTGACCGATAACAGGTCCAGGTGGGGAGCAGGTCCCCGCCTGGACCTTCTTTGCCTTGACTGAACCTGCATCACCGTCGCCAGTTTCATCCCTGATCGCACTGCACCATGACCTTGGTGAAAAACCAACACCCCGAACGGAAGAACTTTTCTTCTGTAGCGTTGCCTGTTGACCGGCCGGATTTTTTAGATATCCAGTTGCGCTCCTTCCAGGAGTTTTTCCAGCTAGAGACCAACCCCGAGAATCGCGAGAGCGAAGGGTTGTTCAAGGTTTTCAGCGAGAACTTTCCGATTACAGATACCCGGAATCAGTTCGTGCTGGAATTCTTGGACTACTTTATCGATCCGCCTCGCTACTCTATCCAAGAGTGCATCGAGCGGGGTTTGACCTACAGTGTTCCGCTGAAGGCGAAGCTCAAGTTGTACTGCACGGATCCTGAGCACGAGGATTTTGAAACCATCGTTCAGGATGTGTACCTGGGCACTATGCCTTACATGACCCCGCAGGGTTCGTTCGTAATTAACGGTGCGGAGCGTGTGATTGTCAATCAGTTGCATCGCTCTCCAGGTGTTTTCTTCGGGCAGAGCCGGCACGCGAATGGCACCAAATTGTACAGTGCGCGGATCATTCCGTTCAAGGGTTCATGGATCGAGTTTGCGACGGACATCAACAGTGTGATGTATGCCTACATCGATCGGAAGAAGAAGTTGCCGGTTACTACGTTGTTGCGTGCGATTGGCTATGAGACGGACCGGGACATCCTTGACATCTTCGACCTCGCAGATGAAGTGAAGGTGAGCAAGGCGGGCTTGAAGCGGGTGGTGGGTCGCCGTTTGGCAGCACGGGTCTTGAAGACATGGGTGGAGGACTTTGTGGATGAGGATACGGGTGAGGTGGTGTCCATCGAGCGCAATGAGGTCATCATCGACCGGGAGACGATTCTGGATAAGGACCATGTCGACATGATTGTGGACAGTGGCACCAAGTCGATCATCTTGCACAAAGAGGATATCAACCAGTCGGACTATGCCATCATCTACAACACGTTGCAGAAGGATGGTTCCAACTCGGAGAAGGAGGCTGTAGAATACATCTACCGCCAGTTGCGGAATGCTGAGCCCCCCGATTTGGATACGGCGCGCAGCGTCATCGACAAGTTGTTCTTTTCGGAGCAGCGTTATGACTTGGGTGAAGTAGGTCGTTTCCGGATTAATCGGAAACTGAACATTCCGGACAGCGTGGAGAGCCGCACGCTCACGCGTGAGGACATTCTCCTCATCATCAAGTACTTGCTGGATTTGGTGAACTCCAATGCCGACGTGGATGACATCGATCACCTGTCCAATCGTCGCATCCGCACAGTAGGAGAGCAGCTTTACAATCAGTTTGGGGTGGGATTGGCTCGGATGGCTCGAACCATTCGGGAGCGGATGAACGTTCGGGATAATGAAGTGTTCACACCGACGGATTTGATCAATGCAAAAACATTGAGCTCCGTTATCAACAGCTTCTTCGGAACCAACCAGTTGTCTCAGTTTATGGATCAGACGAATCCATTGAGTGAGGTGACGCATAAGCGCCGGATTTCGGCACTCGGACCGGGAGGTTTGTCGAGAGAGCGGGCGGGCTTCGAGGTCCGGGACGTTCACTACACCCACTATGGCCGTCTTTGCACCATTGAAACGCCCGAAGGTCCCAACATCGGTTTGATCAGCTCCTTGTGCGTCTATGCCAAAGTGAATCGATTGGGCTTCATCGAAACCCCCTACCGCAAGGTCGTGGATGGCAAGGTTTCGACGAAGACGGACGATGTGGTTTACCTCAGTGCAGAGGATGAAGATGCAGCTTTGATTGCCCAGGCAAACGCGGCGGTGAATGAGAAGGGAGAGTTCCAAGATTCGGTGGTAAAAGCCCGATTTGAAGGGGACTTCCCACAGGTGGGTCCGGAGCAGTTGCATTACATGGATATTGCGCCCAACCAGATTGCGTCCATCGCGGCTTCCTTGATTCCTTTCTTGGAGCACGACGACGCCAACCGGGCCCTGATGGGATCGAACATGATGCGACAGGCCGTGCCCTTGGTGCGGCCCAAGGCTCCCATCGTCGGTACGGGCATTGAGCGCGCGGTAGCCGAAGACTCGCGGGTTTTGTTGCGGGCAGAGGCGGATGGTACGGTGGTCTTCGTCGATGCGAATGAGATTCACATCCAGTATAACATGGATGAAATGGATCGGTTGGTCTCCTTCGATGATGACATCAAGGTGTATGAGGTGTCCAAGTTCAAGCGGACCAACCAGGGGACTTGCATGAACCTGCGTCCGCTCGTTCGCAAGGGGGATGTGGTCAAGGCAGGTCAAATCCTCGTGGATGGATACAGCACCGAGAATGGTGAGCTGGCCCTCGGTCAGAACATGAAGGTGGCGTTCATGCCTTGGAAGGGTTACAACTTCGAGGACGCTATCGTCATCTCTGAGCGCGTGGTGCGCGAGGATGTCTTTACCTCCCTGCACGTGGACGAGTACGTGTTGGAGGTGCGGGATACCAAGCGCGGGGTGGAAGAGTTGACTGCGGACATTCCCAATGTCAGTGAGGAAGCGACCCGGGATTTGGATGAGAACGGTTTGATCCGCATCGGAGCGGAGGTGAAAGATGGGGATATCCTCATCGGAAAAATCACGCCCAAAGGCGAATCGGATCCGAGTCCAGAGGAGAAGCTCTTGCGGGCCATCTTCGGGGACAAGGCGGGAGACGTGAAGGATGCTTCCTTGAAGATGCCTCCATCCGGTGTGGGTGTGGTCATCGACAAGAAGCTCTTCAGCCGTGCCGTGAAAGACCGAAAGTCGAAGGCTGCTGACAAGGCCATCATCGAGAAAATCGACAAGGACTTCGATCAGGAGGCTGCTGAGCTCAAGCGGATTTTGGTGGATAAGCTGATGAAACTGGTAGGCGGAAAAGTCTCCCAAGGGGTCAGCAACTACTACAAGGAAGAGCAGGTGAAGAAGGGGTTGAAGTTCACGCAGAAGATGTTGAGCGGTTTGGACTACCTCACCATCAACAGCGATGGCTGGCTCCGAGACGACGAGACCAATGCCCTCGTACGCCGCCTGATTCACAATTATCACCTGAAGTACAACGACTTGCTTGGTGCTTACAAGCGCAAGAAGTTCCAGGTAACGGTCGGTGATGAACTGCCCACGGGCATCGTGAAGCTGGCGAAGGTATACGTCGCCAAGAAGCGCAAGCTCAAGGTGGGGGATAAGATGGCCGGTCGTCACGGGAACAAAGGCATCGTGGCGAAAATCGTCCGTCAGGAAGACATGCCATTCTTGTCGGATGGCACGCCGGTTGACATTGTGCTCAACCCGCTTGGTGTACCTTCACGGATGAACTTGGGTCAGATTTATGAGACCATCTTGGGCTGGGCGGGACAGAAGTTGGGAACGACTTATGCGACCCCCATTTTCGATGGCGCAACCCTCGAGCAGATCACGGAATTAACCCGCGAGGCGCAGATTCCGGACTACGGGGTGACCTACCTCCACGACGGGGGTACGGGCGAGCGCTTCGACCAGCCTGCTACGGTCGGCGTGATCTACATGATCAAGTTGAGCCACATGGTCGATGACAAGATGCACGCGCGTTCGATTGGACCGTACTCGCTCATCACGCAGCAACCGCTCGGTGGTAAAGCGCAGTTTGGAGGTCAGCGTTTTGGGGAGATGGAGGTTTGGGCGCTGGAGGCCTTCGGCGCAGCGAACATCCTGCAGGAGATCCTTACGGTGAAGTCGGACGACGTCATGGGCCGTGCACGTGCCTACGAGGCCATCGTGAAGGGAGATGTGATGCCGGTACCGGGCATCCCCGAGTCCTTCAACGTTTTGCTCCACGAACTCCGTGGATTGGGATTGCAAGTTTCATTTGAGTGATCACGACAGCATCAGAATTCATGTCTCAACAAAAGAACACGAAGCAGCTGACCAGCGACTTCAATTCGATCACGATTTCTTTGGCCTCTCCAGAACAGATTCTGCACGATTCTTTCGGAGAAGTCCTGAAGCCGGAAACGATCAACTACCGGACCTACAAGCCGGAGCGCGATGGACTTTTCTGCGAGCGCATCTTCGGTCCTGTGAAGGATTTTGAGTGCCACTGCGGGAAGTACAAGCGCATCCGCTACAAGGGCATCATCTGCGATCGCTGCGGCGTCGAAGTGACGGAGAAGAAAGTGCGCCGGGAGCGCATGGGGCACATCCAGTTGGTGGTGCCGGTGGCGCACATTTGGTACTTCAAGAGCTTGCCCAACAAGATTGGTTACCTCTTGGGTATGCCGTCTAAGAAGTTAGACCAAATCATCTACTACGAACGGTACGTCGTCATCCAGCCCGGCATCGCATCGGCTGCTGGGGGCGGTGCGCTGAACCCGGGAGACTTCCTGACAGAGGAAGAGTACCTCGATGTACTGGATACCTTGCCCAAGGAGAACCAGTACCTCGAGGACAAGGACCCCAATAAGTTCATCGCCAAGATGGGCGCTGAGGCGCTTTACGACTTGTTGTCGATGTTGAACCTCGAGGATTTGAGCGCTGACCTCCGGGATCGGGCTTCTCAGGAGACCTCTCAGCAGCGCCGGACGGAGTCGCTCAAGCGCCTGCAGGTGGTGGAGGCTTTCCGGGAGTCGAATGCGCGCATGGGCAACCAGAACAAGCCCGAGTGGATGATCGTGAAGGTGGTTCCCGTGATTCCACCTGAATTGCGTCCGTTGGTTCCCCTCGATGGGGGGCGTTTTGCGACGTCCGATTTGAACGATTTGTACCGCCGGGTCATCATCCGCAACAACCGTTTGAAGCGATTGGTGGAAATCAAGGCGCCTGAGGTGATTTTGCGCAACGAGAAGCGGATGTTGCAGGAGGCGGTGGACAGCTTGTTCGACAACAGCCGGAAGGCCAGTGCCGTCAAGACAGAGAGCAATCGTCCCCTCAAGTCGTTGTCGGACAGCCTCAAGGGCAAGCAAGGACGTTTCCGCCAAAACCTGCTCGGAAAGCGGGTGGACTACTCCGCTCGTTCGGTTATCGTCGTGGGCCCGGACTTGAAATTGCACGAGTGCGGGCTGCCCAAGAACATGGCCGCTGAGCTTTACAAGCCCTTCATTATCCGCAAGATGATTGAGCGGGGCATTGTGAAGACGGTGAAGTCCGCGAAGAAAATCGTGGATGCGAAGGAGCCGGTCGTTTGGGATATCCTGGAGAACGTGATGAAGGGGCACCCCGTGCTCTTGAACCGCGCTCCGACGCTGCACCGTTTGGGCATTCAAGCCTTCCAGCCCAAGCTGATCGAAGGCAAGGCCATCCAACTGCACCCGCTCGCTTGTACGGCATTCAACGCTGACTTTGACGGCGACCAGATGGCAGTCCACTTGCCCCTGGGCAGCGCGGCCATCCTCGAGGCACAGTTGCTGATGTTGGCCTCGCACAACATTCTGAATCCTGCCAATGGAGCGCCGATTGCGGTACCTTCTCAGGACATGGTCCTCGGTTTGTACTACATCACCAAGGTCCGCAAGTCCACCCCGGAGCACAAGGTGAAAGGGGAGGGCATGGTCTGCTACTCAGCTGAGGAAGTGAAAATCGCTTACCAAGAGGGCAAGCTCGACCTGCACGCTGAGATCAAGGTCCGCTGGACGGATGCGCACGGCGTTACGTCGCTCATCGACACGACCACGGGCCGCGTGTTGTTCAACGAGTACGTGCCCAAAGAAGCCGGATATATCAACGAACTGCTCACAAAGAAGTCGTTGCGCGGCATCATCTCTCACGTGCTCAACTGCACCAACGTTCCGCGTGCGGCGCAGTTTTTGGATGACATCAAGAATTTGGGATTCTACATGGCGTTCAAAGGAGGTTTGTCCTTCAACCTGAACGACGTCATCATCCCGCCCGAGAAGGACAAGCTCGTCGCGCAAGCCACCGCACAAGTGGCGGAGGTGATGGAGAACTACAACATGGGTCTCATCACGAACAACGAGCGGTACAACCAGATCATTGATATCTGGACGCACACGAACTCGCGCTTGACGAACATCTTGATGGACCGCATCGAGACGGACAAGCAGGGCTTCAACTCGATTTACATGATGATGCACTCCGGTGCTCGGGGTTCGAAGGAGCAAATTCGCCAGCTTTCCGGTATGCGGGGGCTGATGGCGAAGCCGCAGAAGTCTTCGGCTACGGGTGGTCAGGACATCATCGAGAACCCGATTTTATCAAACTTCAAGGAGGGCCTGTCCATCTTGGAGTACTTCATCTCGACCCACGGTGCGCGGAAGGGTCTGGCGGATACGGCATTGAAGACGGCGGACGCGGGTTACCTGACCCGTCGTTTGGTGGACGTGGCGCAAGACGTCATCGTCACGGAAGAGGATTGCCTCTCGCTGCGCGGGGTCATTGCCACGCCTTTGCGGAAGAATGACGAAATCATCGAAGGCATCGGGGATCGCATCGAGGGCCGTGTTACGGTCAACGATATCGTACATCCGGTGACGGAGCAGGTATTGGTGGCTGCGGGTGAGGAAATCACGCCGCTGAAGGCCATCGAGATTGAGAAGGCGGGGGTCGATGAAGTGGAGGTTCGCTCCGTATTGACCTGCGAGTCGCCATCGGGCGTGTGCGTGAAGTGCTACGGCCGCAACCTGGCTACGGCTCGGATGGTTCAGGTGGGCGAGGCGGTCGGTGTAATCGCCGCGCAGTCCATCGGGGAACCGGGAACGCAGTTGACCCTGCGTACGTTCCACGTCGGGGGTACGGCTTCGAAGATTTCGGACGAGAGCCAGATGACTGTAAAGTTTGACGGGGTCGCAGAAATCGACGACTTGCGGGAGGTCATCCGGGTGAATGCCGAGGGTGAAAAGGAGCATGTGGTCGTATCTCGTTCGGCGGAATTCAAGGTTCTCGATCCCGAGACGGGCATCGCGCTGTCCACGACGGTGCTGCCCTACGGCTCGACCTTGCACAAGTTCCCCGGGGACAAGATTGCCAAGGGCGACTCGATTTGCTCGTGGGATCCTTATAACAACGTGATTATCAACGAAGAGGCGGGTCACGTTCGCTTCGATATGATCGAGGAGGGTATCACGTACCGCGAGGAGTTGGACGAACAGACCGGCTTCCGCGAGATCGTGATCACCGAGACCAAGGACAAGCGCAAGAACCCGGCCATCTTGATCGTCTCCACCAAGGGCGAGGTCCTGAAGACCTACTCGGTCCCGGTAGGCGCCCACTTGTCCGTCAAGGATGGAGTGAAGGTGGATGTAGGCCAAATCCTCTGCAAAATCCCCCGCGTAGCCGGTAAGTCCGGTGACATCACGGGAGGTCTGCCGCGGGTGACGGAGCTGTTTGAGGCCCGCAACCCGTCCAATCCGGCGGTCGTTGCTGAGGTAGATGGCATTGTCACCTATGGCAAAATCAAGCGGGGCAATCGTGAAATCACGGTGACTTCGCGGGTGGGAGAGGAATACAAGTACCTCGTTCCGCTGTCGAAGCACATCCTGGTCCAGGACAACGACTTTATCCGCGCGGGCATGCCGCTGTCGGATGGGGCCATCACGCCGACCGATATTCTGGACATCATGGGCCCGACGGCCGTTCAGGAGTACATCGTGAACGAGATTCAGGACGTGTACCGCCTGCAGGGGGTAAAAATCAACGACAAGCACTTCGAGGTCATCGTTCGGCAGATGATGAAGAAGGTCATCGTGGAAGAGGGAGGTCACTCCCGGTTCCTCGAAAATTCGGTGGTGGAGAAATCGGACTTCCTGGAGGAGAACGACCGTCTCTTCGGCATGGTGGTGATCAAAGATGTGGGAGACGCAGAAGATCTGCGCCCCGGCAAGATGATCACGGCCCGCCAGTTGCGGGACATCAACAGCTCCCTGCGTCGCCGCGATCTCAAGTTGGTGGTCGCAGAGGATGCGGTTCCCGCTACGGCCCGTCCGCTGTTGCAGGGCATCACCCGGGCGTCGTTGCAGACGAAGTCCTTCATCTCCGCGGCGTCCTTCCAGGAGACGACCAAGGTCCTCAACGAGGCTGCGGTCGCCGGCAAGCAGGACAGCCTGAGCGGCTTGAAGGAGAATGTCATTGTGGGCCACCTGATTCCTGCGGGAACGGGAACCCGGGCTTTCCTCCACAACAAGGTGACTCCGGTTGGGAGTGCCATCGAGAGTGCAGAGGCCGCCATGGCCTGAGGCACGAGGCGAGTCAGATTGAATCCATGAAAAAAAGGGGCGGTCCGAAAGGAACCGCCCCTTTTTTGTGGGCCGAGGCTGGCAGGGGGAGGAGGGGGGCGACTTACGCCTCTGCCTGCCCGATGGCCCGGGCTGCGGCGTCGGCCGGGTTGGCGACGGCGGCCTCGCGGGGGGCATTGTCAGGCAACCCACAGAACCCGAAGAGACACTTGTCTTTGATGATTTGGTCTACAAAGTCGGGGACCATGGTTTCCCAGCCTTCTTGGCCAGCCTTGATGAGCCGCAGGGCCTCCGTGCTGAAGATGTTGAGGACGCTGGGGTCATAGTCCTCGATGTCCACGATGCGCTTGTTGAATCGGAGGTACTCGAGCAGGGGCTGCAGGCGCGGGTGGACCGGGGTGTTCGTCGATGTCCAAAGCTTGCCCGAGGCGGGATCTTGCCAGGGGTAGAGGTAGATTTTGAGGTCGCGGGAGAACAGGATGCCGAAGGATTCGAGGATGCCGCCGTTGAGGTCGCGGTAGTATTTCTCCTGGAAAATCTCGGCCAGGACATTCGCCCCGAGGATGATGCCCATCCGCTTGGTGGAGTGCCGGGAGAAGAATTCGACCAGTTTGTAGTACTTCTGGTAGTTGGAGATGAGGACGGTTTGGCCTATCGAACACAAAATGTCTGCGCGGTCGAGGAAATCCTGCTCGTCGATATCGCCCTCGGCGCTGAGGTTGTTGAGCGTGATTTCAAAGAGGACTTGCAAGTTGTCCGGGTCGACCTTGGATTCTTGCTTGAACCGACGCAACCCCTTGGCAATCATGTCGATGTTCACCTTGGTCACCGGCCGGAAAGAGCCGCGAATGGCGAGGATGTTCTTCTTGTAGAGGACATCGGAAGCCTGCAGATTGCGTCCATCCGGGGAGAAAATCACGGCGTCCGTCATCCCATTTTTCACGAGCTGCAGCGAGAGCAAACGGTTGTCCACGCCCTCGAAATCCGGCCCGTTCATCTGGATCATGTCGATTTCCACCTGGCTCCGGTCGAGTTCGTCGTAGAGCGACTGCAGCAGGTCCTTGGGCCGCTTGTGGAAGAACATGCAGCCGTAGAGCAAGTTGACCCCGAGCACCCCCGTGGTCTGTTGTTGCAACAGGGCGTCTTGCTCGTGAAGCCGGGCGTGGAGAATGACCTCGCTCGGGGGGCGGTTGGGCGCGGTTTGGAACTTCACGCCCATCCAACCATGGCCCTGAATGGTCTTGTGGTAGTTGATGGTCGCCACCGTATCGGCGAAGGCGAAGAACATCTTGTTGGGATGGTTCTTGCGATCCAAGCGCTCGAGCATGAGCTGGTACTCGTAGTCGAGCATCTTGACCAAACGCGCTTCACACACATACCTTCCTTTCTCCTCTTTGCCGTAAATGGCGTCCGAGAAGTCCTTGTCGTAGGCGGAGATGGCCTTGGCGATGGTTCCGGAAGCCCCCCCTGCGCGGAAGAAATGCCGGACGACCTCCTGGCCGGCGCCGATCTCAGCGAAGGTGCCGTAAATATCCTGGTTGAGGTTGATGCGCAGCGCCTTTTGCTTCGCGGAGAGGATGACGCGGTTAGGATCCACGGCGTTGGGTGTTGGTTAGGCCAAATTTAAGGTTTCCCAACCGGCTTCCCCCCTTCTTACCTTCGCACCATGCGCATCGGTTTGACTTTTTTGGGGACAGGCACCTCACAAGGGGTGCCGGTGATTGGATGCCGGTGCGGGGTTTGTACTTCCACAGACGGGCGGGATGCGCGGTTGCGGACGTCGGTGATGCTGGAGCTGGGGGAGGAATGCTATGTCATTGACTCAGGTCCGGACTTTCGGCAGCAGATGCTCCGCGAAAGGGTGCAGCGCCTCGATGGCATCGTGTACACGCACGAGCACAAGGACCACGTGGCCGGCATGGACGATGTGCGGGCGTTCAATTACATCCAGGGTCGGGATGTTCGGTTGTTTGCGACGGAACGGGTGGAGGCCGCGCTGCGGCGGGAGTTCCATTATGCCTTCGACGGAGATTCATATCCCGGGGTGCCGCGGGTGTCGCTTCACCGCATCGATTTGCGTCCGTTCCAGCTCGGGGGGACGACTTGGTGGCCGCTGCCGTTGCGCCACCTTTCTCTGCCGGTGCTGGGGTTTCGGGTGGGGGGATTGGGGTATGTGACGGATGCGAATTACCTGGAGGAGGAGGCTTGGGATCGGCTTGACGGGGTGGATACGCTGGTCATCAATGCGCTGCGTCGGGCGCCGCATCCGTCGCATTTCACCCTCGACGAGGCGTTGGAGGTGGTGGAGCGCGTGCAGCCCCGGCAGGCTTATCTGATTCATTTGAGCCACCAGATGGGGCGGCACGCGGAGTTGAGCGCGGAGTTGCCTGCGGGGGTCGCCTGTGCCTACGACGGATTGAAGGTAACGGTGGAGGGGCCCCATCGGCCCCCGGAGCGAAGTGAAACCGTCCGCGACTGGGACGCAGCCCCGGACGCGCCATGAGCCGGTTGCTGCTCCGCTGGGTCTTGCTGCCCCTCTCGCGGCTCCCCGCCCCTGTGGTGTACGCCCTGTCGAGCGCGCTGGCCTTCCTCCTCGGCCGCGTCCTGGGCTACCGGCGCGCCGTGGTCGTCGCCCAGCTCGCCCGTTCCTTCCCGGACCGTTCGCCCGCCGAGATCCAGCGCATCGCCCGCCAGTTCTACCGAAATTTTGCGGACATCGTCATCGAGTCTGTGCGCAACTTCACCCTCGGCGAGGCCGAGGTCCAGCGGCGCATGCGCTTCGAGGGAACCGAGCTCCTCGAGGCCTACCACGCCGCCGGCCGCCACGTCATCATCGCCGGCGGCCACATGAACAACTGGGAACTCTACGCCCTCGCCGCCGACCGCCCCCTGTCGCACCAAGTCACCGCCATCTACAAGCGGCTGAGCGACCCTGTGATGGACCGCGCCATGCGAGATACGCGCGAGCGGCTGGGCCTGAAGATGATTCCCACCGTGGAAGCGCAGGCTTGGGCGGCCCAGCACCTGACCCCGTCGGCGCGACCGCTGCAGGCTGTGGTTTTCGGATTTGACCAAAGCCCGGCGGATCCGCGGAAGTCGTGGTGGACGACCTTCTTGCACCAGGAGACGGCGTGGTACTTTGGGTTGGAGAAATTGGCCTGCACCTATGACCTGCCTGTCGTGTATGGCGCGATTCGCCGCACCCAACGCGGTCATTATGTGACGCGCTACGAAGTACTTGTGGACCGCCCGTCTCAGCTGGCCGAGGGCGCCGTGCTGGACATTTGCATTCGCCGCCTGGAGCGTGAAATTCAGGAGCGCCCCGCGGAGTGGTTGTGGACGCACAAGCGATGGAAGCACCGCCGCCCCGCCGACCTGCCTCTGCACGACTCCGTCACGCCGCGGCCGGGCGCTCGAGCCACAAACGACCATGGAACCGCACGCTGACCTCGGACCCCTGGCCGAGCGCATGCGCCCCCGCTCGCTCGACGACTACATCGGCCAGGCGCACCTCGTGGGTCCGGACGCGCTGCTCCGGCGGGCCCTCCGCGCCGGCGGCCAGCTCCCCTCCATGGTCCTGTGGGGCCCGCCCGGCGTGGGCAAGACCAGCCTCGCCCGCATCCTCGCCGAGGCCACCGGCAAGCCCTTCTTCCAGCTCAGCGCCATCCACAGCGGCGTGAAAGACGTGCGCGACGCCATCGCCGCCGCCCGCCCCAAGGGTCTGTTCGCCGGCCGGGCGATCCTGTTCATCGACGAGATCCACCGCTTTTCCAAGGCCCAGCAGGACAGCCTGTTGGCCGCGGTGGAGCAGGGTTGGGTGACCCTCATCGGGGCGACCACCGAGAATCCGTCCTTCGAGGTGATTCCCGCGCTCCTGAGCCGATGCCAAACCTACACCCTCCAACCCCTCACCGAGGACGACATGCGCCTGCTCGTGCAGCGGGTGTGTGAGCGGGACGTGATCTGGTCGCAGCATCGGGTGGAGGTGGACGCCTGGACGGCCTTGCTGCGGGCGGCGGGCGGCGACGCCCGGCGGCTGCTCAACGTGCTGGAGCTCGTGCTGGAGGCGCAGCGCGATGGGGCCCCGCCGGAGGCGACCTTGCATGTGACCGATGCCGGTGTCATGGCTGCAGTCCAAACCTTTTCCATCCGCCACGACCGCGCCGGCGACGCCCACTACGACCTCCTGTCCGCCCTGATCAAGAGCATCCGGGCGAGCGATCCCCACGCGGCGGTGTACTACCTCGCCCGGCTCATCGCCGGCGGGGAAGACGCCAAGGTCATCGCCCGCCGCTTGGTCATCTCGGCCTCGGAAGACGTGGGCCTCGCGAACCCGACGGCCCTGGTGCTGGCCACGGCGACCTTTCAGGCCGTGGAGCGGATCGGGATGCCAGAGGGGCGGATAGTGTTGTCGGAGTGTGTGATTTATTTGGCCTCCAGCGCGAAAGGAAACGGCGCGTACAGGGCCATCGATGCGGCGCTCGCGGAGGTCCAGCGCACAGGCGAACTGCCGGTGCCCATGGCGCTGCGCAACGCCCCCACGCGGCTGATGGAGGAGCAGGGGTACGG
>JBEEPJ010000023.1:0-16555 GCA_041191165.1 Bacteroidota bacterium | reverse complement strand
AAATCCACTTCGCCTTCGGCCTCCGGCTTTTCCCCTTTTCCGTCTTGCGCCTCCGCCAATTCGGACGGCACCACCTCCAAGCGGAATCCGTCCACAAAGTAGTACGCCATCGCAGGGGCGTTGCCATCCCGAATCTCGAATGAATGGTCTGCATCCGGACCGAACAGCCCCAACGTGAAATGCGTCACCGGTTCAGACACGGTGAACACAAAGGCATGCTGCTCCCACGGTCTGGAATACGTCACGTCTTCAAACGCGAATTCCGGTGTCAGCAACAAAGGGCTGTCCCCAACCTGGGTCGGAGATCCCACCGTCAATGCCACACCCAGACCACTTACGGCGAGACCGGCCGGCGAGAACGAGGTGGGCGTACCATTGGTCATGGCCCAAGTAAGTCGGTAGCGCACCCCAGTCGAGAGGGGCTCGCTGAAACGCCCGGTCAGGTATTCCCTCCTGTTGGTCCCCTCCGTTCCCGCCACCATCCAACCCATGACGGCCTGCCCCTCAAAAGCCGATACCACCGCCAGAGGGGTTTCCGGCAAATCCCCACCCGCCCCACCGGCCACGTGAAAATAGTCCGGGTCCCCGCTCATGCTCCCCGCTGGCCCCCACTCCGGGGTATAGAACCATTGGCCCGGGGAAGAAGGCAGGCTGGAGTATACCTCGAAACCGCCATTGGCCACCTGAGGCTGTGCCAGCATTTCCGGACAGGCCCAGAGCCCCAAGAATCCTCCTCCTACCAACAAACGGGTCATTCGATGCTTCATCGCGCGGAAGGTACGAAGTTTCTACCAATGAACAAGGGGGGATCCGAATCCGGACCCCCCCCAGCCACCAAACCACTTGAACCCACAGGTTACTTAACCTGCTGTAAAACGCATGTAGCCAGCCATCTGTTGCCTGCGATTCCTGCCAAAATCTGTCAAAAACCTCAGCGATTCTGCTTCAAGGGCCAGCGATACAAGGCCCCCACCCCCAACCACCACGTTCCATCTGTAGCCGCGTGAAAAGTCGCCGATGCCCCCCATCCTTCCCTGACCCCCCGCTGGCCGCGCCGCAGATCCACCCTTCGCCATTGTAACCCCAATCCGCCCGATAACGCCAGCCCCCCGGGCCCACCCTCCACCTGCCACGGTGCTCCCTCCCCCTCGGGCTCCTTCAGCCACCAACGCGGTTGTGGCTGAAACACCCCGCTCACTCCCCCGGCCAAGCTCCAAGTCAGACCCTGGGCCAGCGGCCTCAACCCTCCCGCTTCCAACCGCCAGCGCACCTCCCCTTGTCGCATCCAATTCACCGCGAGCGTGTCCGTTTCGACCCCGATGGGATAGCGAATCCGGGTCACCTGTTGCAGCCCCGCTCCCGGCACCCGCACAAAGCCCACCACGGAATCCGAAAGCTCGCGCGGGGAGGCTGGCTGACCCCACTGCTGCCATTCGATGTGGGCCGCGACCATGCGCAGCCCGCCGCGGCGCGTCATCCCGCCCGGGGGGGACCATTCCCATTGTGCAGCACCATATCCCGAGGCCGGCATGCCCGGCAACCAGCGTTCCAGGGATTGCGCCCCATCGCGGCTACCCGTCCAACTCCTTCCCCAGCCTCCCTGAACCCCGCAGCTCCACATTCGCGCCTCGCGGACATCGCTGGGACGGCCCGCGGTCACGGTATCCCACCGGACCAACGGCCTCACCTCCCACACCCGCCCGTCTACGATGAGGGTGTCGCCGGAAGCGGTCACCCCGCCCCCCACACCGGAGCCGCAGAGCACCCCACAGACCAGAAGGAATCGCAGCGATGACACACCCGCAAGTTATTCCTTACTGACGAATGGTAATCGTGGCCGGCAGGGCGATGACTTGGTTATCGTTTGAGGGGTAGACCAAACCCTTCCCCCCCTCCGCGCGGGCAAACGGAACCACCTCCAGCGGGACCACCGGCTCGCACGGGGCCACCGGTCCCGTCTCCGCATCTGGCACCCCCCTTTCGATGGGACGTGGATTCGCCCGTTGTCCTCGGTCGCCTAAACCCTCCCGCTCGACCGCTCCGGCCGTGGGATGGGGCGCCACCGCCTCCACCCCGCTGATCTCGTTCCTGACCTCCGCGGCCGCCGGGGCCTCAGCCTCCGCGGATGCCCCCACGGACCGCCCTTGACCTACCGCCGCCCCGCCCACCTGCGATCCCGCCCACCCCCCTCCGCCCCAAGCGATAGCGAAGCACACGAGCCCCGCCATCCCCCACCGGCGCAGGGCACGGTGGCCCTGACGACCCGACGCCCCCTCTGCGTCGAGGCGGGCGAACACCGCCGCCTCCAGCCCCGCGGGCGGCGCCACAGCCTCCCCGTCGTATATCGATACGACCCAACGGTCAAATGCTTGATTCTCCATCCTTAAGAAATCATTTTTCGCTGCTGTGCGACCTCGGACATCCGGGTCAACACCTCTTGTAAATATTTGCGCGCCCGAGACAACTGGCTCTTCGATGTATTGATGTCGATGCCCAGCTCGTCGGAAATCTCCTTGTGCTTCATGCCATCGATGACATACATGTTGAACACCTGACCGTAACCTGGGGGCAATTGGGCAATGGCTTGGTCCATCTCCTCCCGGGTAAAGTCACACTCCCTAAACGCCTCCAGGTCCGCGGGGGTTGCATGCACTTCGTCGATATCTACGTGGTGCACATGCCGCAGATTCTTCCGGTAGTGGGTGATGGCCGTGTTGATGACAATCCGGCGCAACCAACCCTCAAAGCTGTGGTGACGGGAAAAACTATCCAAGTGCCTAAACACCTTGACCCAGGCCTCCTGTACCACATCCTCCGCGTCCACCCGGCTGTTCGTGTAGCGCACAGAAACGGAAAACATCAGCGCACCGAAGCGCGCGTAGAGCGCCTGTTGCGCCCTGCGTTCCCCCTTTTTGCAGGCATCGATCAGTAAGGCCAAATCGGCATCCATCCCCCTCAAGACCCCGACTCCGCCCCAGAGGTTGCACCCCATGCAACCGGGTCCAAGTCCAGCCACTCCAGCGCAGCGTTCGCGAAAATGTCCCGCACCGTCTCCTCCGGCAACCCCATGTGCGTGATGAAGGCCCCGATCTCCAAATCCCCCAGCGGGAAGGGATAATCGCTCCCCAGGCACACCCGCTTGCTCCCCTGCATCGACAGCACATACCGCAATAAATCGGGGTCGTGGGTGACACTGTCGATCCAAAACCGGCCCAAGTATTCCCGCGGGTTGACGGGGTTGTCCACCGCCACCAGGTCGGGACGGCAGTGAAAGCCGTGCTCGATTCGGCCTAAAGTGGGCAAAAAAGACCCTCCGGCATGGCTGAGCAACAACCGGAGATGGGGCAGCCGCTCGAGCACGCCCGAGAAGATGAGGGAACAGGCGGCGCGGGCGGTCTCCGCCGGCATCCCGACGAGCCAGGGCAGCCAGTACTTCTCCATCTGCTCGCGGCCCATCATCTCCCAGGGATGCACCATCACCGCCATCCCCAGGTCGGCGCAGGCTTGGAAGAAGGGGAAGAACCGGGGTTCGCCCAGGTTGGCGCCGTTGATGTTGGAGCCGATTTGGACGCCTTTGTGGCCCAGGGCCTTGGCCCGAATCAGCTCCCCGATGGCGAGCTCCGTGTCCTGCATCGGCACGGTGGCCAGCGCCACGTAGTTGCGGGGGTAACGGTCCGCCAGTTCCGCGAGGTGGTCGTTGAGGAAACGGGCGATTTCCAGGGTGTCCTGCGGCTTGGCGTTGTAGGCAAACATCACCGGAATCGTGCAGACCACCTGAACCTGGGTCTGAAACTGGGCATACTCGTCGATGCGCAGGACCTCATCCCAGCAGTTGGCGCCGATTTCCCGGAAGAAACGATCGCCCTGCATCATTCGGGCAAAACCGGGCCTTCCCGGCTCGAGGTGGATGAAGTTTCCGTAGCCAAACCGCTCGGTCCAGCGGGGCATTTCCCGGGGGAGGATATGGGTATGGGCGTCGATTTTGAGCATCGGTGGGGGCAATTTACGGCGCTGAATCCTTGTACACCCGGCGCAGATCCAGTCGGTTGACGGGATTGATGGACCAACCCTGCACGGCGTGGCTCAAGAAATGCGTGACTTGATCGTGAAACAGCGGAATCACGGGAAGGTCCGCTGCGATGAGGCTGTCCATGGCGGCGTACGCCTCATAGCGGAGGGCGTCCGACGGGGCCTTCATGGCACTTCGGTACAGGGCGTCGAAGGTGGGCCGGCTGTAGTGGGTGTAGTTGGGGCCGCCGGGCGCGAAGTTGGTGGTGAGGAAGAGGGAGAGGAAGTTCTCGGCGTCGGGGTGGTCGGCCAGCCAGGATTTGCGGAACAGCAGCGCCTCGCCGCGGGCGACCTGCTCCCGGTGGGTGGCGGGGGCGACGACTTCGACCCGGATGTCGAGCCCCAGGGCTTCCCATTGGTGCTGGAGGGCCGCGCAGAGGTCGAGGGACTCGGTGGTGGTGAGCAGGGTCCAGGGGGGCAGTCCGGCGCCGCCGGGGAAGCCCGCCTCGGCGAGGAGGGCGCGGGCGCGGGCCTCGTCGCGGGCCGGAACCCCGCGCGGGGCGGCGCCCGGCAGGCCCGGCGGCGTAAAATGGTCCGTGGCCACCACCGCTCCCCGGCGCAGGTGTCGGGCGATGGCGACCCGGTCGACGGCCAGGGAGAGGGCCTGCCTGACCCGAACATCCTGCAGGGGCGACCCCTGGCTCACGGGGTAGTGCGGGTCGAGCTGGATGCCGATGTAATCCGTCTTGAGAAACGGCGTCTGCTCCATGCGGATGCGGTCCTGCAGCCCTGCGCGCAACCCCCCCTCGGCATCCAGCGCCTCCTCGAGGTAGGCACTGTGCAGCCCGCTGACGAAGTCATACCGGCCCTGGAGGAGCCCGAGGAACTCCGCCCCCGCATCCTGGGCGAAATCCACGTGCACCGCTTCGAGCCGGGGCAGGGGACGCCCCGCCTCATCCCGCTCCCAGTAGCCGGGATGACGGTGCAGCACGCAGGCCACATCCTCGACCCACCAGGCCAGCCGAAAAGGCCCCGTCCCCACCGGCTGCCGCCGAAAATCCTCCCCGAAATGCGCTACCACCTCCGGGGCGACCACCGAAGCGTACGGCGTGGTGAGCAACCCCAGAAAAGGCGGAAACGCCTCCTTGAGGTGGAACACCACCCGTGAACCGTCCGGCGCCTCGATGCCCCGACCCGCCGCATTCGTGTCGAGCGCCTCCAAAATCCACCCCCCGGACGAGGCCACCGCCGGATCTCGCAAGCGATTGAGACTGAATACCACATCGGACGCCACCAGCTCCCGCCCCTCCCCCCAACCCGGCACCTCCGGGTGGGCATGGAAACGCACCCCCTCGCGGAGGTAGAACGTATAGGTGCGGCCGGAATCGGCGACCTCCCAGTGCGTGGCGAGCAGCGGTTGAATGCGCAGGGCGTCATCGAGCTCCACGAGGCCGTCGAAGATTTGGTCCACCAACCACATCGGCTCCAGCGAACGGGCATGCGCCGGGTCCAGCGACGTGATGCCCGCGCTCTCGTTGTAGCGAAACACCCGGTCATCCTGCTCCGCCCCCGGCTGGCATCCGCCCGCGATGCCCCACAGAACCGCACCCAGCGCCACCCCGAACGCGGAGCCGGCGGGGCTTCGGAAAAAACCCATCCGCCGCAACAACTGCGGCGTTTTCGTTGTTAAACGCATTCCGCACAAAGTAAATGCCCCTCTCGCCGAAAAACCACCCCGATCGAACGGACCCCATCCACAGGGGGATGTTGGCGCTGCTCCTTGCGCTCTGGTGTGTGGGCATTTCCGCCCAAATCCCCCTCTCCGGAAGGGTGGTCGACGGAGAAACCGGGGGACCCTTGCCCGGCGTGGCCATCTGGCCGGATGGCGCCCCCCACCGGGGGACAACGACCGATGCCGGGGGCCGCTTCGCGCTCAATCTGCCGGTGGGAACCGATTCCGTTCGGTTCCGGATGTTGGGGTATGCGGAACGGGTTTGGCCCGTTGAAATGTCCGCAAAAATCACGGAATGGAAGTTGTATCCCCAAGCCATCGCCATCGAGCAAGCGGCTGAGATTCAAGCCTCGCGCGGAGATCATACCCAAGGAACCCAGCTGGGCGTGCAGTCGCTGAAGATGCGCGAAATCGAGGCGCTGCCGGCACTCTTCGGGGAGGTGGATGTGCTGCGGGCCATCCAGCTGCTGCCGGGCATTCAGGCGGCGGGCGAGGGCAATACGGGCTTTTATGTCCGCGGCGGCGGGCCCGACCAAAACCTCCTCCTCCTCGACCGGGCGGTGGTGTACAATCCCGCCCACCTGCTGGGCTTCTTCAGCGTCTTCAATCCGGATGTGCTGGGCGGGGTCGAAGTGGTCAAGGGCACCATGCCGGCGCAGTACGGCGGGCGTATCTCCTCGGTGGTGGACCTCACCACACGGGAGGAGCCGGCGGAGCGGCTGGGCGCGCGCGGCGGACTGGGGCTCATCAGCTCCCGGCTGATGGTCGAGACGCCGTGGATGCGCGGCGGGCGGCAGGTGGGATCGTGGTGGGTGGCCGGGCGCCGGACGTACCTGGACGCGCTCGTTCGGCCGTTTCTGCGGTCCGGAGCGTTCTCGGGCAGCGGCTACCACTTTTATGATTTGAACTTCGGAGGCCAAATCCAGCTCTCCCCCCGCGACCGCATCCGGGTCATGGGCTACCACGGCCGCGATGTCTTCCAATTCTCCAGCGCCGAGGTGGACTTCTCCACCCGCATCCCCTGGGGCAACACCACGGCCTCGGTCACCTGGCAGCGGGTCGTGTCGGATGTGTTGCTGCAGACGGTTTATGCGACGCATTCGGCCACGGAGTTTGCCTTCGAGGGCGGGCAAGATGCCTGGCGATTCGGATTCAAGAGCGGGTTGCGGGATGCGGGGGGCGGGGCGGAATGGGGGCTGCAGTTGGACCCCCGGCTCCGATTGCGCTGGGGGGCGCAGTATACGTACCGCTATCTCGTGCCGGTGGCGTTTTCGGCCCAGTCCGGCACCACGACCTTCGACACGGGCGAGGCCCAGTCGGCGCGCGGGCACGAGACGGGCGGTTTCGCCGCGGCGACCTGGGATCTGGGGGAGGCGGTGCGCCTCGACGCCGGGCTGCGCCGGTCCGACTACTTTCAGGTGGGGCCATTCTCGCGCACCCTTCCCCCCGCCGGGCCGGGCGCGGCGGAGGAGACCCTGACCTACGGGCGGGGCGAGGTCGTGGCGCAATACGGCGGCTGGGAACCCCGCGTGGCCCTGCGCATCCTGGGCCGGCCAGGCGCCAGCTGGAAGGTCGGCTGGAGCCGCAATTTGCAGTACATCCACCTGACCTCGCTCTCCGCCACCTCCCTCCCCACCGACATCTGGATCCCGGCCTCCGACCGCATCGGACCCCAGCGGGGCGAGCAATGGACGGCCGGCTACTTCCGGGAATGGGGGCCCGACGGCCGCTGGGAGGCCTCCGTGGAGGTGTACCACAAGGCCCTGGCCGGCCTGGTGGAGTACCGGGAAAACGCCCGACCCGAGGACAACATCGGCAACAACATCGACCAAAACCTCGTCACCGGCACCGGCACCTCCTATGGCGTCGAGACCTTTCTCAAGCGGGGCTCCGGTCCGTGGACGGGCTGGTTGAGTTACACCTGGAGCAAGACGGACCGGCTCTTCCCCGACCTCAACCGGGGCGTGGCCTTCCCTGCGAAGTTCGACCGGCGCCACGACATCAGCGTGGTGGGCGAAGTGAAACTGTCGGACCGTTGGCGCGCCTCCTTCACCTGGGTCTACGCCACCGGCAACACCTTGACCCTCCCCGTGCAACGTTACCTTCTGGAAGGCCGAATCGCCGAAATCTACGGCACCCGCAACGGCTTCCGCATGCCCCCCTACCACCGGGCCGACGTGGGCTTCACCTACACCCCTCCCCCCCGCCGTGCGCGCTTGGAACAATCGTGGAACTTCAGCATCTACAACCTCTACAACCGGCTCAACCCCTACTTCATCTACTTCGCCAACGCCGGCGATTGGGCCAGCGGCACCCTCGATTTGCAGGCGTATCAGGTTTCCCTCTTTCCCATCCTACCTTCGGTGACCTGGAATTTCCGCTTCTGAATCCCGTTCGTATGCACGCCCTTTGGACCCTCAACCCCTTGATTTGGAAGTACAAGTGGCATTTGTTGGGCGGCATTCTGTTCATCTTTCTGACCAACATTTTTGCGGTCTATGCCCCGGCGCTCATCGGCGAGGGCGTCAATGCGCTGGGCGATGCGGAGCGGATTTGGCTTTCCCCCCTGCGCGAAGGCCAGCCGGAAGCCGAGGTGCTCAGCCCGGGGGGCGAAGTGCCGAAAACCCCGGACCTGATGGCGCGCTGGTGGCCGGAAAGCGCTGGCAATCAGGTGCATACCCGCGATGACATCTACCGTTGGATGGGCTGGGTCGCCGGCTTCCAGGCCCTGCTGTACATCGCGGTTTTTCTGATCAAGGGCCTCTTTCTCTTCTTCACCCGCCAGACGATCATCATCCTGTCGCGGCGGGTGGAGTTTGATTTGAAAGGCCAAATCTTCGACCACTACCAGCGTCTCGACGCCGCCTTCTACAAATCGCACGACACCGGGGACCTCATGAACCGCATCTCTGAGGATGTGAGCAAGGTGCGCATGTACCTCGGGCCCGCGCTGATGTACACGTTCAATCTGGTCATCCTCATCTTGCTGGTGGTGGGGGTGATGTTGTACATCGACGTGCAGCTCACCCTCTTCGCCCTGCTCCCGCTCCCGTTGATGTCTTTCGCCATCTACCGGGTCTCACGCACCATTCACACGCAGAGCGAGCGGGTGCAACAGGAGCAGAGCGGACTGTCGAGCTTCGTCCAGCAGCACGTGGCGGGCATCCGGGTGCTCAAGGCTTTCGGTCAGGAAGCTCCGGCCGAAGATCGTTTTCGCACGGCGTCCGACCGCTACAAGCAGCGCGCCTTGGACCTCGTCCGGACGGAGGCGCTCTTCGGTCCCATCATCGTCCTGCTGGTGGGGCTCAGCACCATCCTCACGGTGTACATCGGCGGCTTGCGCGTGGTGGCGGGCGAGCTGGAGCTGGGGCACATCTTCCAGTTCGTTTTCTATGTGAACTTGCTCACCTGGCCATTCGCTTCGGTGGGATGGGTGACGTCGCTGGTGCAAAAGGCGGAGGCGTCCATGGTGCGCATCAACGACTTTTTGATGGCGAAGCCGGAATTGGTCAGCGGCACGCGCACCTCCGACGCGGCCCCCTTGCTCGCGTTCGATCGGGTGAGCTTCCGCTATCCCGACACCGGAATCGAGGCCCTCAAGGATGTGAGTTTCACCCTGCGGCCCGGGGCCACGCTGGCCATCACCGGGTCCACGGGCTCGGGCAAGTCCACGGTGGCCCAGCTGGCCATGCGCATCTACGACCCGCAATCCGGAACCGTCTCCTGGCGCGGCACGCCCCTCCCGCAATGGGACCTGTCCGCCTTCCGGGCGGAGACGGGGTATGTGGCGCAGGATGTGTTCCTTTTCAGCGACACCATTCGGGCGAATGTGGCTTTTGGTTTGGACTTGGACCTCCACGAAATCGACCAAGAGGTGATTGCGCAGGCCACGCGGGATGCCCATGTGGCGCACAACATCGAGCGTTTTCCCCAAGGGTACGACACCCTGCTCGGCGAACGGGGCGTCAACTTGAGCGGCGGACAGAAGCAACGCATCTCCATCGCCCGGGCCCTGGCGCGCCGACCGGCTTTGCTGATCTTGGACGATTGCTTGTCCGCCGTGGACACCGAGACGGAGGACCACATCCTGCGGGCGCTCAAGCGGCGCCAAGAAGAGGCCCGTGCCGCTGGAAATCAAGCCCCCGCCACCCTGGTCGTGAGCCACCGCATCTCGTCCATCCAATGGGCCGATCACGTGCTGGTGCTGGACCAAGGGACCTGCATCGAAAGCGGCACACCCGAGGAACTGCTGGCCTTGCGCGGCGTATACTGGCGCATGGCCCAAGAGGAGGCCGCGACCGAGACCGGCTCCTGACTACAGCACACCGCACATACGTCCCATTTGGGAAAGCAGGATGAGCAGATCGCTGGAAGCCACAAATCCATTGCCATCGATGTCGCCGACGCAGTTGCCTTGGCATCCGTATCCCGAGAGGAAGATGAGCAAATCCGCGCTCGACACCCCCATGTCCTGGTTGAAGTTTGCGGTGCAAGGAGGCCATTCGTTGCCGGTGAGCGTGCCGTCGCAATTGTTGTCCCAGCCGGTGGCCGTCGGCGGCGCACCGGGATAGACCCACGGCACGTAATCGTTGCAATCGCCCGTCAAAGCGGCATAGCCCGGAGGCTGGGCGCAGGCCCAGAACACCGCGGGCGCCGAAGAAGCCAGGAAGGCCGGGGGGAATTCGCCTGTCTCCCCGGTCGGGGGAGCCTGTGGGCCCGGGCTGCCCGTCCCGCCGTATCCGTCGCCGTCCTGGTCGAGGTACCACGGCATGAGCGGGGCCCCGGGCAGGTCGTCCAGCCACCCGTTGCAGTCGTTGTCCCGGCCATCGCATGCCTCCGGCGCTCCGGGATAGGTCGCAGCGTCAGCATCGTTGCAATCCACGCCCACCTGCTCAGACCAGGGCACAAAGCCGGGCACGGGGGTACACAAAATGACCGGCTGGTCCACGGAACCGAACCCATCCCCATCGGCGTCCGGCAGCCAAACCCCGCCCGAAGTCACCTCAAAGGCCACCGGCACCCGGGCGACCGTCCCGGCTGCGGACTGCAGTTCGATGGCAAAGGCCACCGGTCCCACCGTTCCGGCAAGCCCCGAAACCTCGCATGTGTAGGTCCCCGGCGCGCTCAACCCGTCGGGCAACCCGGAAACGACCGCAGCGGGCGGCAGCCCGGGGAATGAAAACGAGAACGGCGGTTGGAGGCCGGGATGCAGGGTGAGCGAGAGCGGGAGGACGTCGGTTTGGCATACCTCAGCGGCCGACACTTCCACCTGGAGCCACCGGGGCTGCAGCAGGAACACCCCGCCCTCCATCGATGCCACCGCCACCCGCCCCGACGGGAAGAACGGGTAGTTCGACCAGGACCCCGCAAACCCCGGCGCATCGCTCTCCGGCACCACGTCGAAAGCCATCACCTGCTCCACCTCACCTGCCTCGATGTTCGCCAGCGACAGCACCTGCAGCCCGGCCCGGTAATTCGACTGAAAACTCAACTCCCCCACCACGTATTGGTTGTGATCCGTGGCCGGCGTCGTGCCGAAGTGGGTCACATGAAGCTGCGGAGCGGAAAGGTCCGACACATCCCACATCAGCGTCCGCGTCGAAAACCCGTGCTGCAACTCATCCAGCTCGTCCCCCACCAGCAGGTATCGGTGGTCGGGTGTAAGCCAAAGCTGGTGCGTGTAAGCATTGAGGGGATGAATCCCCTGCGCCACCCAAACCGGGTCGTCGGGCGCGGTGATGTCCCAGCAGACCCAGCGGCTGGGCGTGGCGAGAAAGACCAGGTCCCGGCCCTGCAGCGCGGCATCCGGACCGTGATATCGGACGATGTGGGCGTCGTGCACATACCCCGACTCCTGAATGCTGCCGACGAGTTGCGGGGCCAGCGGATTCGTGAGCCGGTAGAGCAGCAGGCCGCCACTGCCCACATTGCCGCCCGCCGTCGCCAGCAGGCCCGTCTCCGCGTCCACCGCGAGGTTGTGGGCGTTCCCCGGGCTGGGCATCCACGCATCGGCAGTCCAAACCTGCACCCCCACCCCCGACCGCAATCGGTTGAGATCGAACACCTGCATCCCATGCCCCGGGGCCTCGCTCACCACGTACATCGTGCTGCCATACACCTTGATGTCCCGCCAAACGCTCTGCGTCGAATGCGTGGGCAACGTGCCGCGCCAGGTCAGTTCCCCGCCGGGCCCAATCGAAACGAAGGCCACCCCGCTCACCGTGCCCACCAGCGCCCATTCCACCCCGGTCTGCGGATCCACCCAGCCCCAGATGTCATTGGTGGCGGTGGTGCCCATTTGGGGGCAGGTCAGCCGGTCCAGCAAATCGATGCCCGCGCAGGGATAGCCCGCGGCCCAGCCGTCGATGCACGGAGCGCCCTGCCCCCTGGCTCGACCGACACCGCCCGTGCTGAGAAGCCCGAGCGCCAGCGCACAGACCCAAGTTTTCATTCGTGGGAAATATAAACCCTTTTGGCATTCATTGACGCTGATTCATGCCAAATCGGAAACTTCCTTTCGGGAAATTTGTTGTCGATTCATGAAACAAGGCGCAAGGGTGGTGGTCACCGGTGGAACCGGGTTGGTGGGCCGGCGGCTCACGCATCTGCTCCTCGAGAGGGGGTATGAAGTGGTGGTGGTGGGTCGAGGCGGAGGGCGGAGCGGGACTGGGGCCGGGGTCGGAGCTGCGGCCGGGGCCTGGGCCGGGGTGACCCTGAGGAGTTGGAACGACCCTTGGTGGGAGGGAATGGACGCCGTGATCCACCTCGCCGGCGCCTCGGTGGCCCAGCGCTGGACGCAGAAGAACCGGTCCGCCATCGCCGGAAGCCGGGTGGACGGGACGCGGGCCGTGGTGGCGGGGCTCAAGGCCACGGGGGGAAACAAGGTGCTGGTGAGCGCGAGTGCCACGGGATTCTACCGGTCGCAGGAGGAGGTGAGCACGGAGTCTTCCCCGCGTGGCACGGGGTTCCTGTCGGATGTCGTGCGCGACTGGGAGGCGGAGGCGGTGAAGGCCCAGGCGGACGGAAACCGGGTGGTGATGCTGCGGACCGGGCTGGTGCTCGCGCCGGAGGGCGGGGTGTTGGGGACGATGGGGCCGGTCTTCAAGGCGGGGTTGGGCAGTGCCCTGGGTTCGGGGCGGCAGTGGCAGTCCTGGATTCACATCGATGACCTGTGCGCCTTGTACCTCAAGGCGTTGGAGGATGCAAAAATGGAGGGGGTGTACAATGCGGTGGCCCCTGAACCCGTGCGGCAGCGGGACTTTGCCCGGGCACTGGCGAAGGCCCTGCACCGGCCCTTCTGGCTCCCCGCCGCCCCGGCTGCGGTGTTGCGCCTGGTGTTGGGAGACATGGCCCAGATGCTCCTGGATTCCCACCGCATTGTGCCCGAGCGGGCGGTTGCGGAAGGGTTTGGCTTTCAATTTCCCCAACTCGACGGCGCCCTGCGCCACTTGCTCTCCCGATGAAGGACATCGCCATCCACTGGTTCCGGCGGGACCTGCGCCTCGAGGACAACAGCGCCCTGTATGCCGCACTGGGCGAGGGGTTGCCCGTGTTGCCCGCGTTCTTCTTCGACCGGGAAATTCTCGACAAGCTCGAACCCGATGACCGCCGCGTCCCCTTCATTCACCACCACTTGCAAACCATCGAGCAGCGCCTGCAGGCCCACGGCAGCCGCATGTGGGTGGGGTATGGCGGGGTGCAAGCCCTCTGGGAGCAAGCACTCGCCACTTGGGAAGCGGCCGGGCTGCGGGTGCGAACGGTCTTTGTGAACCGGGACTACGAACCTTACGCCCAGCAGCGCGACCGCCAAATGCACGCCTTCTTCCAAGCGCGGGGCATCGCCATGCGCGGCTTCAAGGACCACGTCGTGCTCGAGAAGGAGGAAGTGGTCAAGGACGATGGCAAACCGTACACGGTTTTCACGCCGTACAGCCGCAAATGGCGAAGCACGCTCACGCCGGCGGACTGGGCGCCGCGGCCGTCGGAGGGCCGGGCGCACGCTTGGATCAGCCGGGACCTGGTGCCGGAGGGGGGGCGCCTGCCGGCGCTGACCGCCATGGGATTCCAGGCCGCGGACTTGGGGGACTTCGCGGAACCCCGGCTCGACGCGGCGGTCGTGCACAGTTACGCCGACACCCGGGACCTGCCGGCGGTGGCAGGCACCACGCGCCTTTCGGTGCACCTGCGCTTCGGAACCGTCAGCATCCGGGAGGCCCTGCGGGTGGGACAGGTGCAGAGCGAGAAGTGGGTGACGGAACTGATTTGGCGCGACTTCTACCAATGCATCCTCTACCACTTCCCGCACTCCGTGGACCACGCCTTCAAGCCGGCCTATGACGCGGTGCAGTGGGAGACGAACGAGGCGCATTTCGCGGCCTGGTGCGCCGGGCGGACGGGCTACCCGCTCGTGGACGCGGGGATGCGCGAGCTGCTCGCCACGGGTTGGATGCACAACCGGGTGCGGATGGTGGTCGCGAGCTTTCTCTGCAAGCATTTGCTGCTGGACTGGCGCTGGGGCGAGCGGTTCTTCGCCCGGCATTTGCTGGACTTCGATCTGGCGAGCAACGTGGGGGGATGGCAGTGGGCCGCCGGGACGGGATGCGATGCAGCGCCGTACTTTCGGGTGTTCAATCCCGCATCCCAGCAGGCCAAATTCGATCCCAACCACGCCTACATCCGCCGCTGGGTTCCCGAGTGGGGCACCCCGGCCTACCCGGCACCCATCGTCGACCATGCCTTCGCCCGGGACCGCGCACTGACGCGGTACAAGGCTGCGCTGCAGGGCGCGGTGTAACTTCGGGGCATGGAACAGCATGCGCCCTCCTCCTCCCCGGTTGCCGGGACCTCCCCTCCCCTGCTCGCCGGTGTCCGGGTGCTCGAGCTGGCCAGTGTGCTCGCCGGGCCGCTCGCGGGTTCCGCCCTGGCGGAGCGCGGGGCCACGGTGACCAAGGTCGAGCGCCCACCCGACGGCGATGTCACCCGGGCCTGGCGTTCGCCCGGCGAGGCGGCCGATGGGCCGTCCAGCGCCTACTACGCCGCCGCCAACTGGGGAAAGGAGGTCCTGTTCCTCGACCTCACCTCGCCCGAGGCGGCCGCCTGGCTCGCGCAGGAACTCCCCCGCACCGACGTCCTGCTCCACAACTTCAAGCGCGCCGACCTGCCCAAGCTGGGCCTGGACCCCGAAGCGCTCGCCGCCCACTTCCCCCGGCTCATTCAGGTGCACCTCGTGGGATTTGAGGACGCCCCTGCTCGTTTGGCCTACGACGTGGTCGTCCAAGCCGAGACCGGTTACATGGCCATGAACGGCGACCCGGACGGCCTCCCCACGCGGATGCCGGTGGCGCTGATGGACGTCATGGCCTCGCACCAAATCCGCGCCGCCGTCCTCGAAGGGCTCTACGCCCGCGAGCGCGGCCACCGCGGCTTCCGCGCCACGGTCTCCCTCGAGCGAAGCGGGCTCAGCGCCCTGGTCAACCAGGCCACCCAATGGCTCGTCGCCGGCTCCCTGCCCCAACGGCTCGGCAGCCAGCACCCCCAAATCGCGCCCTACGGCGACGTCCTCCCCTGCTCCGACGGCCACATCGTCCTCGCCGTGGGCAACGATCGCCAGTTCGCCGCCCTGACCTCGGCCATGGGCCTCCCCCACCTCGCCGCCGACCCCCGGTTCGCCCACAACGCCGACCGCGTCCGCCACCGGGCGGCCCTCGTCTCCTCCCTGGCCCCGGCGGCCGCCGCCCACCCCCGCTCCCACTGGGACGCCCTGTTCCAAGCCCGGGGCATCCCCGCCGGCGTCGTGCGCACCCTGGACGAAGTGTTTGCCCCCGGCACCCCCGGGGAACGCCATCTGCGCCTCGACCCCGACGGCACCCGCAGGCCCGCCGCCGTCGCCTACGACGTCGTCATCTCCCCCTGACCCGGACCCCCTCAGGCCGGGAGCTTGATTTCGTAGGTTCGGCCAGGCGTGACCGTGAGCTTGGAGCCCCGCAGCCAGGGGTTGAGCGTCTTGAGGGCCTTGAGGTGAGAGCCGTTGTTGCGGGCGAAGGCGGACAAATCCGCAATCGAAGATTGCACCTTCACCACACGGGTGGCGTACGGGCGGTAGCGGTCGCCTTCGCCCAGCACAAACCCGAAAGCCTCCGGCTGCTCAAAAACCTGCTTGATGGCCAGCAAACGGTAGACATAACGCGCCGTTTCGGAGTTGAGGTGAAGGTCCCAGTAGGCGCTGACGCCCTGGTTTTTGAGCGCGTTGGAGACCCCGCCCATGCCCATGTTGTACGATGCCGCCGCGAGGGACCAAGAACCAAACTTCTTGTACGCGTCCTTCAGGTACTTGCAGGCCGCCCGGGTCGACTTCTCGACGTCGTAGCGCTCATCGACTCCCTCCGTGACCTCGAGGCCGTACTGGGGGGCGGTGCCCTTCATGAACTGCCAGAAACCGGCGGCGCCTGCGGGGGAAATGGTTTGGTCTAAACCACTTTCGATCACCGCCAGATACTTGAAATCGTCGGGCACGCCTTCCTCCGCCAGGATGGGCTCGATGACTGGAAACCAACGCGATGCGCGCTTCAAATAAAGCATCGTAGAACTGTGGTGGTAGGCGTTGACCACCAGCTCGCGGTCCAGCTGATCGCGCACCCCGAAGGCGTCCAGCGGCACGTTTTCGCCGGCCAAACTCATTCCAGCAGGCATCTCCGGCGCCAGGTGAATCGACCGAAAATCCGCCCAATCCCGCGGCACTTCCGAGGTCCACCACGCCGCGCCCCCCCCGGCCGGCCTCACCTCCTCCCCTGCGGTCTTTTCGTCCGCCGCATCGGA
>JBEEPJ010000022.1:0-17288 GCA_041191165.1 Bacteroidota bacterium | reverse complement strand
CGCCACTACTCGGTGGACAAGAACGGCCGCGGTCCCGGGGAGTCGGGCTACAATGCTTCTGAGGCGAACCCGACGGGGGATCAGCCGGTGGGCATGGGCTGGTTCCCGGGTTATGCGATTGACCTGGAGACGGGCGAGCGGTTGAACATGGCCTTCGGGGAGGACTCCTGGTTGGGCGCGGACAACGGCAACGACATGTTGTTCAATCCTTCGAGCCGGATTTACGGGGGCATCTCCTTCGGCGGGGGTGCGGGCAGCGCGATTTATGCGGGCGGCCAGCACTGGGTTTACGTGTTCAAGAACTCGCGTTCGGAAGAAGGCACGGACAACAGGATGCCGGGCTACGACCAGGGGAACTACCTGCACGCGAACCTGGAGGTGGATCCGAGCACGACGAATGTGCGCCGGGTGTTCCGTTCATGCACATGGGTAGGTTCCTCGTTGCTCAATCCGGACTATGCGCTGTTGCCGGTGGAGCAGGGATTGGTGCCCAACGATGTACGGATTCGGTTGCGGGTGGCGAAGGCGTATGACAAGTACTCGCCGACGACCATCGATGTGACCAATCCGGAGGGCTCGGTGAACAACTGATTTACACCTTCTCGACGCGCAGTGCGGCGACGGTGACGGGCAGCACGGCGACGCTGACCTCGGTGCTCGATGAGATCAACGTGGTGCCCAACCCCTATTACGCTTTCAGCGGGTATGAATCGGGAAGGCTCGACAACCGGGTGAAGATCACGAACCTGCCGGAGGTCTGCACGGTGCGGATTTACAGCGTCAATGGCACTTTGATTCGCACGTACCGCAAGGCGGATCCGCTCACTTCGCTCGATTGGGACCTCAAGAATGAGGTGAATGTGCCCATCGCGGGGGGGGTGTACATCATCCACGTGGACGTACCGGGCGTGGGCGAGAAGGTGCTGAAGTGGTTTGGCATCATGCGACCCACGGACTTGGATACCTTCTGAGGGCGGTATGAAGGATAGGCGACAAGTGCGAATGAACGTTAATTTTTTAAAGTCCAAACGTTCGCCAAACGACTTTGCAGTCCATCGGGTCAGACCTTTGCGCCCTTGATGCCGCTGCTGATGCCTTTCCCTCAACCCGTTTCGTATCTCTTTCGAGCAGCTCTCCTCCTCATGGGGCTGGGTTGCGGTGTACTGGTGAGTTGGGGTCAAGATCGGGCCTCGGCTTCGGGAACCGTAACCGACCGGTTGACAGGGGAGACCTTGATCGGGGCCACCGTGCAGTGTGCCGAAGATCCAGCGCGCGGGGCCATGACCAACGCCTATGGCTACTTCGTGATGCCCGATGCCAGCGGATGCGGTGCGTTGGTGGTGCGCTTCTTGGGTTACGAGACTTTCCGATGGGAGCTGCCCGGACAGCCCGCGGATTGGAAAGGGGTGACCATCGCGCTTGAGCCGCTTTCAGTGGTGACTGGGGAGGCGGTGGTGGCAGCCGAACGCGGAACGGTCATGGAACAGGCTGCGCGCATTGGCACCTTGGAACTCCGGCCCGAAGAGGCCCGGGCGATCCCTCAGCTCTTCGGCGAGCGGGATGTCATCAAGGCGATTCAGCTCATGCCAGGCGTTCAAGCGACGTCAGACGGGGGCAGCGGGTTCTTCGTGCGCGGCGGCGGGGCAGACCAAAACCTCATTCTCCTCGACGAGGCACCCGTGTACAATCCCAGTCACCTGCTCGGCTTTTTCAGTGTTTTCAACGGGGATGCCCTCCACTCCGCGGAGCTCTACAAATCCGGCATCCCCGCCCGTTACGGGGGCAGGGCTTCGAGTGTCTTGGACATTCGCATGAAGGATGGCAACGCCAACAAGGTGGTCGTTCAGGGCGGGATAGGACTGATATCGAGCAGATTAACAATCGAAGGTCCGCTGGCAGGTGGACAGGGGGCGTGGTTGATTTCCGGTCGGAGAACCTATGCGGATTTGTTCTTGAAGCTCAGCTCGGATGAGGCCCTTCGCAAAACGGCACTCTATTTCTATGACATCAACGCCAAGGCGAATTACCGGTTTAAAAACGGTCGCCACCGGTTGTTCCTGTCGTTCTACAATGGCCGGGATGACTTTGATTTTGCCGACCTCTTCCTGTTGCGATGGGGCAACCAAACGGCCACGTTGCGCTGGAATGCACTGATTTCCGACCGAATTTTCTCCAACACATCGGTCATCTGGAGCGACTATCGTTACCGGATTGGGTTTGGCATTGAAGATTTTTCATTCTACCGGGATGCGGGCATTCAGGATGGCCAAATCAAACAGGATTTCACCTGGTATGCCACGGCGAATCACACGCTGCGGTTTGGAGCGCTGGCCATGCGGCACCGCTTCTCCGATGCGGTCTCGGTGGATCCGGACCCGCTTCCGCAGCGCCTGGGGCTGGAGTCTGCGCTCTATGTGGAAGATGAGTGGAGCCTCAACGAATCCTGGAAGATGATTGCCGGATTGCGGTGGTCGCGCTTCGATTGGGTGGGCGGACCGGTCTTCGACTTGGATGCGGGGGGAACCGTCGTGGCTCAGCGGGACGGAGGTTGGGGCGCGATATCTGCTCAGGGGGGGCTCGAGCCTCGCTGGTCCTTGCAAGGTGTCACGGGCGAGGGGAATGGATGGAAGGCCTCCCTCGAGCGCAATCGGCAGTATTTGCACCTCGTTTCCAATTCGGCGGCGGGGAATCCGACGGATTTGTGGATGCCGGTTTCGAACAACATCCGTCCGTTGGTGGCGGATCAGGTGAGTGTGGGCTGGACGCGCCCCTGGGTGGAGGCGGGGTTGACGTTGGGCCTGGAGGCGTACTACAAATCCATGCAGGATGTCCTGGAGTTTCGGGTGGGTGCAGATGTGTTCGCCCCGGAGACCCTGGAGTCCGAGGTGGTCTCTGGGGATGGCGAAGCATATGGCTTGGAATGCATGCTCCGTCGTCAGCGCGGAAAGCTGACGGGTTGGGTGGCTTACACGTTGAGCCGGTCTTTTCGGACGTTTGCCACGGTGGATGATGGCCATCCCTTTCCCGCGAGTTCGGACCGGATCCACGACTTTTCGGCGGTGGCCATGTGGGAGGTCAGTCCCAGGGTTTCGCTCTCGGCGAACTGGGTGTACCATACGGGAGACCCGGCGACTTTCCCCACGGGACTTTACCAAATCGACGGCCGATTGGTCACGCAGTACACCGCCCGCAATGCCGGGCGCTTTCCGGCCTACCACCGTTTGGATGTGGGCTTGACCTTGCGCAGCCAGAAAGGGATTGAACGGAGCGGTTCCGCGGCTTGGCAGGCCTTTCGCGGTGGGGAGTGGACCTTTTCGGTGTACAACGCTTACGGACGAGAGAATACCTACCTGATCAACTTCGAGTCCCAGATCGAGGACGGGAATCTTCGCAATCAAGCTGTTTCATTCGCCTTGTTCAAGGCGATACCTTCGATTTCCTATGATTTTAAGTTTTAAGGATACAACGAGATGGATGGGGGGCCTTGTTTTGGCATGGGCCTTGGCGGGTTGTGAACAAGTCATCGACCTGGAAGTGGGTGAGAATGAGCGGCTTCCTGTTTTTTCCTTCCGGATGGACGCCAATACGGGTCTGGTCGTCGGCACCGTATCCAGTTCGGTGGACTTTTTCTCTCCGGGAATTCCACCGCTGGAGCAGAACGTGACGGGTTGGGTGACCGACTCGGCAGGAACGGTCTGGGAAATTGCTTCGCCTCTTGGAGGCTTGTTTTCCCTGGAAACCGGTCGAAGCTGGGAGGTGGGTGAGCGGTGCCAAATGGCATTGGAGTGGGAGGGAAAGGTGTACGAAACGGAAGTCCGTGTGCCGCCTGCAATAACATTTGATTCTCTCGAGATTAGGCGATTCGAAGGGTTCTTTGGGTTGACGCCGGAATCGGACACCACTTGGCAGATTTTCGTGCATTTGCCCGCTTTCCCGGAGGCGCGTTATGTGCTGTTGGAATACTGGTTGGATGGAGCGTACATGACGGAGGTCACGCAATCTTTCCAGACGACCCCCAACACGGCCACAGAAGTTCCCTTGGGCTGGAATCAACGGCTTTTTGCCCCGGGCGAGGAGGTGTTGGTGATGATGTGGCCCCTTTCTGAAGAAAGCTACGCATATTGGCAGGCGGTGGGTGATTTGAGCGGGTTCGGGGGACCCGGTGGGGTACCTGGCAATCCGCCCAATCACTGGAGTGCCCCAGCTTTGGGCCATTTTACCCTTTCCCCCGTCGTGCAACAAACGGTGTTGATTCCCCTTTGATCCGTTTCGGGTCTATTCAGTCGCGTTTCGTTCCATTCATCGAATGCTCCACATGCATCCAAAAGTTCAGTTGTTGATTCGGTTTTTGGCGGGATTGGCCATCTTGGCCTTGGGTTTGGTCATCACCCGAAAACTCATTGGCGCGAAAGAGGATGCGCCTGTGCAGCCCCAGAAAAGCGCCCCCCGCCCCGCAAAGGTGATGGAGGTGCAACCGGGGGTGGTCATTCCGCGAACTCCCCTCGAAGGCCGGGTGGAAGCATGGCAAAGAATGGATGTGATCGCCGAGGTGAATGGGGTCCTCAGGATGGGGGGAAAGGAGTTTCGGGAAGGGGTGAAATTCCGGGCAGGAGAAGTGCTGTTGCGGTTGGACGACTCCGAATGGCGGGCCTCCATCGAAGCGGAGCGGGGCAAGTTCCTCCAGGCCTTGGGTGGGGCATTGGCGGACATCCAAACCGATTTCCCCGATCGGAGACAGAAGTGGGAATCGTACATCGCCTCGATTGATTTATCCCAACCCCTGCCCAGTCTGCCTGACCCCAGTTCCCAACGAGAGCGATTGTTCCTCGCCAACCGTGGCATCACGGCATCTTACCATGCCATTCGTGCTGCAGAAGTGCGGGGTGAGAAGTTCAAGGTCCTTGCCCCCTTCTCCGGGGTGGTGGGAGTGGCGAATGTCGACCCCGGGGCACTCGTGCGCGCTGGAACACCCCTTGGCACCTTTGTCGGAGAGGGGGAGTTTGAGATCAAATCTGCCATTCATGCGCGCTATCTGCCCACCCTGGCTGTGGGTGATCCGGTGGAGTTCTATGAGGAGAACGGGGAGCTGGTGGCCCAGGGAAAGGTGGTCCGATTGGCTTCCCAAGTGGACGCGGCAACGCAATCGGCCAGTGTCTATTGCCAGGTGGAGCCCGTGTCAGGCAAAGGCGTCGTACTGCGGGATGGCCGCTACTTATCTGGTTACGCGAAGAGCAAGGCCATATCGGACGTGGTAGAAGTTCCACTTGATCTGTTGCTCCCCGGGGATGTGGTTTATGCCGTAGAAGAGGGAAAGCTGGTCAAGACCATTGTTCAAGTCAAGTTCCGGGGAACGACCACCGCATTGGTCGGAGGGTTGGCACCGAAAACGGTGCTGTTGGCAGAGCCCATTTCGGGGGCATTTGAAGGCATGGAAATCCTCCAATGATGGAAAAACTGATCCGAGCGTTCATTCGCTATCCACTGGCCGGGGATCTCCTGATGGTGCTCGTCTTGGTGGGAGGTTGGATGGGATTGACCCACCTGCGGTCCAGTTTCTTCCCGGAAGTGCCCTCCAAGACCATTTTGATTCAGCTGGTCTATCCAGGGGCCTCTCCGGAAGAGATGGAGGAGGGGATTGTAGCCAAGATTGAAGAAAACCTCGAGGGAATTGCAGGTTTGGACCAAGTCAGGTCCCAATGCTCAGAAAACACGGCCACCATCACCATCGAGGTCATGGACGCGGCCATGACCGATGAGATTCTGCAGAACGTGAAGAATGCGGTGGATCGCATCGCGAGCTTCCCCGTAGGGATGGAACCACCTATCGTCTTCAAACGGGATGCCATCGCTGTGGCTTTCTCCTTTGCAGTCACCGGTATAGATGACTTGTCCGCACTGAAGGCAGAAGCCAGACGAATCGAGCAAGAACTCCTCGCTTCGGAGGAAATTTCTCAGATTGAGTTAAGCGGATTTCCGGCTGAGGAGATCGAAATCCGCATCCGGGAGGAGAAGCTCAATGCGCTGCAAATCTCCATGGCGGAGGTGGCCTTGGCCGTGCGGAATGCAAACATTGAAACCACGGGTGGACGGCTTAAAACACCCGAGGAAGAACTGATAGTACGTGGAAAATTCCGCGTGTATGATGCAGATGGTCTGGAGGAAATCGTCATCCGAGCAGATCGGGATGGCCGGGTGGTTCGGTTGGGAGATATCGCCGAAGTGAGCGACCAATGGGCGGAGAATGACCCATCCCGCAACTGGTTCAACGGCAAGCCTGCAGCTGTGGTGACGGTGAACAACCTCAATTCTGAGTCGATACTTGAGATCACGGAGTATGTCAGGAGATACATCGAGGCCTACAATAGCCAGGGGAAGCCCACGCAGCTCCAGGTCATCCGGGACGCATCGGTCGTCCTCAATCAGCGGATTGACATCTTGGTCAGCAATGGAATCCAAGGATTTTTCTTGGTGATTTTGTTCCTGGCGCTGTTTCTCAACTTGCGATTGGCATTTTGGGTGGCCTTGTCCATTCCCGTCTCTTTTGCCGCCATGTTCATGGTTGCAGACCTCATGGGCATCACCATCAATGTGATTTCGCTCTTCGGGATGATTGTGGTGGTGGGCATATTGGTGGATGATGGAATCGTCATCGCGGAGAATGTCTACCAGCATTATGAGCGGGGAGCTACTCGGTTGCGGGCGGCGGTGGACGGAACCCTGGAAGTACTTCCCTCGGTCCTTTCTGCTGTGCTCACCACAGTGGTCGCCTTTTGTTCTTTCTTCTTCATCGAGGGGCGATTGGGTGAAACGTTTGGGGACATGGCGAAGGTGATCATTTTCACCCTGGTGTTTTCCCTCATCGAGGGCGCATTGATTTTGCCTGCGCACATCGCCCATTCCAAGGCCCTGCGGCCGGATGCGCAACCCAATCGTCTGGAGCGGATTTCGAAGCGCGGATTGGAGTGGTTGCGAGATGGTCTATACGCCCCCGTTCTTCGGAAGGTCATGCGGTATCCCTGGATCACCTTTTCCCTCATGGTGACCCTGTTCATGATTTCGGTGCCGGGATTGATTGGTGGCGGACATGTGAAGACCACATTTTTCCCGTTCATCGAAGGAGACAATATCAACATTAACCTGACGATGCAAGCCGGGACCCGAGCCTCCTTGACGCTGGAGCAATTGGACCGAATTGAGCAGGCTGTCTGGGAGGTGAACACGGCATTGAGCGCTGAGCGAACGGATGGTCAGCAGGTCATTCTCGCTGTGGACAAGCGCGTGGGACCGGGCACGCAGAACGGCATCATCAACGTTCAACTTCTCAATGGAGAGGAGCGCAATTACCCTTCCAACGACATCAGCGCCCAAATCCGGGAGCGGGTGGGTCCGGTTTTTGGGGCGGAGAATCTCAGTTTCTCTGGCTTTTCGCCTTTCGGCAAACCCGTTTCGGTCTCCTTATTGGGCACCGATTTGAAAGCCTTGGAAGAAGCGACCGAGGCCTTGAAATCGGGATTGTCCCAGCGGCAGGACGTGAAAGACATCACCGACAACAGCCAAGCAGGGCCTCAGGAAGTCACGCTGAGCATCAAACCCCGGGCGCGGGCATTGGGCTTATCAGAGCAGGAGATTCTCAATCAAATCCGCCAGGCCTACTTCGGGACGGAGGTCCAGCGTTTGCAGCGGGGCCGGGATGAGGTCCGGGTGTGGGTCCGCGTAGATGAGCGAGATAGGGCCTCGCTCGGCGCCCTCGAGGGCTTCCGAATTCGCACGCCCGACGGTTCGAGGGTGCCGCTGGCCGAGGTGGCGGATTATTCCCTGGCGCGTGGGGTCAGTGCGATCAATCGTTTCTACGGAAAGCGAGAGGTCCAAGTCAACGCCGACATTGCCGGTCCATGGGTCAGTGCGGCTGAAGTGAACGCCGACATCAAATCCAAGTTGATGCCGGAGATCTTGGCGCGCTATCCTCAGATTCAGGTGAGTTATGAAGGCCAAAACCGCGAACAAGTAAAGTCCCAGACCAGCATCCAGCGGATCGCTCCCATCATCTTCGGTTTGATGTTTTTCATCATCGTACTGACCTTCCGGTCTCCGTTGCAGGGCATGGCGGTTTTCTTGTTGATTCCCTTTGGACTGGTCGGGGTTTCCTTGGGTCACTGGATCATGGGGGCACAAATCAGCCTCTTCTCCATGTTGGGGATGTTGGCCTTGGTGGGCATTCTTGTCAATGATGCCCTGGTGCTCGTGGCGGCTTACAACAGCAACTTGCGGGAGGGCATGGACCTGAGAAAAGCCCTTTATGAAGCGTGCTTGAGTCGATTCAGGCCCATTTTGCTTACTTCCCTCACGACGGTGGCCGGCCTGGCTCCCTTGATGCTCAACAAGAGCTTTCAAGCGCAGTTTTTGATTCCCATGGCCATTTCATTGGCGTATGGATTGGCCTTCGTCACGTTGATTACCTTGATCCTTTTGCCGGTGTTGTTGCTGTGGGTCAATCCATTGCATCGGGTGTGGGTTTGGATTACCACGGGAAAATGGCCACAGGTTGAAGCGGGAGAGCCCACACTTAGAGAGCTTCGGGAAATGAATGAACTGGAACATCACGGCTAAATCGACATGACCCCTTTCACTTTCCAGAGGCAGGGAGCTTGTGCCTTTTTCATTCTCCTCGCCGTTCTCGTATTCCATTCGCCGATCCGCGCCCAGGCGCAGGAGGGGATGCTCAGCCGTCAAGAAGCGGTGGCCCGTTCATTGGAAAACAACTTGGGCATTCGGATGGCTCGGTTGCAATCGGACATCGCCGAGTTGAATGACAGCTGGGGGGCTGCGGGAGCGTTGCCGAGAGCGGCACTCACAGCAACTACCTCTACAGCGGTGACGGATCAAACCCGAAATCCGACGGCTTTCCTACAACAGCGCATCCTCGCCCAATCGGTTCAGTTGGGAGGGAACATCAATTGGACCCTATTCGATGGCATGGGGATGTTCGCGAACAAACGGGCGCTGGAGCTCTTGGCAGAGCAGTCCGAGGGCGCTGCGGATTTGTTGGTAGAACAAACCGTTCAAGCCGTGGTACTCGCCTATGATGCCGCTGTGGTGCAGCGCGCTCTGCTCGCGACACTGGCGTCTTCCATGGCCCTTTCGCGAGAACGGTTGGAATGGATCGAAAGGCGCCGGGAGGCCGGCAATGCGGTGGAGTGGGATCGATTGCAGGGACTGCAGGGATTGCTTGCGGACAGCATGGCTTGGCTTCAACAGCAGCAGGCTTGGGAAACCGCCCGCCGCAATGTGAACCGCTTGATGGGGGAGCGAGAGGAGTTCTCTTGGATGCCGCTGGATTCGCTGGTGACACCGGAGTGGTCTCCCTCGACCCAGGAGCAGGCATGGCGTTCGGAAATGTTGAACAATGGAACGGCCATCCGCAATGCGGCCCTGGGTAAGATGTTGGCGGAGACCGCGGAGGACCAAGCGGTGGCAAGGCTGTATCCCGTAGTCGGATTGTCCGCGAACTTCGGGGATCAACGCAGCCACTTTGAATCCGAATTTCTTGAAGGTGACGGTCGCACGCTGAACAGCTCTGCCCAGCTGACCTTGAACTTCAACCTCTTCAATGGAGGCGCCACGCGAAGGGCCATTGCCCAAGCGCGAATTCAGCAGGAGATTGCAGGTTGGGGAGAGGAGATGGAGCGTCAGGAAGCCATCAGGCGCTGGGAGGAAGCTTGGGAGCGGGGACACCGACAAGAGGCCATTTATCAACTGGCTTTGGAGAGTGTGGGTCATGCGGAGCGGCTGGTGGAAATCGCCGGCAACCGCATCGAGTCAGGGACCATCAATGCCCTGGTTTTTCGGGATGCACAGTTGGGGTTGCAGCGGGCAAAAGTGCAGGAGGTGTTGGCCTTACAGGCTTGGCGGGCAGCGTGTTATGAGATTGACAGACTGAGGGGGGCGATGCGGTTGCCGGTCACTCCTGTCCCATGAGGTCGGCGGCGGCCCCCAACATTCGGCAGAAGTTTCTCACGAAAGGTGCGTGCCGGGGGGCCGGGAATTAAAACCACTTGCGCACGGGCGCGGGCATCTGCTCCAGTTCACGTTCGATTTCTTCCGGCAGCAGGGGCAGGAAGTCGAGGCCTGTGCGACTTTCGACTTCATCGATGGACACCGCGTAACGGGAGAGGGGAGGAGTGCCTGAGGCATTTCGAAGGAGGAATGCAATGGCCGTGGGGGTGGGGGATGGATCGTAGATGACCTTGAAGTACCAATCCGGAATGGCCACACCGCTCCCGAGCTCATCCAGGTCTTCGGTAAGGATGGGCCCTGATATGACGTAAAGGGTGTCCCGCGAACAAGCCCAATCCCGCACGGCCTCCTCCAATTGCTTCCAGATGCCGCGGTTGAAACCGGGTGTTTGGGGACTCATGTTGCTCATGAAGAAACTCTCGGACATGGCCCGCGCACTCCAGGCGAAGTCGGCTGCGGGGGCCAGGTGGCCCCGGTCATACCCCGAGCCACTGAAATCCTTGGGGCCAGCGGATCCCGTGCGAACCTTGGGGTCCGCCCGGAAGTTATCGGAACGCTCAACGGCGCGCACGCCGCACGTGGCCCGACAAATCATATGTTGCGTCCAAGCCGCTTGTTCAAATCGCTCGTCATAGCCCAGTGCATACGCCCAGTGCTCCACCACCTGCAAACGCTGAACGGATGCGGGCAAGCCCGGCCAACCGGTCGATGAATCACCTCCTACCTCCTGCCCGAACGATGGAAATGCACCCCAGAAAATGAGCAGTAGGGGGAAGCCGAGGACCTTTCTCAACTCGGAGTGGCGGCGAAAGGCCTTCATGCTTCCTCGCTTCCGCCGCCTGAAGCGGATTCGCGGTGCCCGGGGAAGCGAAACCCGACCGGCTCCGGCCGTTCTTGTGCTCCCAGCTCCCAATCGGTGATGGCCTCGAGGAAGTCGTTCAGCACCCGCGCGACGTGTTCGATATCCCATTGCCCGATGGGCCAGCTGCCCAGCTCCTTTCCTTCCGGTCCTTCCGCATCTCCTACCCCCTCGCAAAAAGGGAACTGCATCCAAGCGGCCACGTGGCCATTCGACTGTTGGGCGAGGATGAGCTTGCCAAACTCTTTTTTCAGGATTTGGTCATTCTTCATCGCCCGGTTGAAAAGGGATTCCGGGTTGAACTGGAAGGGGGAGTCGCGCCGGCCGAGGCTCGCGATGACGGACCCGCGGTGGGTGACCAGGTCATCGACTTCGACCTCGAGGTAGAGATTTGACTCAGCGGCCAGTCGCTCCATCTCTGCGCGAACCATGTCCCGAAAAACGGGCCAAGCTTGGCGTGCACTCTCCACCTCGGTCAGGGCCTTTTGATAGAGGGCGACGGATTTCGCGATTTGGCTCATGATGCGCTCACTCTTGGGGAATAGACACCTGATGCCCCCCGTCCATGAGGTATTTCTCCCGCTCGAACAGCGCGACATCGGCCGCGACCATCTCCCGACATAGCGCCTCGAGGGTATAGGTGGGCTCCCAGCCGAGCACGCGGCGGGCCTTCGAAGCATCGCCGACGAGCAGGTCCACTTCGGCGGGCCGGAAGTAACGTGGGTCCACGGCGACTCGGACGATTCCGGTGCGCGCATCCACCCCCACTTCATCGACCCCGGTGCCTCGCCATTCCAGCTTGACCCCGACTTCGCCGAAGGCCATGTTGACGAAGTCGCGGATGGAAGTGGTTCGGCCTGTGGCCAATACATAATCATCGGCAACGGGCTGCTGCAGCATCCGCCACATCCCCTCCACATAGTCCTTGGCGTGCCCCCAATCGCGCAGGGCGTCGAGGTTGCCCAGGTGCAGCCGCTCGGAAAGTCCCAAGTGGATGCGCGCCACCGCCCGGGTGATCTTGCGGGTGACAAAGGTTTCGCCGCGCAGCGGACTTTCGTGGTTGAAGAGGATGCCGTTGGAGGCGTGCATGCCATAGGCCTCGCGGTAGTTCTTAACGATCCAGAAGCCGTAGAGCTTTGCCACGCCGTAGGGACTCCGGGGGTAAAAGGGCGTGGTCTCAGACTGGGGAACTTCCTGCACCAAGCCGTACAGCTCCGAAGTGGAGGCCTGATAGAATCGGACGTCGCGCTCCATCCCCAGGATTCGCATGGCCTCGAGGATGCGCAGCGTGCCGATGCCGTCCGCGTTCGCCGTGTATTCCGGCGTATCGAAACTCACCTTGACGTGGCTCATGGCCGCGAGGTTGTAGATCTCGTCCGGCTGCACCTCTTGGATGATGCGGATGAGGTTGGTGGAATCCGTGAGGTCCCCGTAATGCAGCCGCAGCCGAACGCCCTCGTCATGCGGGTCTTGGTAGAGATGATCGATGCGGTCTGTGTTGAACAAACTCGCCCGCCGTTTGACGCCATGCACCTCGTACCCTTTTTGCAACAAAAGTTCCGTCAAGTAGGCACCATCTTGACCCGTCACACCCGTTATCAGCGCCTTTTTCATTTCATTTCATTTTTAGGCCAAACCCGCATCAAAGCCAATAATCACGCAGCCCCAATTTACCGCTTCCCCGCCAGCCAAACAACCGCTTGTTTCGTTCGATTTACTCCCGGAAAGACTGATTTCGAATCAGTCCTGCATAGACGCCCCCCGCTGCGATGAGATCGTCGTGGGTACCGATTTCGACGACGCGTCCGGCCTCGAGGACGGCGATGCGGTGGGCGTTGCGAATGGTGCTCAAGCGGTGCGCAATCACGAGGCTGGAACGGCCGGCCATCAGCGCCTCCAGCGCGGCCTGCACCTCTTTCTCGGAGGCCGTGTCCAGGGCGCTGGTCGCCTCATCGAGGATGAGCAGGTCCGGATCGCGCAGAATGGCCCGGGCGATGGCGATGCGCTGGCGCTGACCTCCGGAGAGCTGCACGCCCCGCTCGCCCACCCGCGTCCCCATGCCCTCCGGGAATCCCCGGATGAAATCGAGCGCATACGCCCGACGGGCCGCCTCCTCCACCTCGGCGGTCGAGGCGCCGGGCCGGCCGTACGCGATGTTCGACCGAATGTCTCCCCCGAAGAGGATCACCTCCTGCGGCACGTAGGCCAAGCGCTGCCGATACGCCGACAACTCCATGCCCCCGATGTCTTCCCCGTTGAGCGTGATGCGCCCCTGATCCGGGGCATGAAACCGGAGCAGCAGCGCCGCGAGCGTGGACTTCCCCGCTCCGGAAGCCCCCACGAGCGCCACCTGCTCCCCCTGCCGGATCTCCAAATCGACCCCCTTGAGCACCTCGACATCGGGCCGGTTGGGGTAGTGGAAGTGCACCCCTTCGAACCTGAAGTCCCCCCGCAACGAGGCGGTATGGCGTCCCATCCAGTCGCGTGCCTGCTCCTCCAGTCCCTCCGGCAGGGGTTCCTCCCCCGTCGCCGGCAGCTCGGTTGCCGTGCGCACCGCCTCCCTCGGCTCGGACAACAGGTCCATCAGGGCGTCGATGGCCCCGAGTCCCCGCTGCAACTGCCCAAACATGGCCGCAATTCCCCCGATCGAACCCGCCACCAACCCCGTCATCAGCAAGAACGTGAAGAAATGCTCAGAGGCCAGCCCCCCGTTGGACATCAGCTCGGCCCCTTTGAAGATGACCAGGGTGATGGCTCCGAAGATGAACAAAATGATGAAAGACGAGAAGGCCCCGCGACCGATGGCCCCGCGCATGGCCAGGGACTTGATCTCGCGGGCGCTGACCAGATAGCGCAGAATCTCCAGGGCCTCATTCGCGGTGCTCTTCACCCCGACGATGCCGGTGAGGGCATCTTGAACGAGGGTATTTGAAGTGGCGACTTGGTCTTGGGTGGCCTTCGAGAGTTTGCGGATGGCCTTTCCGAAGACCATCGCCGCAAGGATCATCACCGGCAGGGTGGCCAGCATCAACAGCGTCAGCGTCACAGAGAAATAGAGCAAGGCCGCGATGCCGCCGATGATGATGATGAGCTGCCGCAGCAACTCGGCGAGGGTGGTGGTGAACACATCCTGCACCGCGGTGATGTCCGCCGAGATGCGGCTGTTGAGGTCGCCCACGCTTCGGGTGTCATAGAAAGACATGGGCATGCTGATGACGGCCTGGAACGCATCCCGGCGCAAAGCGAGCATCATGTTCTCCGTCATGATGGCGAACAAGTACACCCGCACGAAGCTCAACAACGCCTGAACCCCCAGAACGATGAGGATGGCCCAACCGATGCGGTGCAAGTCGCTCATGTCCCCCCCCAGAAACCCCGTCAGCCAAACCTCGGGCCCGGAGCCCGCCCCGGCGGCCCCGGCGGCTCCTGCTGTCCCTGCGGCCGCCCCAGCCGTCCCGGCGCCCCCTGCGGCCGCCCCTGCTGAGCCCACCGCTGCGGGAGCGCCCAGTCCTGCCACCCCCACCCCGCCCAGTTGCCCCCAAAGTCGGGTGACCACCAAGGTCAGGACCCCGCTCAGCGACAGGATCAGAATGCCCAGGGCGTACCCCCAGAAGTGCGGCCGTAAATAAGTGCCGATTCGGCGGGCCCTGCGCCAGTTGCGCCAATCGAATTTACGGGCCTCGGCCTCGTCCGGGTTCCCAGCGTTTCTTGCCATGCCCCGAATTTACGCCGATTGGAGTCGGCGGTGGGGAAAATGGGATGGGGTGATATGGGTTTGGTTTACAAGCCTTTAGGCCAAACAAACACCCCATGTGGAAAAGTCGCATGTTTTGTTGGGAGTTCGCAGGGCATCTCCTATCTTTGCCGTCCCTTTTGGAGAAAGGATCTCAGGGGAACAATTCGCTCGAAGATGAAAAGGACTTTCCAGCCCTCCGTACGGAAGCGCCGCAACAAGCACGGTTTCCGCAAGCGCATGTCTACTGCCAATGGACGCAATGTCCTGAGCGCACGCCGCCGCAAGGGCCGCAAGAAGCTGACGGTCAGCTCCGAGCGTCGCCACAAGGGCATCGAGCATTAATCGCAACCCGGGAGTTTCGAAGGGCCATTTCATCGGGCCTCAAGAAATTCTGTTCTGATAGAAGAGCCTGGTCCCTCATCGGCATTTGCCGAGTTTTTAGGGTAGGGTTTTCAGAGATATCCGAAATGAAATTGAGAGAGGCTCCCGCTTGGGGGCCTCTCTTTTTTTGATCTTTTTCACTGCGGGAGGGGATGCGCGGGCTCAGGGGAGGGGATGCAATGGGCCGAGGGCGACCCAGCCCATTTCGAGTCGGGCGACCCAGCAGGTGAGGGTTTGGTTTCGGACCCGGACGGGGAGGGAGGCGCCGGCAGCGAGTTGGGACAGGGGCGCATCGAGTCCTTGCACTTCGATTTCGTCGATGAAGCGCAACTCCGGCCCCAGCGCTTTCCAGAGGGCTTCCTTGATGCACCACAGGAGGCAGAGGGTTTCGAGGTCGTCTGGCGCGGCGGGAAGCCGGGCGCGTTCCGAGGTCGAGAAGATGCGGGGGGCGATCCGGCGGAGCTGGGGACGGGGGGTCTCGAGGTCGATGCCCACCGGGAAGGGGGCGAGGGCGGCGGCGGCCCAGAGGTCGGCGCCCTGCCGGGCGTGGGAGAGGGAGAGGTGGGGCAGGGGAGCGGGGGCTTGGCCTTCCTCCCACGCCGACGGCACCAGACGGGGCCGCCCCTGCGCATCGTGGTCCACTTGCCAACCCGGGGGCAGCAGGGCGTCCAGGATGGCCACCACGGCTTGATGTTCCTCCTGGCGATGCGCAGGAAGGGCCGCGAGGTCGCGGGCCGGGAAGTGACGGCGCCACCCCGCGAGCGGCCCTCCGCCCTCACCCGGCCCTCCTCCCTCGCCCGGCCCGACCCAGCGACCCACTGCGGCCCGGACTTCGCACCCCGGCGGCAGGATCCACACGATTTCGTTGGGCATAGGCCAAATATACAGGGCCACAGACCGGGATTCGCAGGGGAGGAGGTCCCCCGGGTGGGGCCGGAGTTTTTTCGTAAATTTGGCCTACATTCAAAAAAACGAGAAGACCATGGGCGCGCAAACGACTACAGCGACGACGGCCACCGCCGTGCTCCCCTACAAAGTGAAGGACCTGTCGCTCGCGGAGTGGGGCCGCAAGGAAATCCGTCTCGCCGAGGCCGAAATGCCCGGTCTCATGGCGCTTCGGGAACAATACGGCGCGACCAAGCCGCTCGCTGGAGCGCGGATCGCCGGTTGCCTGCACATGACCATCCAGACGGCGGTGCTCATCGAGACGCTCATCGAGCTGGGTGCGGACGTGCAGTGGTCGTCTTGCAACATCTTCTCGACCCAGGACCACGCAGCGGCGGCGATTGCAGCGGCGGGCATCCCGGTTTATGCTTGGAAGGGCATGACGGAGGAGGAATACGAGTGGTGCATCGAGCAGACGCTGTACTTCGGACCCGATCGGCAGCCGCTGAACATGATCCTCGATGACGGGGGCGACTTGACGAATGTGGTGCTGGACCGCTACCCCGAGATCGCCGCTGGTGTGAAGGGCATCTCGGAGGAGACCACCACCGGCGTGTTGCGGTTGTACGAGCGCCAGAAGAATGGAACGCTCACGATGCCCGCCATCAACGTGAATGACTCCGTGACCAAGTCGAAGTTTGACAACAAGTACGGATGCCGCGAGTCTGCGGTGGACGCCATCCGCCGGGCCACGGACATCATGATGGCCGGCAAGGTGGCCGTGGTCGCTGGCTACGGCGACGTGGGCAAAGGCACTGCGGAGTCCCTGCGCAACGCGGGATGCCGCGTGATGGTGACGGAAATCGACCCCATCTGCGCGCTGCAGGCGGTCATGGACGGCTACGAGGTGAAGCGCATGGCGGATGCGGTGGTGGAGGCGGATATCGTCGTCACGGCCACGGGCAATTGCAACATCATCACGGCGCCCCACTTCAAGGCCATGAAGGATAAGGCCATCGTCTGCAACATCGGCCACTTCGACAACGAGATTGACGTGGCATGGCTCAACGCCCACCACGGTCACACGAAGGACACCATCAAGCCGCAGGTGGACCTGTACAACATCGACGGGAAGGAAATCATCCTGCTGGCCGAGGGCCGGTTGGTGAACCTGGGCTGTGCGACGGGCCACCCGAGCTTCGTGATGTCGAATTCCTTTACGAACCAAACCATCGCCCAGATGGAACTTTGGCTCCGCGGAGACCAGTACGAGAACCAAGTGTATACGCTGCCCAAGCACCTCGATGAGGAGGTGGCGCGTTTGCATTTGGCCAAGGTGAATGCGCAACTCGAGACGCTCACCAACGAGCAGGCGGCGTACATCGGCGTTCCGGTTCAGGGGCCGTTCAAGGC
>JBEEPJ010000021.1:0-16783 GCA_041191165.1 Bacteroidota bacterium | reverse complement strand
GTGGTGCTGGTCACCGGCGATCAGGCCTTCTTTTATGATTTGAACGGGTTTTGGGTGAAGCCGATGCCGCGGAACCTCTGCGTCATCGTCATCAACAACGGTGGTGGGGGCATCTTCAGGTGGTTGCCGGGCCCGGCGGAGTCGGGATTGTTGGAGTCCTGCTTTGAGGCGGACCTGGGCCGGAAAGTGGCAGGGGCGGCCGCCTCGGTGGGGGCGGAGCACCGGGCCGTGGGGGAGGAGGACTGGGAGGCGGGTCTCGCCTGGGTGCTGGAACCGGGAACGCAGCGAGAGAACACGGGCGGCTTGCGATTGTTGGAAGTGAAGACCGGGTCGGAGGAATCGGCGGCGGAATACGCGAGGTATATGACGGTTTGGTCTACAAAATGACAATGAAAATCAACGATATGGCACGAGTCTGGACCCCCATCAAGCAGTACGAGGACATCCTCTTTGAATTTCACGAAGGGATTGCAAAAATCACCATCAACCGGCCGCAGGTGTACAATGCCTTCCGGCCGGAGACGAACCAGGAGATGATCGACGCGATGGCCATCTGCCGGGAGCGTGGGGACATCGGCGTCGTGGTGCTGACCGGCGCGGGGGACAAGGCCTTTTGCAGCGGCGGCGACCAAAACGTCAAAGGCGTCGGCGGTTACATCGGCGAGGATGGCGTGCCGCGGCTCAACGTCCTCGACCTGCACAAGGACATCCGGGCGCTGCCCAAGCCGGTGATCGCCATGGTGAACGGGTATGCCATCGGCGGGGGGCACGTGCTGCATGTGGTGTGCGATTTGACGATTGCGGCGGAGCATGCGCGGTTTGGCCAAACCGGCCCCAAAGTAGGCAGTTTCGATGCGGGCTTCGGGTCGAGTTACCTCGCCCGCCACGTGGGCCAGAAAAAGGCCCGCGAAATCTGGTTCCTCTGCAATCAATACACGGCGGCCGAGGCGGAGCAGATGGGCATGGTCAACAAGGTGGTGCCGCTGGCGGAGCTCGAGGATGTGACGGTGGAGTGGTGCAAAACGATCATGAAGCGGTCGCCGCTGGCCATCCGCATGATCAAGCGGGGGCTCAATGCGGAGCTCGATGGGCAGCGGGGGCTGATGGAATTTGCGGGCGACGCCACGCTGATGTACTACCTGATGGAGGAGGCCCAAGAGGGCAAGCGGGCGTTTTTGGAAAAGCGGGATCCGGATTTCCAGCAATTCCCCAAGTTCCCCTGATGGCGGGCGATTCGCAAGGGGGTCTGCGCTGGGCGGGGGCCCCGCTCGGGGACTGGGTGCAGGCGGCGCGCCTGCGCACGCTGCCGCTGGCGGCGGCCACGGCGATGGTGGGGGCGGCCCTGGGGGCGCGGGCGCTGCACCGGGCCGGCGACCCATTGGACGCGCGCTACTGGGGCACCTTTGTCGGGGTGTTGTTGACGGTTTGGGTGTTGCAGGTGCTGTCGAACTTCGCGAACGATTACGGCGACGCGGCGAATGGGGCGGATGGGGCGCACCGGCCGGACCGGGCGGTGGCTTCGGGCCGCATTGCGCCACGGGCCATGAAGCGGGCCATCGTTTTGACGGCGGTCAAGGCCGTGGGGCTGGGGGTGGCGACGGTGGCCTGGGCGACCTGGGGCACGATGGCGATCGGCGCAGCGCTGGGCTGGGTGGCGGCGGGGCTGGTGTCCATCGCGGCGGCCTATAGATACACGGCGGGCAAGAACCCATATGGATATGGGGGATGGGGGGATTTGTCGGTGCTGATTTTCTTCGGATGGCTGGGCGTGGTGGGGACGGCGGTGTTGACGTCCGGAGGGCGCTTCGATGTCGGATGGTTTTTGCCGGCGACCTTTGTGGGGGCGATGGGCATGGCCGTGCTCAACCTCAACAACATGCGGGACGTGGAGGGCGATGCGGCTGCCGGAAAGCGGACGTGGGCGACGCGGCTGGGACACAGAGGGTCCCGCTGGTACCACACCGTATTGCTGGCCGGGGGCTGGGTGGCCTTGTGGACCTACCTCGGCTGGTGGGATTTGGGGGGCTGGCGCGGGGGCATGTGGATCGCCTTGCTGGGGCTGGTTTATGCGAAGCACTTGGGGTTTGTTTGGTCTGCAAACCCGCCACAAGCGTTGGACGGGGAGCTGAAAAAAGTCGCGCTGGCCACTGCCGTAGTGGCGTTGTTCTTGTTGTTAGCCCAAACCCAAATCTAATGCAAGGCCTTCACATCGAAGTGGTTGCGCATCCGATGCACTTCGCGCGTCCGGCCCGTACTTCGCGGGATGTGCTGCTGCAGAAGCCCACGTGGTTTCTGGTGGCGCGGCATCCGGATGGCCGGGTGGGGGTGGGGGAGTGCAGTCTCATTCCGGGGCTGAGTCCGGAGCATCCGCTGCGGGTGGAGCGGATGTTGCAGCAGGTGGCGGCGTCGGGGGTGTTGGATGTGGATGCGGTGCCCGAACACTTGCCAGCGGTGCGCTTCGCGGTGGAGACGGCGCTCATCGACTTGCTGGTGCCGGGCCCGATGAACTTGTTCCCCACGCCCTTCTCGGAGGGGGAGGAGGGGATGGAAATCAATGGGTTGGTGTGGATGGACGGGGTGGAGGCGATGTGGGAATCCGCGGTGGGGTTGGTGGAGCGGGGTTTTCAAACGCTCAAGTTCAAGGTGGGGGCGCAGGCGCACGAGGCGGAGCTGGCGCTGCTGGGCCGGGTGCGGGAGGCGTTTCCCGGGGTGACGGTGCGGGTGGATGCGAATGGCGCCTTTTCGGCGCTGGCGGAGGGGGAGGCCCTGGCGCGCTTGCAGGCCTTGGCGGCGCTGGGGGTGCACAGCATCGAGCAGCCGCTGCGGGCGGGCAACTGGGCGGCGATGGCGGCGCTGTGCCGGGAGAGTTCGTTGCCGATCGCTTTGGACGAGGAGCTCATCGGGGTGACTTCGCGCGAGGTGCGTCGGGCGATGCTGCAGTCGATTCGGCCGGCGTTTTTGGTGCTCAAGCCCAGCTTGATCGGGGGGTTGCGGGAGGCGAATGAGTGGGTGGATTTGGCGGGGGAGGTGGGGGCGGGGTGGTGGGCGACTTCGGCGCTGGAGTCGAATGTGGGGCTCAACGCCATCGCCCAGTGGACGGCGGATGCGCTGCTGGAGGTTCCCGCCGCGCAGCGTTTGCCGCAGGGCCTCGGTACGGGCGGGTTGTTTACGAACAACGTGGAGGTGGGGTTGTCGGTGGCGGAAGGCCAAATCCGCCGCACCCCGCCCCAGTCGGCTCCCTGGCCATGGTGAGTTCGCTGTCGGGGGGTCACCCTGCGGCGCGCCTGCGTTGGGAGGGGGAGTCGTACGGGTTGGATGCGGCCGGGGTCGAGGGGTTGGCGGCGGCTTTTGGGGCGGACCCGGCGCCCTGGCAGGCGGACTTGTTGGAGCGGTTGCGGGCGTGGGGGGATCCGGGGGTCGGGGAGCTGGTGTTCACGACGTCGGGGTCGACGGGGGCGCCGGTCGCGTGGGGGCACCCGCGCGCGCGGCTCGTCGCCAGCGCCGATCGTACGCTGGCCTCCCCGCTGCTCGCCGGGCTCGCGCCCGCAGAGGCCGGGGCGCCCCCCCTTCGGGCGCTGCTGGCGATGCCCGCCCGTTTCGTGGGGGGCTGGATGATGGTGGTCCGCGCCTGGCGGGCGGGCTGGGAGCTCACGCTCGTCGAGCCGCGCGCGACGCCGGAATGGCGGGAGGAGGATGCGCCCTTCGACTTCGTGGCCCTGACGCCGATGCAGGCCCTCGCCCTGGGACCCCGGCTCGCCGCATTCCGGCGGGTCCTCCTCGGCGGCGCAGCGGTCCCCCCCTCCGCCGCCTGGCCCCCCACCACCGAGGTCTGGTCCTCCTTCGGGATGACGGAAACCGCCAGCCACGTCGCGCTGCGCCGCCTGCACCCCCATCCCGAGCCCGCTTTCACCTGCCTCCCCGGTGTGACCTACTCGCTCGACGGTTCCGGCGCCCTGCTCCTCCGGGACGCCCACCTCGACCTCCCTCCCCTGCTCACCCGCGACGCCGCCGCCCCGGGCCCCACCCCGACCTCGTTCCACTGGCTCGGCCGACTCGACGACGTCATCAACACCGGCGGACTCAAGGTCCACCCGGCGATCGTGGAGCAACACCTCGCCCCGGCGATCGGGGAGGCTTTTGTGGTGTTTGGCCTGCCCCACCCCACGCTGGGACAACAGGTGGCCATCCGAATCGACGGTCCTGCGCCCGATGCGGCCGCTCAAGCCGAGTTGCGCCTACGGGCCTGGGAAGCGCTGGCGCCCCACCTCCCCAAGGCGGCGTTGCCCCGCCACTGGGAATGGGCACCACTCGAGCGCACGGAATCGGGCAAATGGAAACGACCTTAACCCCACCCCCCATGGCCCACTGGATTTTCGCTACCCACAACCCCCACAAAGCGCGGGAGATTGCCGAGCTCTTGGCCGGCGTGCACGAGGTGAGTTCGCTGGCCGACCTCGACTACCACGAGCCCATTCCCGAGACGGGGGCGACCTTGGAGGAGAATGCCCGGATCAAAGCGGATTGGGTCTGGGAGCGCTTTGGGATGCCGGTGTTTGCAGATGATACCGGGCTTGAGGTGGAGGCCCTCGGGGGGGCGCCGGGCGTGCACAGCGCCAGGTATGCGGGGGAGCCGGCGGACGATGCGCGCAACCGGGCGCGGCTGCTCGAGGCCTTGGCCGAGGTGCCAGCGGGAGAGCGGCGGGCGCGGTTTCGCACGGTGATCTGCCTGCGCGACGCGAGCGGCACGCATTTCGTGGAAGGGGTCTGTACCGGAAGCATTGCCCAAGCGCCACTGGGGTCGGGGGGATTTGGGTATGACCCCATCTTTATCCCGGATGACGGGCCAGCACAGGGCGTGACTTTTGCGCAGCTAACTTCGGAGGAAAAGAACGCCATCAGCCACCGCGGCCGGGCCATTCGCAACTTGGTGGCACGATTTTTGAACGAGACGAGGGACGGGGCGGGGCATCCCGTTCCGTGAGGCGTCCGATTGTCCGTGGGATTGTCGCATATTTGGCCTTCCAAAACTGCAGCATATGACTTATCTCGATTTCGAGGAACCCATTCGCCAGTTGCGTGAACAATTGGTTGCCACTCAAGCCCTTGAGACGCAATCGGGCGTGGACATGCGCACGACGGTGGAGGAGTTGGAGCGCAAGATTGTCGAGGTCACGGAGTCCATCTACAGCCAGCTCACCCCCTGGCAGCGGGTGCAGGTCAGCCGCCATCCGGATCGGCCCTACACGCTGAGCTACATTCAAAACCTCACCGCCAACCGCTTCGTGGAGTTGCATGGCGACCGGACCGTGAAGGATGACAAGGCGATGATCGGAGGTTGGGGTTACATCGATGACCGTCCGGTCATGTTTGTAGGCCAACAAAAAGGCATCAACACGAAGATGCGGCAGTACCGGAATTTCGGAATGGCAAACCCGGAAGGGTATCGCAAAGCGCTGCGCCTGATGAAGTTGGCGGAGAAATTCAACCGGCCCATCATCTCCTTCATCGACACCCCCGGGGCTTTTCCGGGGCTGGAGGCGGAAGAGCGGGGACAGGGCGAGGCCATCGCGCGCAACCTCATCGAAATGATGCAACTCCGGGTGCCGGTCATCTGCATCATCGTCGGCGAAGGGGCTTCGGGTGGGGCCTTGGGCATCGGCATCGGGGATCGGGTGCTCATGCTCGAGAACACTTGGTACAGTGTCATTTCGCCTGAATCCTGCTCCTCCATTCTTTGGCGCAACTGGGACCACAAAATGGAAGCGGCAGAACAACTCAAGCTGACCTCCCATGACATGTTGTCCCTCAAGCTCATCGATGGGATTATTCCGGAGCCCACGGGGGGAGCGCATGCGCAGCCGGAGGCCATGCACCGCATCCTCAAGGAACATGTGCTCCTTCATTTGGAAAAGCTCGACGCGATGGATGCAGACAAGCGTGTCGACGCCCGCATCCGAAAGTTTTCATCGATGGGGGTGGTACAGCAGGGATGAGGGAGGGGTTTCTTACTTTTGCACCGAATTTGAAAATTCACATAGAAGAGAATGAACAAGTTACTGAAGACCATCGGTTTCCCGATGATGTGGACTGCCGCAGTGTCCTTGACGCTTGCGGGATGCGCAGGGTTGGGGAGCATGGAGAAGGAAATCGAGACCCTCGGTCTGGAGGCAACCCCGGAACCGCTGATTTTGCGGGGCAACACGGTTGAACTTCAGGTCACCGGAAAGTTTCCGCCCAAGTATTTTGCAAAAAAGGTTGTGATGGAGGCCACTCCAGTCCTGACATGGGAAGGGGGTTCCGCACGCTTTACCACCCAGGGTTTCCAAGGCGAATCCGCTGCGGGCAACTTCGATGTGGTGCCTTTTCAGGCGGGCAAGTCATTCACTTACACTGCCCAAATCCCCTTCCAACCCGGAATGGAGGATGTGGCTACGCTGGCCATCGAGCTCAGTGGATCCAAGGGAAGCAAGTCCGCCACCTTCGCACCCTATGCAGTAGGAACGGGTGTTATCACTACCCCCTTGCTCGTGCAGGCGGACGACCGTTTCATCCTGGCGCAACACAACTTCGTTCGGGTACTGAACTACACCCAAACGGCGACCATCAATTATGAGCTCAACAAATCCGATGTGCGGAAGGCGGAGTTGAGCGATGCAGATTGGTTGCAGTTGCTCACGTTGATGCAAACGGCAGCCAAGAGCGATAGCCTGACCATCACCGGAGTTCGCATCGAAGCCTTTGCTTCACCCGAAGGTGAAATCACCCTGAATGAGGAGCTGGCGGTAGAGCGTGCGGCTTCTGCCACCCAGGCGATGTCCCGTGAAATGGCCCGTTTGAAGGTGCCGGTGGTGGGTGAACTTTACCAGCAGGTGCCCAAGGGAGAGGACTGGGAAGGCTTCAAGACGTTGATGCAGGCCTCCAGCATCGAGGACAAGAACTTGATTCTTCGTGTGTTGGAAATGTACACGGACAAGAACAAGCGGGAGGAAGAAATCCGCAACATCTCCAAGACCTACGAGGAAATTGCCGACGTGATTCTGCCCCAGTTGCGCCGTTCGCAGTTGGTTGTTTCCTACTCCATTACGGGATACAGCGATGCAGAGTTGAAGGATTTGGCCATCAATGCCCCCAGCCGGTTGAACATCGAGGAGCTGTTGTTTGCTGCCACCCTGCTCGAGGACTTGAATGCGAAGCTTCAGGTGTACCAAGCGGCTGCCCGTCAGTTCCCCAGCGATTACCGCGGGGCGAACAATGCGGGATGGTGCTTGGCCAAGCTCGGCCGCATGAACCAGGCAAAAGAGTCGTTCAACCAAGCGCTGGCTGCCAAGCGGGAGAAGTTGGTTCTGAACAACGTCGCAGCGCTGCAGCGGCAAGACGGCGATTTGGATGGCGCAATGAAGCTCTTAAATGAAGCTGCAGGTGCGGGTCCCGAGGTGAATTACAACAAGGGCATCATCCTCATCCAGAAAGGGGATTACAGCTCAGCCATCTCGAACATGGGACGGGAGAACTCGGTCAACGTGGCCCTCGCTAAGTTGCTCAATGGGGATGCTGCAGGTGCCAAGACGGTGCTCGAGAACGCGAACGACAAGAGCGCGATTGCCAGCTATGTGATGGCCATCGCTTGTGCCCGACTCAACGACGGTGCAGGGGTGAAGCGCCACTTGGATGCTGCGCTCGCCTTGGATGGTTCGTTGCGTGCAAAGGCCGCAAAAGACCTGGAATTCCGGAATTTCCGGGATCAGTTGAAATAAGCTGATTTCCCGCTCGCAAGGGAAAAAGGAAAAGCCCGCTGGCACCACGCCGGCGGGCTTTTTCTTGGGTTGCAATGTTGGGGTTGGGAAACAGCGGGGTTCAGCGTCCCATGGCCTGGGCGGCATACCAGAGGGCAATGCCCCCACAGACGCTTACGTTGAGGCTCTTTTTCGCCCCAAACTGCGGAATCTCCAACACCACATCGGCCAGGGCACAGGTTTCCGCAGAGATGCCGCGTACCTCGTTCCCGAAGATCATGGCCCAGCGCTCCGAAGATTGCGGCTGCCAGTCGGTCAGTGGAATGCTACCGGGCGCCTGTTCTACCGCCGCGATTTTGTAGCCCGAGGACCGCAGGGCCTTCACGGAGTCCAGCACGGTGGGATGGGCTTGCCAGGGAACGTGTTCGGTGGCGCCTAGTGCGGTTTTGAGGATGTCCCGGTGGGGGGGATGGGCGGTAAAGCCACAGAGGTGAAGGGCTTCGAGCCGGAAGGCATCCGCGGTGCGGAAGAAGGCGCCCACGTTGTTTCCGGAACGGATGTCATCCAAAACGACCACCAGTGGGACGCAGGGCGATTGGGTGTACAGGTGGGCGGGGAGTCGTTCGCCGAGGGGCATGACGGAATGGGATGGGGTTCGGAAGAATCAAGGTGCGGCCTCGGCCAGGGCTTCGAGTGCGAAGAACTCGTCGCGTAGCCGGGCGGCTTCGAGGTAGTCGAGAGCGTCGGACGCGGCTTCCATGCGGCGCTTGGTCTCGGCGGCCAGGCGGCGCAGGGCATCGGGTGGGAGGTTCCGGATGACGGGATCCGCGAACGTGGGATGGTTTTCCGGCGGACGCATGGCTGCGGGGCCGGGCTCTGCTGCGAGGTGCCGGGGCCGGTCGGCGATGAGGTCGCTCTGTTCGAAAAGGGTGGCTTTGCTCCGCGTGATTTGCTGCGGCACACGGCCGTGCTCCCGGTTGTAGGCCTCTTGTTTTTCACGGCGGCGGCGGGTTTCTTCCATCGTGGTGGCCATGGAATCCGTCACCTTGTCGGCATAGAAAATGACCCGGCCATTGACATTTCGGGCTGCCCGCCCTGCGGTTTGCGTGAGCGATCGGTGGCTGCGCAAGAAGCCCTCCTTGTCGGCATCCATCACCGCGACCAGCGAGACCTCGGGCAGGTCCAGTCCCTCGCGCAGCAAGTTGACGCCGACCAGCACGTCGAACTTTCCGTCGCGCAATTGGCGCAGGATGTCGATGCGGTCGAGCGTTTTTACATCGCTGTGGATATACGCCGTCGGGATGTCCATCCGGTTGAGGTACTTGGTGAGCTCCTCGGCCATGCGCTTGGTGAGCGTGGTGACCAGCGTTCGGTCGCCTTGCAGGCGGGTTTGGAGGATTTCCTGGACCAAATCATCCACTTGGTGCGTACAGGGCCGCACCTCGATGACCGGGTCGAGCAGGCCCGTCGGCCGGATGACCTGGTCGACCACCACCCCCTCCGAGGCGGCCAGCTCGAAGTCGGCGGGCGTGGCGGAGACGTAGAGGGTTTGGTTTACAAGCCCTTGAAACTCATCGAACTTGAGCGGGCGGTTGTCCATGGCGGAAGGCAGCCGAAAGCCAAACTCCACCAGCGATTCCTTCCTCGACCGGTCGCCGCCGTACATGGCGCCGATCTGGGGAACCGTGACGTGGCTCTCGTCCACCACCAGCAACCAATCGTCCGGGAAGTAGTCGAGCAGGCAGAAGGGACGCTCCCCGGGTTGCCGCCGGTCGAAGTAACGGCTGTAGTTCTCGATGCCGCTGCAAAACCCCAGTTCCTTGATCATCTCCAGGTCGTAGAGGGTGCGTTCTTCGAGTCGCTTGGCTTCGAGCGGTCGCCCTTGTTCGTGGAAGAACTGCATCTGCTTGACCAGGTCCTGCTGGATCTCCCACACCGCTTGGTCGGTGGTCTCCTTGCTGGCCACGAACAGGGCTGCGGGGTAGACGATGATTTGGTCGAAGGTGTGCATCTGCTGCCCGGAGTGCGGGTCGATGGTCGAGAGCCCCTCGATTTCGTCGCCCCAAAAAGACACCCGCAGGGCGTGGTCCGCATAGGCGAGGAAGATGTCCACTGTATCGCCCTGCACCCGAAACGTGCCGCGTTTGAACTCCGCCCGGGTGCGGCTGTATTGTGAGCTCACCAGGAGGTGCAGGAAAGCGTTGCGGCCTATTTTTTGGCCTACCTTCAAGGGAATCAAGCTCTTGTGGAACTCCACGGGGTTTCCGATGCCGTAGATGCAGCTGATGGAAGCCACCACGATGACGTCTCGGCGGCCGCTCAGCAAGGCGGAGGTGGCGCTGAGCCGGAGCTTCTCGATTTCCTCGTTGATGGCCAAATCCTTTTCAATGTAAGTATTCGTGGCCGAGATGAATGCCTCCGGCTGGTAGTAGTCGTAATAGCTCACGAAGTACTCCACCAGGTTGTCGGGAAAGAACCCCTTGAACTCGCTGAAGAGCTGGGCGGCCAGGGTCTTGTTGTGGCTCAGGATCAAGGTCGGGCGTTGCACCTCTGAGATGACATTGGCCACGGTGAAGGTCTTGCCGGAGCCGGTGACGCCGAGCAGGGTTTGGGCCGGGACACCCTCCCGGAGCCCAGCGACCAGTTGTCGAATCGCTTCGGGTTGATCTCCAGTGGGTTGGAAGGGGCTTTGCAGTTGAAACGGCATCGAGAAAAAGGTACAAACGAAAAGGGCCACCTCCACAGAGGCAGCCCTTTCTTCTATGCGTTTCAGGGATCAGTCAGCGACGACGTCAAACTTGACGGTGGCCTTGACGTCCTTGTACAACTTCACCGTGGCCTCGTAGGAGCCCAGCTCCTTGATGTGCTCGGTGGTGAGGGTGATTTGCTTGCGCTCCACGTCGTAGCCGGCCGCTTGAATGGCCTCTGCGATCTGGATGGTGTTGACCGATCCGAAGATCTTGCCGCTTTCGCCGGCCTTGGCTCCGATTTTCAACGAAAGACCTCCAAGGGCGGCAGCCAGTTTCTGGGCTTGCTCCATCGCCTTGGCGGCTTTGTGGGACTGCTGACGTACGACCTCGGCGACGACCTTCTTGGCGGAAGGCGTAGCCGCTACGGCGATGCCTTGGGGAATCAGGAAGTTCCGGGCATATCCAGGCTTGACAGTCACGATGTCGTGCTTGCTGCCGAGATTGTCCACATCCTGCTTGAGAATGATTTCCATGGTTCGTCGGATTAATGGAGGTTATCGGCGACGTAAGGCATCAGGGCCAGGTGCCGCGCCTTTTTGATGGCTTGGGCCACCTTGCGCTGGTACTTCAAGGAAGTTCCGGTCAGGCGGCGGGGGAGGATTTTGCCCTGCTCGTTGCAGAGCATGAGCAAGAAGTTCGCGTCCTTGTAGTCGATGTACTTGATGCCCTTCACCTTGAAGCGGCAGTACTTCTCTTTTTGGGTATCGATGCTGATGGGATTCAGGTATCGAACGTTTTTCTCAGCCATGGGATTCAGGTGTGGGGTTAATCTTCGTCCGTCAAATCAGGAGCAACGACCGGGGCCGGAGCTGGAGCGAGGGGCTCGGGCGCGGCATAGGACTTGTTGCGCCGGCGCTCAGCGTAGGCGACATGGTGCTTGTCCATGCGGGTGGACAGGAAGCGCAGGATGCGCTCGTCCCGACGGAATTCAGTTTCGAAGGGCAGAATTGCGGTGGGATCGACCTCAAACTCCAGCAATTGGTAGAAGCCCGTGGACTTCTTCTGGATGGGATAGGCCAATTTCCGCAATCCCCACGCCTCCTCATGCACGATTTTGCCTCCGTGCTGCTTGAGGATGCCGCGGAACTTCTCAACTGTTTCCGCTACCTGCTCGACAGATAGCACGGGAGTCATGATGAAAACAGTTTCGTAACGGTTCATGGGAACGGTTTTAGGAATTGGGGGGCAATAGTAAGGACCACGCCCTTGAATTCCAACCCTTCTGCGGCCCAAATTGTGTGCGGTCCGCCGGGGTGGGAAGGGGACTGTTGAAAACTCTCCGGACGGGGGGGCGGGAATGTGCCGATATTTGGGTGGATTTGGCCTGAGCCATCCCCCCTTTGCTTCTCATGGATTCGACGCCCACATATACGGTCAGCGCCCGGAAATATCGTCCCCAGGACTGGGATACGGTCGTGGGTCAGGCGGGCATCACGCGCACGCTGCAGCAGGCCATCGCGCAGGGGCAGGTCGCGCAGGCGTACCTCTTCTGTGGTCCGCGCGGGGTGGGCAAGACGACGTCCGCCCGGATTTTTGCACGGGCCATCAACGCCTTCGACATCGGCGCGGATGCGGAGATGGCGTTCAACGTCTTCGAGCTGGACGCGGCCTCGAACAACAAGGTCGAGGACATCCGCTCCATCGTGGACCAGGTGCGCATCCCGCCGCAGCAGGGTCGCTACAAGGTGTACATCATCGACGAGGTGCACATGCTGAGCCAGGCGGCGTTCAACGCGTTCCTGAAGACCTTGGAGGAGCCTCCGCCCCATGCGGTGTTCATCCTGGCGACGACTGAGAAGCATAAGATTTTGCCTACGATTCTCTCGCGATGCCAAATCTTCGACTTCCACCGCATCACGGTCACCGACATGGTCAAGCACCTGCAGGGCATCTGTGAAAAGGAAGGCATTGTCGCGGAGGAGGCGGCCCTGCACGTGGTGGCCCAGAAGGCGGACGGGGCTTTGCGGGACGCGCTGAGCATCTTTGACCAGTTGGTGGCCTTCGCCGGCCGGGAGCTCACCTACGATGTGGTGGCCGCGCACCTGCACGTGCTTGACCATCAGACATACTTCCAAGTGGTGGATGCGGCGCTGGAGCACGACATTCCCCGCGCCCTGCTGGTGCTGGATGGCATCGTGCAGCGCGGCTTCGATCCGCACCACTTCCTGGCGGGCTTGGGGGCGCACTTGCGCAACTTGCTGGTCTCCAAGGATGCCACCACCACCAAGCTCATCGAAGGAACGGACGATTTGCGTGCGCAGTTTGCGAACCAGGCCGCCCGTTGCTCCCTGCACTTCCTCGTCCGGGCGATGCAACTGGTCAATGAGGCGGATGTCCAGTACCGAGGGAGCCAGCACCAGCGGCTGCTGGTCGAGCTCACCTTGATGCAAATCTGCTCCACCCCGGAAGCGGACAAAAAAAAAACGTAGCCTGATTCCGGTGCTGGCGGCGCAGGCGGCAAACGCAGCTTCTGCGCCTGCAGTGCCTTCCGCTGCCCCCGCCCCGGCCCCGGCCCCGGCTTCCGCACCGGTCGCTTCCACTTCCCCGGCCCCGGCCCCCGTCGCTTCCCCGGCCCCGGTTCCCGCTGCGCCTGCGCCTTTCGCCAGTGGAGCGCCTGTCCCCGAGGAGCCGCCCATGCGGGTCGGGGGATTGCGGGGGGTGGAGGTTCAGCCGGTCACCCATCAGGAGACGCGGAAAATCCCGGGAGATTCCGGGTTGCCCGAATCGGCGCCCATTCCAGAGGACTGGCGAGAACCCGTGACTTGGGAGACTTTGCAGGCGGCTTGGCTCCGGTTTGCGGAGTTGCGGGAGGCAGATGGCAGAGCTTCCTTGGCCCTGACGTTGCGCAACGGAAAGTTGCGCTTGGAGCCGCCGGGCACCGTGGCTTTTGAGGTCATCAACGGAGTCCAAACCGATCAGCTGGACAACGTCCGCACGCAGCTCTTGGATTTCCTTCGCCGCGAGTTGCGGCATGCGACCCTCGAATTGCAGGTGCGCATCGCGGTGGATCGTCCGGTCCAGGAGACGGTAAAATTCATGACGGAGCGGGAGCGGTATGCGGTTTGGGCCGAGAAGTATCCGGCGATGGAACAGCTTCGGGTGGCTTTGGATTTGGATTTGGCCTGAAAAAAAAATCCGGGCGAGTGAACCCATGCCCCAGAAAGGGGTTTCTATGCCCATGGAAATGAAACAGATTAGGACGCGAGGATGGGTCATGGCCCTGCTGCTGTTTTCGGCGCTCGTGGGCCAGGCGCAGGACCCGGGAATCATCCGGGGCAAAGTGTTTGATGCGCAGACGAATGAGCCCATTCCCTTTGCGAATGTGGTGTTGCAAGGGGCCACCACAGGGACCCAATCGGACTTGGATGGCGCTTTCGAATTGACCCGCGTGCCGGCGGGACTTCGCAACTTGACGGTGTCGTTCGTGGGCTATGAGACCCGGACGATTTTCGAAATCGAGGTCACACCTGCCCGCCCGGCGGTGGTCAATGTGGGCCTTCGTACGCAGGCGGTGGCCATCGACGCTGCGGAGGTGATTGAGACCCGTCGGACCACCCAGGCGGAGGCGCCGCTGAGTGTCCGCTCCATCGGCACCAACGAGATCAAGCGCAACCCGGGCGGTGGGCGGGATATCAGCCGGGCGTTGCGGACCCTGCCCGGGGTCGCTGCGATTCCGAGTTTCCGCAACGACATCGTCATCCGCGGGGGTGCGCCCAACGAGAACCGCTTTTACCTCGACGGCATCGAGGTGCCCAACATCAACCACTTCGCCACCCAAGGCGCGAGCGGCGGTCCGGTGGGGATGATCAACGTGGACCTCGTGGAGAACATCGATTTTTATGCGGGAGCCTTTCCGGCCGCGCGGGGCAACGCGCTGAGTTCGGTGATGGAGTTTGGCATCAAAGAGGCCCGCACGGACGAGTGGACGGCAAACCTCGTGGTGGGCACGAGCGACCTGGGCTTGACGCTCGAGGGGCCCACCGGCGAAAAATCCTCGTTGATCGCGAGCGTCCGCCGCAGCTACCTGCAGCTGCTTTTCGAACAGCTGGGCCTGCCCTTCCTCCCCATCTACAACGACTACCAGTACAAATGGACGTACCGCCCGGACGACCGCAATGTGATCACGGTGCTGGGCCTCGGTGCGCTGGACGACTTCGAACTCAACCTGGGGCTGGCGGCCGATACCGCCGCCGAGGATTACCTCGAGCGGGTAGCGATTCTCGGTTTTTTGGATGTCCAAACCCAGTGGAACTACACCCAAGGCGCCAAATGGGACCGCTACCTCGACGACGGCCGCTGGACGTTTGTGGCCAGCCGCAACATGCTCAACAACCGGGCCTACAAGCACCTGGACAACGACGAGACCCAGCCGCTGCTTCGGGACTACACGTCGCGGGAGATTGAGAACAAGTTCCGGGCGGAGCGCCGCTGGACGGGTCCGTCGGGGTGGGAGGCCACCTGGGGCGGTGCCTACGAGTATGTGAAATATGAAAACGCCACCGCCGAGCAGCGATTCGACCCGTCCACGGGCGATCTCGATGCGGTGAATTTTCAAATTGGATTCAAGGCGCACAAATACGGGGCTTTCGTGCAGGCGAGCCGGCGTTTTGCCCAGGAGCGGCTCACGCTGAGTGGCGGCCTGCGCATGGATGGCTCGGATGCGGCCCCCGGCCTGCGCAACCCCCTGCGCCAGTCCTCCCCCCGGGTGTCGGCCAGCTTCGCCTTTGCCCCCGGCTGGACGGTCAATGCGAATGCCGGACTCTACCATCAACTCCCGGCCTATACCGTGCTCGGCTATGCCGACGCGGCCGGGGTACGCCAAAACGCCACTGCAAACACCCGATATGCCTCCAGCGCCCAGGCCGTGGCCGGGGTGAAGTGGGACGGCAGCGCGAAGAACTTCCTGGTGTCGGTGGAGGGATTTTGGAAGGACTACCGGCACGCGCCCATCAGTGTGCGGACGGGGATTCCGCTGGCGAACTTGGGGGCGGACTTCGGCGTGGTGGGCAACGAGCCGGTCCGCTTCGACGGCCTGGGCCGGGCTTATGGCGCGGAGTTCCTGCTGCAACAGCGGCTTTACCGCGGATTTTATGGCTTGCTGGCCTACACCTTCGTGCGCAGCGAATACGCGGCCCAGGAAGGGGCGGACTTCGTGGCTTCGAGCTGGGACAACCGGCACATCCTCTCGCTCACGGGGGGCAAGAAGTTCGAAGGCGGCTGGGAGGTGGGAGCGCGGTTGCTGGCCAGTGGAGGGTTGCCCTTCACGCCCATCGACCCGAGTTCGTTGTCGGTGGAGTCGTGGGATTACTACGGCCGTCCGCTGCCGGATTACAGCCGCCTCAATACCGGCCGGAACGGCGCCTTTTATCAGCTGGACATCCGGGTGGACAAGAAGTGGTTCTTCGAGAACTGGTCGCTGGACATCTTCTTCGAGCTCGTGAATGCCACAGGCGCGGCGGTGCCTCAGCCCCAGGTGACCGATGTGGTGCGCAATCCCCTGACCGGTGCGCCCGTTCCCTCGACGACCCAACCGGGCTTTTACGACGCCCGTGTATTGGATCCCAGCGCGGGCAATGTTTTGCCGGCACTGGGCATCATTGTGGAGCTTTGAGGAAGTAATTTGGCCTGCATCATGCGGATCGACAAGTACCTGTGGTGCGTGCGGGTGTTCAAGACGCGGACGCTGGCCACGGAGCATTGCCGGAGCGGCAAGGTCTTCGTGGGCGACGCGGCGGTGAAGCCTGCGCATGAGCTGCGCGGGGGGGAGCAGGTGCGCGTGCGGATGGGGGCGGTGCATTTTTCGTGGGAGGTGCTGGGGTTTCCGACGAGCCGGGTGGGGGCGGGGTTGGTGCCGACGTACGCGCGGGACGTCACGCCGGAGTCGGAACGGGTGAAGTGGGCGGAGATTCGGGCGGCCCAGCGGGATTTGCTCCGGCCCGTCGGGCGGCCCACCAAACGCGACCGACGCGATTGGGAAGACTTCTTCGACAGCTAACGCCATGGAAATCCACCTCATCCCAGGCGTCGCCACCCGGCCCGTGCGCTTTGCCGTCTTGTGGCAGCACCGGCCCGATTGCGCATCTTGTTTCCTGCCCGAGGACGATGCGCCGGACGCGCGCCACCTCGGGGCCTACCTTCCCGACGGCCGGCTCGTGGGGGTCTGCACCCTGCTCGCTCAAGCCCCCACCCACTACCCCGACGCGGTCCCTGCCGGTCGCCGTCCGTACCGCCTGCGGGCGATGGCGACCCTGTCCGACGTGCGCGGCACCGGAGTCGGCGCGGCCCTCGTGCGCCGGGCGA
>JBEEPJ010000020.1:0-16817 GCA_041191165.1 Bacteroidota bacterium | reverse complement strand
GCACGGTCGAGGCGGTATTGAACCCGCGCGTTGTCCTGGGTGGGGTTGGGGAAAGCGGGGAACAGGGCAAAGGCCTCGTTGGTGACATCCGCAACCGATACCGAGTTGGTGGCATCTGGGTTGAGGTTGAGGCGGACCATGGGCACCTCGTTCGTGTAGTACCAGTCATAAGCGCCACCGGAACCGAAAGGACCGTAGACGAAGCTCGTGGAATTGGGGGTGTACTTGGACTCGTAGATTTGGACTTCGGAGCCACCGTAGTGCTCGAAACCTGCAGCGATCAAGTCGCCTGCTGCGGCCGTGTAAGGCTCCTGGAGCACCAGCGTGTACCAAATCACTTCTTCCTCCTCACCCGTGTTGGTGAAGTTGGAGGCCAAATCCAATTCAGACGTCGAAACGATCAATCCGCCGTACTGCTCCACGAGGAAGTTCTCGTCCGCACCGTCGAACAGGTGGGCGATGATGGGCGTGCCTTCCTCCGAGTTGGAAGAGATGGCCACGTCGATGGCGTAAACCGTTACGTCGCCGAAGACCTGGAAGGGGTTGCAAGCGATGAAGTCGTCCGCGCCGTCGGAGGGGAAGAGACCCGTGAAAGAGCCATCATCCCGGCCCCACTGCAACGTGGTCACCTCAAAGGACTGGGTGGCGGTGTTGTTGGTGGGGTTTTCGTCGTCGTTGTCCGAGGAAACCGTGTAGGAGACCTCGTAAAGTCCAGGACCGCCCGTGATTTCAACGCCAGAGACACGCAGGGTGTCCGCATTCTGGTAGTTCAGGTCGATGGCGGAAGAGTTGCCGACCGATGCGCCGTTGACGAAGCCCTCGAGGGCGGTGCCGGTTTGGTCTACATAACCGATGTTGTACACCTTGGCGGCGAAGTCCAGCGGAATGAGCTGGCTTTCAGGCCAAGCACCGTACTCGTAGATGCCCGTGGTGTTTTCGTCGGTGTAGGAGTAGTAGTTGTCGATGCGCACGTCGTTGGCGGGGGTTTCGTAAACGACTACGTCGTCGATTTCCCAGCTGTAGCCCCAGGTTCCGACCCAACGGAAACGGACGTAGACCATGCCTTGGCCGCCCGCTGCTTCAGTGATATCCAGCTCGATGATCGAGGGATTGTCCGACTGATCCGAGGTCTCGTATCCCGGGAACACTTCCCAACGGCTCTGCACGGGACCGTCGCCGTAATCTACGGTTCCAAGTGCGGGATCCGAGGAACTCACGTCCGGCCAGTTGACGCCGTCGCGCGAGACTTCCACGAGGCACTTCTCGCTGTCATCCGATCCGCCGTTGTCCCAGCAGCGGTAGCGGGTCTGAAACGAGATGCTCACGTAGGGATGAGCAGAGCAGTCGATGGCATCCGCGTTCTGGAACCAGCAGTTCTCCACCCAATCGGCGGAGTAGTTGGCATCCGCGCCGAAGAGGTCCGAGTCCACGATGATCAACCCATTGGCAGCAGTGGTGGAGTTCAGCGGGCTGGCCACGGAAGTGCCACCGGTTCCTCCTGCCCACTGGTTGTAGGGGCCCGAAGGTCCATCCGTGGTGCACTCGAAGTTGATGTCGATGCCCGTCCAAGGCTCTCCAACAGCGTCGGAAGCATTGTCAAAAACCCAATCCGAGCAGTTGTTGATGTTGCAGTCGTTCGTCCAAATGTCCACCCGGTTGCCCGAGGTCTGGGGCAACGCGGAGACGGTGCGCTTGGGTTGAGCGGCCCGCAGGGGCGACACAGGGAGGACTCCCTGCGCCATGACACCTGAGCCCGTAACCAGTGCGAGCAGCGAGATGTAGAAGTGCTTCATTGAGAAGGAATTGTGGGTTGATTGTTTTTGTGAATGTCGCAAATATACGGGGTGCGAAAATTTGGCCTACAAGAAATTGCAGCCATCAATGCGCCAGTTCCGCAAAATCACTGACGGGCGGACAGCTGCACACCAGGTTCCGGTCCCCGTAGGCATTGTCCACCCGGGCTACCGCGCTCCAGAACTTCCGCTCGCGCAGACCCCGCACGGGATAGCAAGCGGCCTCCCGCGTGTACGGGTGTGTCCATTCGGAGGCCACCGCCTCGTGCGCCGTGTGGGGCGCCATCTTGAGCACGTTGTCCTCCGCGTCCGCACGGCCCGTCTCGATGGCCCGGATTTCCTCGCGGATGGCCAGCATGGCCTCAGCGAAGCGGTCCAGCTCTTCCAGGGACTCGCTCTCCGTGGGCTCCACCATCAGCGTACCCGGCACCGGCCAGCTGACCGTAGGCGCATGGAATCCATAGTCAATCAATCGCTTGGCGATGTCCATGACCTCAATGCCCGCCGACGTCTTGAACTTCTGGCAATCGAGAATCATCTCATGCGCCACCGTTCCCGACCCCCCGCGGTAGAGGATGTCATAAGCCCCTTCCAGCCGGGCGCGGAGGTAATTGGCACTGAGGATGGCCCAGCGTGTGGCATCCGTCAAGCCCACTTCACCCAGCATCTTGATGTAGGCGTAGGGGATGATGCAGATGAGCGCACTGCCGAAAGGCGCCCCACTGATGGCGTCGATGGCCTGCTCTCCGCCCACTTGCTCGACAGGATGTCCGGGCAGGAACGGCACGAGGTGCGCCGCCACCCCGATGGGCCCTACCCCCGGTCCGCCCCCCCCGTGCGGGATGGCGAAGGTCTTGTGCAGGTTCAAGTGGCAGACGTCCGCCCCGATGAGCCCCGGGCTGGTCAGGCCTACCTGGGCGTTCATGTTGGCTCCGTCCATATAGACCTGTCCGCCGTGTTCGTGCACGATGCGGGTGATTTCCAGAATGCCTTCCTCGAAGACCCCGTGGGTGGAGGGATAGGTCACCATGAGCGCGCCCAACCTGTCGCTGTGGGCCGCCGCTTTGATGCGCAAGTCCTCGATATCCACGTTCCCCTCGGCGTCGCACGCCACCACGACCACCTGCATGCCGGCCATCACCGCGCTGGCGGGATTGGTGCCGTGCGCAGAGCTCGGGATGAGACAGACGTCCCGGTGCCGATCCCCCCGGGCGTCGTGATAGGCCCGAATAACCATCAACCCGGCATACTCGCCCTGGGCTCCGGAATTGGGCTGCAGCGATACCCCCGCAAAACCCGTCACCTCCGCGAGGTCCGACTCCAACCGTCCCAGCAATCGACGCGTGCCCGCCGCCTGTTCCGCGGGGCAGAACGGATGCAGGTTGGCAAACTCCGGCCAAGTAATCGGGATCAACTCCGTGGCCGCATTGAGCTTCATCGTGCAAGACCCCAGCGGGATCATCGCATGTGCGAGGCTCAAGTCCTTGTTTTCCAAGTGCTTGATATACCGCATCATCTCCATCTCGGAGCGATAGCGGTTGAATACCGGGTGCTGGAGATAATCCACCTCCCGCCCGATGGTTCCGAAGAATTCGGCATCAAAACGGACGCCCTGCACCGGCGTGGCGCCGAAGAGGCTGCAGAGGTCCGCGAGGTCCGCGTCTGTGACGCATTCGTGCATGGCCACGCCCACGTGCTCGCCGTCGGGGTGGTAGGCCAAATTGATCCGCATCGCCTCCGCGCGCGCCCGCAGCGCTTGCATGGCGTCCTCCCCTCCCAACACCCGCACCTTCAAGGTATCGAAGTACGTACCGTTCACCTGCTGGAACGCCGACACGCCCTGCAGGGCCACGTCGAGCGCCCGCGCCCGCTGGTGAATCCGCTCCGCGATGGCCCGCAGGCCCTCCGGACCATGGTACACCGCATACATCGACGCCATCACCGCCAGCAGACTCTGGGCGGTACAGATGTTCGAAGTCGCCTTGTCGCGGCGGATGTGCTGCTCCCGCGTCTGCAGGGCCATCCGGAGCGCCGGCGCCCCCAAGCGATCCTTGGACACCCCGATGATCCGCCCCGGGAAATTGCGCTTGTAGCCGTCTCGCGCGGCAAAGAAAGCCGCATGCGGCCCGCCGTAACCCATCGGCACCCCCAGGCGCTGAGAGCTCCCCACCGCCACGTCCGCCCCCATCGCCCCCGGGCTCTTCAGCACCGCGCACACCATCAGATCCGCCGCCACGACCACCTGCACCCCCGCTCCCTTCGCCCGGGCGATGAGCGGCGTCAAGTCCTCCACGACGCCATCCCGATCCGGGTACTGAAGCAGCACCCCGAAAACCCCGCCACCGAAGTCCATCGCCCCGCGCTCGACCTGCTCCAACTGAATCCCCAGATACTTGGCCCGGGTGCGCAGCACCGACATCGTCTGCGGCAACACCGCAGCATCCACCACGAACCGATTCGCCTCCTCCTTCACTTGCTCCCGCGTGCGCGACGCAAAGAGCATGGCCATCGCCTCAGCCGCAGCCGTCGATTCGTCGAGCAGCGAGGCGTTCGCCACCTCCATCCCCGTCAGGTCCAGCACCACCGTCTGGAAGTTGAGGAGCGCCTCGAGGCGGCCCTGGGCAATCTCCGCCTGGTAGGGCGTGTAGGCCGTGTACCAACCCGGATTCTCCAGCACATTCCGCAAAATGACGCTGGGCACCTCCGTCGGGTGGTAGCCCATGCCGATGTAGTTCCGGAATAGGACATTTTCCGCCGCGAGTTCCCGCATGTGGGCGAGAAACTCCCCCTCGGTCATCGGGGCGTCGAGGCGCATCCGCTCCCGCTGCCGAATCGCCGCTGGAACGGTCTTGTCGATCAACTCCTCGAGCGTCGGCATCCCGACTCCATCCAACATCGTTCGAAGGTCCCGCTGCCGGGGGCCGATGTGTCGCGCCGCAAATGTTCCCGTGTCCATTTCACTGGTGTTTTGAAGAATCTACGCGACAAAATTACATCACAAGGCGGGCGTCAAGTCCGCAAGCCGGTGAGAATTGGTGTGGTCAGGTGGGCGCGGCACGTACCTTTGGACGAATCTGGATTGAGACCATGCGCGCTTCTTTCGATCGGGCCCACGCGGCGGCCCTGGACCAAGCCGATCCGCTGAGCCGGTTTCGCGGGGAATTCCACCTGCCACAGCACGAAGGGGAGGATTGTATCTACTTGACTGGCAACTCGTTGGGGCTTCAGCCTCGGGCGGCGGCGGCGGCGGTGGCCACGGAGCTCGAGGACTGGGCGCGCTACGGGGTGGAGGGCCATTTTCAAGCCCGCCATCCCTGGGTCAGCTACCACGAGCGGTTCGCGGAGGGCCTGTGCCACCTCACGGGCGCGCGGCCGGAGGAGGTGGTGGCCATGAACGCGCTCACGGTGAACCTGCATCTTCTGCTCGTGAGCTTCTACCGGCCGGTGGGGAAGCGCCGGAAAATCCTCTGTGAGGCGCGCGCGTTTCCTTCGGATCGCTATGCCTTGGTAAGCCAAATCCGCTTCCACCACCACGACCCCGACACCGACCTCATCGAGCTCGCACCCCGCCCCGGGGAGCACACGCTGCGCACCGAGGACATCGAAGGGGCGATCCGGGAGGCGGGCGACAGCTTGGCCCTGGTCATGATGGGAGGGGTGCACTATTTCACGGGGGAACGGCTGGACATGGCGCGCATCGCCGCCGCCGCCCGTGCGGTGGGGGCGGATTGCGGGTTTGACCTGGCCCACGCCATCGGCAACATTCCCCTGCAACTGCATGACTGGGACGTGGACTTCGCGTGCTGGTGCAGCTACAAGTACCTCAACTCGGGCCCGGGAGCGGTGTCGGGGATCTTCGTCCACGAGCGGCACCACCGGCGCACCGACCTGCCCCGCTTCGAGGGCTGGTGGGGCCACCGGGCGGACCGGCGGTTCAAGATGGAGCCGGACTTCGTGTCCATGGGCACGGCAGAGAGTTGGCAGCTCTCCAACGCCCCTGTGTTCAACATGGCCATTCACAAGGTCTCCCTGGACCTCTTTCTCGAGGCCGGCATGCCCGCCCTGCGCGAACGCGGCGACCGCCTCACGGCCTACCTCGAGGCGGCCATCGAGGACGCTGCCGCCACCACCGGCGCCCAACTCGAAATCATCACCCCCCGCTCCCCCGAGCGCCGGGGCAGCCAGCTTTCCATGGTGGCCCACGGCTTCGGTCGATCGATGTTCGACGCCCTCACGGCCCGGGGCGTCATCGCCGACTGGCGGGAACCCAACGCCATTCGCATGGCTCCCGTTCCGCTCTACAACTCCTTCACCGACATCGCCCGCTTCCACCGGGTCCTCATTTCCTGCATCGAAACCGTTCGATAATCCACCGCAGTCCCCGAAATTCGCCCCATGCACCGCTCGTCTCGCTTCGCCGTATTTGGCATCGGCCGCTACGGAACCCAGATTGCCCTCGCTTTGGCCTCGAAAGGTGCTGAAGTCATCACCTTCGACAACAACCCCCTTCGCTCGGAGCAAATCAAGGACGAGGTGGCACTGGCGGTCACGATGGACACGACCGACATCCGCAACCTCCAACGGCAGAAGGTGCAGGACATGGACGCCGCCGTCGTGGCCATCGGCGAGAACTTCGAGGCCACCGTCCTCACGGCGCTCAACCTGCTCGACCTCGGGGTGCCCCGGGTCATCGTCCGGGCGAACGGCGAAAATCAGCAGCGGATTTTGGCGAGTTTGGGCGTCAAGGAAATCCTCAGTCCGGAAAGTGAGGTCGCCAGCGTCATTTCCGAACGGCTCATCCACCCCAGCATAGGCGGATTCTTGCAGTTGCCGGACGACTATGAAATCGCGGAAATCCGGGTGCCGGAATCCTGCATCGGCCGCACCTTGGGCAGCGTGGACCTGACCAACCGATACGAACTGCGGCTCATCACCATCCGCCGCATGTTTCCGGCAGTCAGCGAAAAAGACGAGCCCACGGAGCACATCATCGGCGTGCCCAAGGCGGACATGGTCATCGAAGCCACCGACACCTTGGTGGTTTTCGGCACCCTGACCGCCGTCAAGCGATTCTTGGACATCAACGCCTAAGCGCCGGTCCGAAATCCGCGGCGTTTCGCCTCCTTCCCTCTCCTCCTCGAATCAACGCAGGACCTGAATGCTCCCCGTGCGCTCTTCCCAAGCGCTCGCCGTGCCCGCGGAATCCATCACATAGCGAAACCGCGCCACCCACACATACGGACCGCCGTCGACATAGTGCGTGCCCCCGGGGCCTTGGCCGTGCCAGTAGTCCCCCACCTCATCCGCTGTCCATACTTTTTCTCCCCAACGGTTGAAGAGTTGGAAGTCCAAATCCATCAAATTCCTCCCCTCTATCCGCAGCACCTCGTTCAGATCATTCCCATCCGGTGAAAAAGCGGTGGGCACGAACAGCAGCGGCATCCCACAAAAAGCCTCTACCCGACACCGCATGAAGGTGGTACATCCCACGGTGTTCGTGACTTCCACTTCATAGGTTCCGGGACCTTCCACCACGACGGTGTTGCTCATGGCCCCTGTGTTCCACTCGTAACCTGAGAATCCACCCGCTACCTGCAACAAATACACGGCGTCTGGAAAGTCATCGAAGCAAAAGGCCGTGTCCGCCGGCAGCATCACCGGGGGACTGGGCAGGGCATTCACCTCTACCGTCGCGCTGCTGCTGCAACCTGCCCCATCCACCACCGTCACCGCATATGACCCTGTGGCATTCACCCACAACGCCGGCCCGCTGGCACCCGTGGACCAAGCGTAGGAAAAGGGTGCGCCATTTGCAGAAACCGGCGTGGCATCCAGGACCGCCCCGGTGGATTCACAAATGCCCTCTGGCACTTCGATGTCCAGCACCGGGCCGTCCGAAAACCCCACCTGCACGGCATCCGTGGCGGAACATCCATCCACGGTCTCTACCGTCAACGACACCGTACCCGCTGCATTTACCGCTACCGAGATGGCGTCTGAAGTGGTCCCATCCGGAAGCGTCCACAGGTGCTCGGTGGATGCCGTGAAGCCCGAGGACAACGTCACCTCCTCTCCTGTGCAAGCGACCACATCTCCCCCCAACTCCAATTCCGGCCCCAAGGCATCCACCGCAACCACATCCTGGGCCGTGCACCCTTCGCCATTGGGCGCAGCCACTTCCGCTGTGACCGTGTAAATTTGGTTGACCTCCCCCACAATCACCGGGTTGGGGATGCCCGCATCGCTCAATCCCACAGCAGGAGACCAGGTCCAATTCAACGCCACCGGCGTATCCGCCACGGCGGACAACTGAATCCCATCGGTGCTGCACACCGCCACATCGGAAGATGCCGTCACCGAAAAAGCTGGGTACACATCGAGGAATATGGACACCACCCACAGCTCTCCATCTGGCGCAATGGCTTCCACCTCAATGAGTTCACTGTCATTCATGACCACTGAAACCGCCTGGGTAGAGGCTCCATTGAACAAGTAAGCCGGCAACCACGTAAACTGCCAATCATCGGGATCTGCATCGACGGGATTGGGATACCACGGGGCCACATTGATGTACATGTTGACCACCTCACCCGCGCAGATGTTGTCGGCGCTCGTGGCGATGTACTGGGCATGCCCCTCCCCTCCGCTCCACATCGCCCCCCAAAGGATCGCCCACAAAACAGAGAGCCTGTGGATCACTTGCCTCACCCTCCACTCACCCTGATGAAAGAACATGGAAGCCCTTTGCTGCTGCATGATATCCTCTAATTTACGGCAGAAACAACTGTCTTTTACCTTCCATCCAGACCTCCTGTATTCCCTTCCAAGTCCCAAATCCATTCCATTTCCCAGTCCGGCAACAAATCCAGCGCCTTTTCCGTGCGCAGCACCCGCTCCGGAAGTTGCCAAGTGGACCAATCGGGACCCTCGAAAACGCCGTCCTCGTCGAGATCCTCCCGCCAGCGCAGCTCGACCGGCCCCGGCAACAGCAGACCCCAATCGTGGTAGGTGAACTCCCCTGCTGGCATCAGGTATGCGGAGGAAAGCACCTTGCCCTGACCATCCAGCAAGTCCAGCCAACCCGGCGCCCGCAAATGGTCCAATCGAACTTTCAGGGTGGCGAACTCCGCCGTCCTCCGGGTCTCCCAACTCCAATTCAAGGTGTCTGCGTTCGCTTTTCCATCTCTTCCTTGCCATGCCCCGGGCAAAGCCTCCAAGTCCCAACGCGCCCCCGGCACCTCATCTACCTCCAACAGAACTTCACCTCCTTGGTGGGTAAGCCGGGGATCGCCTTCCATCCGCTGACCGTCCCGTCGCAAGGACCAACGGGACAAATCCAGCGCCGCGATGGGGGCATCGAATCGAATAGCCCGCATCTCCGCCACCGCCAGCTTGCCCGTGGGGCCTTGCCAGGGCTGGGGAGCGCCAGAGACCGACGTCGATTTTCCCGCCACCACCCGCTTGGTGCGACAGGCAATCGTGTCGCCCGCCGCCACCAGCATCAGGGAATCCAATGCGGCTCCCGCCTCGGGTACCCACCACACACTGTCGCCCTTAACCCATAGCTGAGCCCCCACCTCAGTCTCCCCCCGCAACAACCTGGCCGCAAACCCCTCCTGTTCATCCCATGCCCCCGTGAATGACGACCGGATCCAACCCGAGGGCTCAACCACGGCGGACTGCCACCGAAACCGTTCTGGCTCCAGAGTCGTCGGGGCGAGCAGCAGGGTCGCGTGCCGCAGCATCGAATCCCCTTCATGACTCCCTTCCTCTCCCCACATGGGCGCCACCGAAACTGGCCACAGCCCCAACTCCTCCCCAGGCGTCCATTGATAATCGCCGTCGGTGTCGTTCACCGCGTACATCCGGTATTGATTTCCTGCCAAACCATCCAATACCACCTTTCCTTCCGCATCCGTCACCCCGACATACGATGGCCTACCCCCCTTGCGCAGGCTGTCTGGTGCCAAATCCCATGGCGCCAGCATGACCCGCACACCCGACACGGGTTCTCTGCCCTCCAACCGCAGGACTCGGGCCGCGATTTTACCGGAATCCAACTCGGCTCCGGTAGACACCATCCAACGAAATCCCGCCACAGCATTGCCCTCATGGAAGTCCACCACCGACCGACCGAGTTGGAACTGGTAGGTCACGTCAGGCAGCAAATCGCATGCACTCCAATCCCATTCGACGGTTTTTCCGTGAATTTCGAAAGATGGAAGCACGGCCAAAGGCGGCGAAATCAACCATTGGCTGCGGGCGTCCTTCACTTCCACGAATTCGTCCCAAGTCACCCGCAAAATGCCGGGCTTCCAATTCCGGGTGCCACTCGGGGGGTCCACCACCAAGGGGACCGGGGGAGACGTGTCTTTTTCCCCCCCAGTGGGAGTCGAGATTTGGGCACAACCCATCAACAATCCGATGGAAACGAAGCACAGACATCCCCAGGGAAAGTGCGTAGGCATCCTCCCTTTCATTTCCAATGGATCCAGCGCTGGGAGATGACCTCCACCACCGCCTCCAATCCCGCGACATCGTCGGGAAGAAAGTCCGCCAGGCGCTCGGAATCTACGTCCAGCACCCCGACCACGTGATTTCCGACACGGATGGGAACGACCACTTCCGAGCGGCTTAAGCTGCTGCACGCCACGTGACCGGGGAAGGCCTCAACATCGGGAACATGAACCGTCACCGCCCGCTCCCAGGCGGCCGCGCATACCCCCTTGCCCCGGTAGAGCCGCGTGCAGGCGATGGGGCCTTGGAAAGGTCCCAGCACCAGACAATCTCGTTCCTCATCCAGCAGATAAAACCCCACCCAGTGCCACCCGAAGGTCATGTGGAGCGCAGAGGCGACATTCGCCAGGTTCGCCACCCGGCAATCCTCCCCCGCCAGCAGATGTTCCAAGGAACGAACCAGCGCGCTGTACTGCTCCGAACGTGACGCGGTCGCAGGGATGGAAAGGGACTCAGCCATAGTGCGAAGATACCATTCGCCGGGATTCAAGCCAGCGCCAAGGCCACCAGACCCACCACGCGATGGCCCGCCTGCTCCAGGGCATGGGAGCAGGCCCGGATGGTCGCCCCTGTGGTGAGCACGTCATCGACCAGCACGATGCCCGGGACCGCCGCCGCCGGGACCCCGCGGAACACGTGCCGCAGCGCCTGGTGCCGGCCCTGCCGGCCCAGCCCCGTCAAGGAGGTCCGGTGCACATCCCTGCGCAGCAAATGCGGGGCGACCGGAACCCCCCAGACCCGGGCGCAACCCCGGGCCAGCTCCTCCGCTTGGTTGAACCCCCGCCGCCACCGCCGGCGCCAGTGCAGCGGAATGGGCACCAACACCACCCCGCCGAGTCCCGCCTGCCGCGCGGCCTCGCTGCCCGGGGGCTCACGCACCCCCTGCGCGAGCCAAACCCCCGCCGCCCGGGCCCAACCCCGCTCCCCCCCGTACTTCATTCCATAGATGCGACGCCGGAGCGCCGGGTGCCCCCGCAACCGAAACCCCGCGCACCCCGCGAGCCCAAAAACCCGCTCTTCGACCCAGATCCGCCCCAGCGGCGCGCGCAGGTCCGGCCACGCCCCTGCACACCCCAGACAGCCCTCCCAGTCCGGTTCGCCCGCCTGCAATTGTACCCCGCACAACGCGCAATAGCGCGGAAACAGCACCCCTGAATTCCATGGCATGAAGCGAATTTGGCCTGCAAACCGCCAAGCCCTTTCCCGGAATTTGCCCCCGCCCGGTCTAAGTTTGCAACTGCAGCAGAGCGCCATGCAATTCGGAAAAAGCGACCACCTCGATGGCTTCCCGGCGGGCCACTTCACCCTGCCCCCCGACCCTCCGCAAACCCAGCGTGTCCTCGCAGCCGCGGGTGCAAAGCCGCTGGACGTTCGGGTCGGAGGCACGCTTTGGACTGTAAATGCTTGGCGAGGAAGCCTTTACCCGGCCCGAACCCCGCAACGGGAGTGGCCCACCCATTATGGCCGGCACTTCGGCACCCTCGAGTTCAACGCCACGCATTACCGGATTTACCCGCCCGAAAAGATGGCCGCCTGGGCCGCAGCCCTGCCCGAGGACTTTCTTTTTTGTCCCAAGTTTCCCCAAATCATCACGCACTTCCGGCGCTTCCGCCAGTGCGACGGGCCCACCGACGACTTCATCCAGGGCCTGCTGGCGCTGGGCAAACGGCTGGGACCTTCCTTCATCCAGTTGCCCCCGCAATTTGCCCCTACCCAGGTCGAGCCGCTGCTGGACTACCTCGCCCGATGGCCCCGGGAGCTCCCGCTGGCCATCGAGTTCCGGCATCCGGATTGGTTCAGCGGACATCCCCATGCGGAGGCGGTTTGGTCCGCCATGGAAGAATACGGCATCGGATCCGTGCTGAGCGACACGGCGCTGCGGCGGGATGCCGTGCACATGCGGCTCACCGCCCCCTTCATCCTGGTCCGATTCGGAGGGGGAGATGGCCATCCCACCGATGCCTCCCGGCTGACGGACTGGGCCGACAGGTTGCGAACATGGGGCGCGGCCGGCCTCCGCGGGTTTTACTTCCTGATCCACCAACCCGACAGCATCCGCACGCCAGAGACCGCACAGGCCTTTGCCCAGGCTTGGAAAGCGGCCGCTCCGGATGCACCTGCGGTGCGGGCGCCGCAGCTCGCCTCCACGCTCTTCAGCGAATCAGATTGAACTGCCGGAAATGGTGTGCCGTATGGTGCGCCACGAGCAACTGCATTTCTACTGACTCCATGGGACCGTAGAGCGGATGTTCCAAAACACCCCTCCAAGCAGCAGCCTCCTCCAGAGCGGCGTGCAACCGCACTTTCTCAGATGCGAAATCGAATCCCCCAGTGACACGCAGGGCAGGTGCTGTTTTCATGCCTCGTGACATCCGATCCGGTGGTGTATTGAGCATCCTCTGAAGCAACGGTCGTCCCACCCAACGGGCAATCCAGGCAAAAACCGGCGAAACCGGCAGCCTTCCTGCGTACAAATCCACAAAAAGGCTACAATGGGCAGCCATTTGGGATGCGTTCATGACACCCCAGGCCCCAGCGGAATCCTCCTCCAGTCTTTCCAAGGCGACCATCAATTCCTCCAAGCCAGGCGTACCCGGCGGAGCCGTCAGGCGCCGTGGCACTTCTTGTACTTCTGGCCCGAGCCGCAGGGGCAGGGGTCGTTGGGCATCACCTTGGGTTCCACCCGCACCGGACGCTGAGGCTCCGCGGGGGGCATGGGCCGCCCGCCGGGACGCGCGCCCGGAGGCATGGCCAGCCGCTGCGACGAAGCCACCTGCTCCTGGAGGTTGTTCACGCCGGCCTTGGTCGCCTCGACGCGGGGCGCGGGGGCCTGGGCGCGGGGCGGCGCTTGCGGCTGCGCGGCCGGGCCGGTGGGCAAGGTGCACATCATCAAGAAAGACGCCACCTCGGCATTCATCTTCAGCACCATGGCCTCGAAGAGCTTGAAGGACTCCGACTTGTAGATGATGAGCGGGTCTTTTTGCTCGAAGCGGGCGTGCTGCACATTGCTCCGCAACTCGTCCATGGCCCGCAGGTGCTCCTTCCAGTACTGGTCGATGATGGCGAGCACCACCGATTTCTCGAGCGACTCCATCACCGCCTTGCCCTCGGTGGCCACGCTGAGCGCGATGTCCGCCGCCACCTGGATGTTCTTGCGGCCATCGGTGAACGGAACGAGGATGTTGCGGAAGTCATTTGCCGGATCGTCGTGCACCCGCTGGATGACGGGGAACGCCTTGACCGCGAGGTCTGCGCACTTCGCCCGGTAGGTGGCTTCCGCGGCGAGGAAGGTCTCGTGGGCGAGGGCGGCGGGCTGACCTGAGAGGAAGGACCGGTCGTCCATGGGCGGCTCCATCCCAAAGTCCGAGAGCATCTCCAACCGGAATCCCTCGTAGTCCTTGGCGGGTTGGTAGCGCATGACGTGCTGCTCCACGAGCTCGTAGAACATGTTGGCGATGTCCGTGCCGATGCGGTCCCCGTGGAGGGCGTGGCGGCGGCGCTTGTAAATCACCTCGCGCTGGGCGTTCATGACGTCATCGTACTCGAGCAAGCGCTTGCGGACACCGAAGTTGTTCTCCTCCACCTTCTTCTGCGCGCGCTCGATGCTCTTGGTGATCCAGGGATGCTGGATGACCTCGCCCTCCTTATGGCCCATGCGGTCCATCATCCGGGCCACGCGGTCGGAGCTGAACAGGCGCATGAGGTCGTCCTCCAGCGAGACGTAGAACTGCGAAGACCCCGGGTCGCCCTGGCGGCCCGAACGACCGCGGAGCTGCCGGTCCACGCGCCGGCTGTCGTGCCGCTCCGTGCCGATGATGGCCAGACCGCCCGCCTCCTTCGTCTCGGGGGTGAGCTTGATGTCCGTACCGCGGCCCGCCATGTTGGTGGCGATGGTCACCGTGCCCGGCTTGCCCGCCTCCGCGACGATCTCCGCCTCCCGCTGGTGCAATTTCGCGTTGAGGACCTGGTGTTTGACCCCCCGCAGGTCGAGCATGCGGGAGAGCAACTCGCTGACCTCCACCGTGGTGGTGCCGACGAGCACCGGGCGGCCGGCATCCCGCAGGGCGACCACGTCGTCGATGATGGCGTTGTATTTTTCGCGTTTGGTCTTGTAAACCAAATCCTGCTCATCCCTCCGCGAAATGGGGCGATTCGTGGGAATCGCCATGACGTCCAGCTTGTAGATGTCCCACAATTCGCCCGCCTCCGTCTCCGCCGTGCCCGTCATGCCCGCGAGCTTGTGGTACATCCGGAAGTAATTCTGGAGCGTCACGGTCGCGTAGGTCTGGGTAGCCGCCTCCACGCGCACGGACTCCTTCGCCTCAATGGCCTGGTGCAGGCCGTCGGAGTAGCGGCGGCCCTCCATGATGCGGCCGGTCTGCTCATCGACGATCTTCACCTTGTTGTCCATCACCACGTAGTCCACGTCCTTTTCGAAGAGGGCGTAGGCCTTGAGCAGCTGATTGACGGTGTGGATGCGGGCGCTCTTCACGCCGTAGTCCTGCATCAGCGCGCTTTTCTTTTCGCGCCGGACCTCTTCACTTTCGCCGCTTTGATCGATGGCGACCAGTTCGGAGGCCAAATCCGGCAACGTAAAAAAGTGGTCGTCCTCCATGTTCCGCGTCAGGAACGCAATGCCCCGCTCGGTCAGCTCGACCTGGTTGTGCTTCTCGTCGATGACGAAGAGCAGGGGCTCGTCCGCCTTGGGGAGCTCCCGCTTGTTGTCCTGCAGGTGGTAACCCTCGGTCTTGAGGAGCTGCTGCTTCATGCCCTCGGTGCTGAGGAACTTGATGAGGGGCTTGGACTTGGGAAGGCCGCGGTAGGCGCGGAAGAGGGCGAGGCCGCCCTCGGTCACGTCTTGCTTGGAGGCGCCTTCGCCGCCCAGCAACCGCTTGGCGTCGGCGAGGAAGCCCTGCACGGCTTGTTGCTGGGCCTGCACCAGCTGGACCACCCGGGGCTTGAGGGCATCGAACTCCTGCTGGTCGCCGCGGGGCGTGGGACCGCTGATGATCAGCGGGGTCCGGGCCTCGTCGATCAACACCGAGTCCACCTCATCCACAATGGCATAGTGGTGGCGGCGCTGCACCAACTGGTCCGGCCGCTGGGCCATGTTGTCCCGCAGGTAGTCAAACCCGAATTCGTTGTTGGTTCCGTAGGTAATGTCCGCACGATAAGCTTCGCGCCGCGCTTCACTGTTGGGGGTGTGCTTGTCGATGCAGTCCACCGTGAGGCCATGGAACTCAAACAGCGGCGCCATCCACTCGGAGTCGCGGCGGGCCAGGTAGTCGTTCACCGTCACCAGGTGCACCCCGCGGCCGGCGAGGGCATTCAGGAACACCGGCAGCGTCGCAACCAAGGTCTTGCCCTCCCCCGTCTGCATCTCCGCCACCTTGCCCCGGTGCAGGGCGATGCCCCCGATGAGCTGGACGTCGTAGTGCACCATGTTCCACTCGATGGCGGCTCCGGCGGCATCCCAGCTGTTCGTCCACACCGCCTGCTCGCCCTCGATGGCCACGCCCCGGCGCCGTGCGGCGATCTCCGCATCGCGCTCCGTCACACGCACCCGCAGGGGCTGTCCGGAAGCGAAGCGCTTCGCCGTCTCCTTCATCAGGGCAAAAGCCTCGGGCAGCGCCTGCTCCAGCGCCTCTTCCAACGCGGCATCCAACCGCTTTTCCAGCGCGTCCACCTCCTCATAAAGCGCTTCCTTGGCGTCGAGTTGGGACTCGCTCAGGGCCTCGGCCTGCACGCGCAGGGCGTTCAGCTGCTCGGTCACTCCACTCACCTGCTGGGCGATGCGTGCGCGCAGGTCGGCGGACTTCGCACGCAGTTCATCTGCACTGAGACCGGCCATCCCCTGCTCTGCGGCAAGCACCGCATCCAAAACGGGCCGGATGGCCTTCATATCGTTGGCGGTCTTATCGCCGAGAATTCTTTTGAGAAGCTTCTGAAGCATGGTGCAAAAGTACGCAGGGAATGGACCTGAGGTTGCACGGCTTCAGCGGGCGATTCTGCAGCCCTCTCCCGGCTTCCTTGTCGGGTAATTCACAGGCCAAACAATTAATTACCAATTTATTAAACCCGTATGTTCACAACTTCGGGGCAATCCGAAGCGATTTGATTTGGCCTTCCCACCCGGGTCGTTTTTCTTTGAACCTCGGACGAAATCCTCCCCTCAGGTGGGTCCGTTCGCTGAATTTCAACCCTGTGCCTTTCCGCCGACCGTGAGGTTTGAGGGAGGTTCGGTCCGGAATCCGCCACAAGGGCGATTTCCGGGTCGCTGAACCGCTTCGAACGGCCACCGTCACCCCGGTAAGTTGCGGTGTATTTTGAACTTGATTTGGACTACAACAACATACGAGTCATGACCCCAGAACTCCCGAACCCCTCCGCCCCCCAAGGCGACGTTTCCACCGATGCACTGCAGCAGACGATCGCTTCCGTGCTGCCGGAAAACACCGTGGTGACCGAGCCCATCCTGGCCGAGAATCCGGGGCGATTCGTGCTGTT
>JBEEPJ010000019.1:0-16983 GCA_041191165.1 Bacteroidota bacterium | reverse complement strand
AATTTGCCGATAAAGAAGGTAAACTCGACTACGTTTGGGCTACCTCTTGGGGTGTTTCTACGCGTTTGATGGGTGCGCTCATCATGACCCATTCGGATGATGCGGGGCTGGTGTTGCCGCCGCGGCTTGCCCCGATTGAGGTGGTGCTGGTGCCCATTTACAAGGGGGCGGAACAGATGGGCGAGATTGTGGAGGCGCTTCGGACGATGGCGGCGGAGCTCCGCGCAGCGGGAGTCCGGGTGAAGCTCGACGACGACGATACCAAGCGGTCGGGTTGGAAGTTTGCCGAGTATGAGCTCAAGGGGGTGCCGCTGCGCATCGCCATGGGACCCCGCGATTTGGAGAACGGCACGGTGGAGCTCGCCCGGCGGGATACCCGTGAAAAAACGGTGGTCCCCGCCGCCGGGCTCACCGAGCGGGTCCAGGGGCTCCTCGAGGAGATCCAGCAATCCCTGTTTCAGATCGCGGCCGACCGGACATCGGCCACCACCCAAACCGTCGATACCTGGCCCGACTTCCTGGCCGCCCTTGAAAAAGGCGGTTTCGTTCGGGCGCATTGGGACGGTACCCCGGAGACCGAAGAACGCATCAAGGAGCAGACGAAGGCGACCATCCGTTGCATCCCGCTCGATGCGCCCGAAGATCCGGGCACTTGCATCCTCACCGGCGCCCCCTCGGCCCGCCGCGTCCTCTTCGCCCGGGCGTATTAAGCGATTCGGGGACGCCCCAACCTGCCCGATTGTGCGTCCTCTGCGATGTTGCGGAATGCGGCGAGAATGGCGTCTTTTCCGAAGAGCCCCTGAACCCTTTGTCGGTTGTGCTCCCGTTCTAATGGGGTGAGAGGAACGTAGACCGCAAGTGGGATTTCATTTGCGGCAAGCACGCCCACCTTGAACCCTTGGGATTGAAAGTAGGCCGTGAAGTGTGCATCCGCTCGCATCCAAACATGAAGCCCCGCATGGAGGGCCAGCACCACCACGCCTGTGCTTTGTATGCTGATATTGTACAGAATCAAAGAGGAGAATTGCCGCAACCAAACCGCATAATCCTCCGGGGACAGATGCTCCCACTGGGGTGACCATTTTTCTCTGCTCGCGTTCAATTGCCATCTTCCGAGTTGGTCAATCGACCAGCGGTATCGTGGACATCCATAACTCAAAGCCGCGGTGTACTGAACTCCGACAGGTCGCGGGCTCCTGCGCAGGGCATGAATCAAGTCCGCGTGGTTGCCAGAATTCAGGCCGCTTGTCCCCAGCAGCACCCGACCCGGTGTGGTGGTGCACCACTCAGGGGCCAACGCTGAGGGGAGCTGATTGTATAGGCTGCGGTAAACCCGGGTCTCAGCAGGGAGGTGGGAGAGGAAGGGAGCATTTTCCCCCAGAAAGGCCGTCACACCATCCATTCGCGCCAATGCCTGGTGAAACGGATCGCGATTTCCTCTCCAAAAATTCTTCATCCGAATCCAAGTCACGGAGAACTTCCCCAATAGCGCATTTAGCACCCGTGTACGGGGTAGAAACAGCGACCTGTTCAAGTCGATTAAGTGTCGGTAATAGTCATCGCCCCAACTCGCCCAAATCACCGGAACGCCCTCAGGCAATTTTGGGACCCATTCCAACACCCCTCCCTTCAATCGATGCAAAATGATCAAATCCAGTGGGGATGCGAGGCAAGCCTCCACTGCTCGCCGGTCGGGCAACGCGCCTTTCCAGTGGTGTTTCGCATGGGCGATTTGGTAGTCGGGATCCAACCACCAATGCTGCTCCCAACCGTCCTCTTCATCGAGCAGGTCATGGAGCATGCGAACGGAGAGGTGATCGTGCGCGAGGTGCAGCACCCGGAAAGTTCGATTCAGCGACATACGCGAAGGACCGTTTCGATGATTCTGTCTAAGTCTTCATCGTGAAGCTGGAGGTGCAACGGAAGCCGCAGCAAGGTATCTGAAAACCGTCTGGCATTGGGCATTTCCGCCGATTGCCACCCCCGGGTTTCCGCGAGCGAACTGTCCCGGAGCGATTGGTAGTGGAAATGCGTCGCAATGCCATGCTGCTTAAGCGTTTGTATCCAGGATTGTCGTTGATTCACGTCCTCCGCACACAGGTAAAAGAGATGTCCGTTCGTCTTCGAACGCCAAGTGATTGGGGGGAGTTGCTCAGCTGGTAGGGCGGGAGAGAATGCATCATAATAGGCATGCCAAATCGCCTTCCGTCGCTCCGTCACACGCTGCATCACTTCGAGCTGACCCAAGAGGAAAGCCATGGTGAGTTCATTCGGAAGAAAACTGCTCCCCACTTCGACCCAACCGTATTTGTCCACTTCTCCTCGAAAAAAGGACTGTCGATTCGTGCCCTTTTCCCAAACGATTTGGGCCCGACCCCAAGCGCTCGGGTCATTCACAACCAAACAACCGCCCTCACCGCATTGAATGTTCTTGGTTTCGTGAAAGGAGAACGCCCCCCATTGTCCCCAACTCCCCAGCGGCTGATCTTCACCCAGCGCATTGCGCTCAGTGGATCCGATGGCTTGCGCGGCATCCTCGATGAGCCACAAGCCCTTTTCTTTGCACCATGCGGCGATGGCGGGAAGTTCATGCGATACGCCGGCATAATGGACGACAAAAACAGCTCGGGTGGCAGGTGTCCAGGCGGCTTGGATTTCAGCGAGGCCCGGATGTGGGCAAGTCGGAGCGGAATCGGCGAAGCGCGGCCGTGCACCACGGAGCACCCCCGCATTGGCGGTGGATACGAAGGTATAGCTTGGCACGATGAAATCGTCATCGGGTCCCAATCCGCACAACAGGGCCGCCATTTCCAACGCCGCTGAGCAAGAAGGCGTCGGGAGTACTTGAAGACCCCATTCGTCTTGGAACCATCCTTGCACGCGCTTGGAAAAATGGCCGTCTCCTGAGGTCATTCCTTGGGCGATGGCTTTCTCGACGTAGCATCGTTCATTGCCCAGCACGGCGGGGAAATTGAATCGGATGTGGTTCTGCATGCGGCTGCAGTACGGGGACTGCATTACACGGGTTTCGAAATAACATTTTAAAAAAACAAGTGATTCGCAACCTCGATTGAATACCCAGCGTAGGTGAGGCCTCAACTTTCTTTATGAAACCGTTAGTCATCAACTTCACCCCGACCGGGATGATTCCGCAGAAGGACAAGGTGCCCTCGGTGCCGATTGGGGCGGCGGAAATCGTAGAGCAGGTGCATGCAGCCTGGGAGCTGGGCATCACCATGGCCCATGTGCATGCCCGGAAAGCAGACGGCACTCCGAGTTCAGAAGCTGCGGATTATGCCCCCATCCTGGAGGGCATTCGGCGCCATTGCCCGGATTTGGTGATTTGTGCTTCTTTGAGTGGACGTTCCGTGTCAGATCCGGCTGCCCGGGCAGAGGTTCTTTCGTTGAAACCGGATATGGGGTCATTGACCTTGAGCTCACTGAATTTTGTTCAACAGGCCAGCATCAATTCCCCGGAGACGGTGCGCGATTTGGCCTTCAGAATGCGCGAAAGTGGAAGCATGCCAGAACTGGAGGTTTTCGACCCGGGCATGGTCAATTATCTCGGTTATCTCATCCGAAAGGGGTTGGTGCAGGCGCCCTATTACGTGAATTTGATCGTGGGGAATATCGCGGGTTCGCAGCTCATTCCGGCGCACCTGGCGGCGCTTGTGAGTGATCTGCCGGCCGGGGCGCACATTGCATTGGGGGGTATTGGGGCGCAACAGTTGGATGCGCATTTGGTGGCACTCGGGTTAGGTTGGGGCATTCGGGTGGGCCTGGAGGACAACATCTATTGGGATCGCGCAGCCACTCGCATCACGGAAAATCTCGCTTTGCTGGATCGAATTCACGGCCTGGCGGAGCTGGCACAACGGCCTGTCATGCTGCCGAGCGAGCTCGGGAATGCTGGGTTTTATCACCGCGACCGCCATGCAGGGTGAACCACAACACGGGGTGCTGACTCTGATGGGGTGGAGTGCTTACGCGTTCCCAATGCTGGTGGAGATCGCGGCTTCTGCTTGGCGCATGCGACCGGAGGAGGTTAAGGTCCATGTGGTGCACAATCTTTCGTTGGTAGAGGGGGCAACGGAAGGTTTCATTCCGTCGCATTGGCCACAGCCAAAGTTTGTTCCCATGGCCGCGTGGGATCCGACTTCGGAAAAGGGGCTTTGTATGCCCGGGGTGATGCGAGAGCCGGCGGTTTCGACCGTTTGGCGGGCGGTGGAGGCCCATGCCGGCGATCGCCCGATTCCCTGGGGGGTGCTGGTGCACGCTTCAGCGAGTGTGGCGCCCTCGGCCCAGCTCGGACCGGGCGTTTGGGTTCACCCCCAGGCCACCATCGCTAGCATGGCCCGCTTGGGCGCAGGCTGTTGCATCAACAGGAACGCATCCGTGGGACACCACAATGTCCTGGGGGACTTCTGTCGCCTCAACCCTGGCGCGCACACGGCGGGTCACTGCATCCTGGAGTCGGGCGTGACGGTGGGCATGGGCGCGGTGTGCCGGGAGGGGGTTCGAATCGGCACCGGTGCCCAGGTCGGCGCGGGCAGCGTCGTGCTCAAGGACGTGGCCCCTGAAGCGGTGGTGGCGGGCATCCCCGCTCAACCCCTGGTTCGCAAGCCTTGACCTTTCTCGCGGGCGTCGGATGTGGACGGCCTATTGCAGCGTAGTTTTGCCTGCATGGAACAGAACATGCCCATCGGGTTGGATCGCAAATCGACGCAAGAGCTCGCCCACGGCCTCAACGATTTGCTGGCGGACTTGCAGATTTTCTATCAAAACGTCCGCGGGTTTCACTGGAACCTGCGCGGACCGCACTTTTTCGAGCTCCACCTCAAGTTCGAGGAGTTGTACACCGACTTGCAGCTCAAGATCGATGAGGTGGCTGAGCGGGTCTTGACCTTGGGGGAGATTCCACTCCATACCTACGCGGATTATCTGCAACGCGCGGATGTTCCGGCGGTCAAGGACGTTCAGGAGGGCAAGGAAGCCATGAAGCACTGCGTCGCCGCCTTCAGTGTTTTGTTGGTTCGGGAGCGCGCTTTGCTCGCTTTGTCAGGCCAAACCGCCGACGAAGGCACCAACGCGCTCATGAGTGATTACATCAGACAACAGGAAAAAACCCTTTGGATGTACCGCGCTTGGCTCGGTTGAAACCGGGGTTCATGGTCCCCCTTGCGCAATGGTCTAAAAAATTCAATGCCGGGCTTGCGTGAAGAAAAGAGGTTTGTATATTTGCGCTCCCCAAGCGGCCCGTTCGTCTAGGGGTTAGGACGCCAGGTTTTCATCCTGGTAGCAGGGGTTCGATTCCCCTACGGGCTACTCAAAAAAGACTCTTCGGAGTCTTTTTTTGTTTGTGGACCTGAGCGTCTTCGTGTTCCTTCCTTCTGGGAATCGACTGTCCAGCAGATCTCAACAACGACGAAGCCCTCACGGTGGCAGACTTGATTTTGTTGCTCCGGGGATTTGGGGTCCAGTTCCAAGTGGGGCATCTAATGGAATTCATCTCCGTCTTCGGGGGCGTATGCGAATAGCGGGCATCGCCGTTCCGCCGGCTGGACCTCCTATCTTCGCCGCTGATCCCCAACCCATGGAAAATACCGGCACGCGCATCAATAAGTTTCTGGGGGATGCTGGATTTTGCTCCCGTCGAGAGGCGGACCGTTTGGTGGAGCAAGGGTTGGTTCGGGTCAATGGCGAGCCGGCCCACATGGGGCTGCGGGTGTTTCCGTCCGATCGGGTGGAGGTGAGTGGCCAAGTCGTAGCGGGGCGCAAGTCCTTGGAGGGCGGGACGCAGAAGGAAGGGTGGGTTTATTTGGCCTTCCACAAGCCACCGGGCATCGTATGCACAACCGATCGTCGGGAGCCAGACAATGTGCTCGACTTCATCGATTTCCCCCAACGCATCTATCCGATTGGACGTTTGGACAAGATGAGCGAAGGGCTCCTGTTGCTGACCAACGATGGCAGCATCGTGAACGATGTGTTGCGAGCCCGACACCACCAAGAAAAGGAGTACGAGGTCTGGGTGAATCGACCCTATGACCCGGCTTTTCTTCAGACCCTGGCCACTGGCGTGGACATTCTGGATACCCGCACCCGGCCCTGTTATGTCGAGCCCATCGACGACCGGGCCTTCCGCATCGTGCTCACCCAAGGCCTCAATCGCCAAATTCGTCGCATGTGTGAGGCCTTGGGGTACCACGTCGTCCGATTGCGTCGCATCCGCATCAAGGACATCCACTTGGATGTCCCCAAGGGCAAGTGGCGCCCCCTTGAACCCGAAGAAGTCCAGTCCCTACGGGTGGAGCATCAACCCGGATTGTAGGTCCTTTAAAGGGGTTATTGGAGCAATAACTTCACTGGAGCCATGCCCGCTCCGGCGGTCACCCAATACATGCCTCGGGGCCACTGAGCCACGTCGATTGAGGCGATAGAAGCCGTGGGGCGGAAAGCATGCACGCATGCTCCTTTTGCATCGAAGCAACGGATCTCCGCGCCATCCCATGGGAATCCAGGCTCGAACGCCATGGTCCAACGGTCGTGAGCAGGGTTGGGAAAAACGTGCATGAGGGTTTGACCGGTGACGACATCATCTACTCCGATGAAGACTCCGACCGACTCCAGCAGGCCCACAAACTCCTGGTAGAACAAGTTCGCCACGCGGGCGTCATGAATCACCAGGGTGTTCTCATCGTTGGTGGTCTCGGCGGTGTTGGACCAGTTGTGGGATCCCGTCACAACCTGAGGATCTGACAGCGGTTGGCTCTGATCGATGATGGCATACTTGTGGTGCAATTGGCCAGATACCCCGACGTGCGAATAGACGTCGATGCCGGCGTCGAGCAAAATCTGGAACTCAGACCCCGTGACATTTGCGTCCTCCATGATGCCCACGGGGTTGACGAAAATGCTGGAACCCACTTCCATGATGGCCTCGGCCAAATCATCCCGGGTGAAAGCGAGCAAGGCAAATGACAGGTCATAATCGGTAGTGAAAATGGCCTCTCGGATGGCTTGGTTGGTGCCGTCAGTGGGGGAGAAGTACAGCTCGACCGGAGTGCCCCCGATGACGAACTTCTTGGGGGTGTTGATGGACTTTGAGGCGCCAAATCGGCTGTTGGCCGCATTGGGTTGGGGGGCCTGACCACCCCACATCTCCTCAAACTCCAAGGTGTAGGCCTTGGCCAAGCTCTCGTCTTGCAGGATGACCAGGTTGTTGGGGTCGGTGGTCAGGTTCTCCGTCGTGAAATTGGTGGATCCGGAGAGTACGAAGGCCAGGTCGGTGTAGTTCGCATCCCCCACGATGAATTTGTTGTGCATTCCACTGCCCAAACCGTCGGTCCTGAAATGCACCGGGATGCCCGCATTGAAGTCATCCACCCCCACGTTGGCGTTGGATCCTTCGGCGATGTACCGGACCTGAACGCCATTGGCGTAGGCCTGGTTGATGGCGTCCACGATGACGGAGTTGTTGATGTTGTAGGCTGCGATGTCCAAGGTGTGTTGTGCAGAAAGGATGTAAGCCGCAATGGTGTCATTTGTGGCCGCTCCCAGGGAAACGGCCGTCTCCAGCGTGGCCACATCGTTTTCCACGGCTGTGGTGAAGTACGCCCGGATCCAACCAGCTGATTCGGAAACGGTGGCGTAGGGGCGAATGGCCGAGAAGGTCGTGTCATCCTCGAGCACGGAGAAACAACGCGCGTAGTAAATCGTGCCTGGTGTGAGTCCATCCAGGGTAACCGTGTGGTCTGTCGTGGAAGCCGAGAGGCTCACGAGCGTACCCAGCGCTGAGGTCAAGCCGTACTCGACCTCAGAGGTGCCGGCCACATCCGTGGCCCAAACCAAATCAAATCCCGTCGTGGCCAGGTTTTCCTGATGTACCTGAGAGGCGATGTTGATCGGGGAGGTGGCTACCACATCCTGAGGACCGCGTGGGAGCAATTGGTAACCCCCGACCCCTGTGAAGGAGAACTGCGATACGATGCCATACAGGTTCACTGCACCGGCGCTCAAAATCGTCCCCACGAGGGGGTTGGAGTTGCGTACATAGATGATGCCCTCCTGCCCGTTTGCGGTGAATGCGTAGGTCGCATTGCCTGAAACGACCTGTCCTCCGTTGGTGAAAAGGGCGTTTTCGATGAGCACCAGCTCTCCCTCGAGCGACTCGTTCAATTGGCCCGGGGTGACCACTTGCGCTTCAGGAAGCGCAACGCCAGAGGCGTTCAAGGTCACCTGCGTGATGCCGTCGGGACCTACTTCGAGCAAGCCGTTGTATTCACTCAACGCAGCGGTCATGGTGATTTGGTCCCCTGGCGCGGGGGTGGGCCAGCTCCCCCAATCCCCGCCCGGATACAACGCGATTCCCGCCGTGGCGTCCTGCAGATAGCGAACAGAGCCAAATTCCGGGCCGCTGGTGATCACCCCTGTGACGGTAACCGTGGTTCCCACCGCGTTGGTGCGTGCTTCAGCGATGTTGGTTTGGCCTGAAACGCCGATAGAGAGGAAATAAGGGAGAACGAGGAGAAAAAAACGGTTCATGTGGTGGGATTAGAATCGAACGCGAAGGGAGAAATTGCTCTGGAAGCCAGGGCCCATGTAAACCGATGACGATGCCGCATCGAAGTTATTGGTAGCAAATGCATAACGCCGATCGGAGTCCGTGAAGTAGTACTGCCCGAAGGCGTCATTGTTCTGGGCGTTGTTGATGTAGATGGTGTTCAACACGTTGAACAAACTCAGGCGGATGTCCCAGTTGGTTTCCCCGAAATCCACATTGTATCCGGCATGGATGTCCAGGATGCCGTAAGTAGGCAACTGCCAGCTCTGCCGACCTGCATTGGCCCCGTTCAAAGAGAAGGGATCGAAATCCGCGAAGTACCGATCGAAAAGGGTGTAGCGCGGCCGGATGTAAAAGTCTTTGTACGAATACTTCAAAGACAGGCTGTATTGGTGCTGAGGGGCGTCACCCACCCGCACCCCGGTCGCGTCATACGTCACCATGGCCGGTTGTCCCAGCTGGTCCAGGTAGGGTTGCCCCGTGCGGTCATCCAACAGGACCAAGGAGTCCTCGCTGCTCGTCCATCGCCAATCGCCCAAGGAGATGTAGCCTTCGAGGGTGAAAGATCGGTTGAGCTCCCAGGCCCCGTCCACTTCCCAGCCCATGTGCCGGGCGCTCATGGAGTTGATGTTCGCAAAAACCAGGTCTCCCTCCACCGTTTCAAAGCGAAGCAGCGACTGCAGGGGGCGGTTGTTCCAATCCGTGTAGTACGCATTCACATTGGCAGAGAAGGGGTACCGGGAGTAGCTATACCCCACCTCGGTGGATAGAATGACCTCGTTGACGATGTTGCTCGCCAGTTCATTGCTGAAATCCACCACGTTGCGAAACACGGGCGTTCGGCTCAAGTAGCCCAGGTTGACGAAGGCATTGGTGTACTCGGTCAGATTGTAATTGCCGCCGGTTTTCAGGGTGAATCCCGGGAGCCATTTCCAACCGGAGTTGTTGTTCTCCGTTCCCGATTCGCCATGCCGGATGACCGTTGCCTGTTCGAGGGTCTCGCCCTCCACTACAGCGCCTTCACCCTGCACTTGGACCTCGTCGTTCTGAACCACCTGGGTTTCACCCGTGATGTCATTCCGCACGAACGCCTCGCCATAGCTGAGCTGTTCCCGCCAGCGTTCCGTGCCGATCACCACGTCGAGCGGCGCGAAGAAGTCGATGCTCTTGTATCCCTGGTAAACACCGGAAACATTGAAGAACCAGTTGTAGAGGAGGCCTTTGTACTCGGCCAAACCGAAGAATCCCCCCCACCGCACCAGCGCATCGTTGTGGAATCCGATTTTGTCGCCCGTCTGGCGCATCTTGGACGCGGCATTTTTATTGAATGCATCGACGAAGTAATCTCCCCCCAACAAGTCGTAAACCTCGGCATAGTGTTCTCCGCGATAAGTGCGGAAGTCCACTCCACCCGAGAAAGACCAGGCTTCGCTGTGCTCATATCGGAAGGTGGACAGTATGCCAAACCACTGGTGGTTGTTAAAGGATTTTCGCAGAATGCGTGAGGACTTCAGCAAGCTGTCGGAATAGGTGGGGTCGATGGGAGGGCCGAAGAGGCCGCCCACGGTGTTGGTGGCGTAAAACTTTTCAAAATCCACCTGACCGTCGGGGGTGTAGTCCCCGGCTCCAAGGGAATTGTCCAACCGCGTACCCCCTCCGTACCCGTACGATGCATACAACATGTTGGACAAGTACCAGCGATCGTTCACCCGCCAGTTGTGCCGGAGCGAGAAAAGGGGCTTGTGGTATTGGTTGATGCGCTCCACCAAGGGCTGGCCATTCAGCATGCCCCAGTGGACATTGTAGGCCGTCCCATAAGCCACCACGCCCGTGGTGTCGATGAAGTCCGTCTCGGACATCTCCTGCTCAAAATCCGCTACCGAATTGTATCCATATTGTTCATTGAGGTCCTGAATGGCGTCAGCTTCTTGGGCCTGGGTCAAAGAGCCGTCGTTGAAAATCTGGTCGTAGGCTTGGCTGTAGCCTCTCATGCGCTCGTAGGCGGCGTCGTCTCCCCGAAAGAGGGAGCGGGCGTAATCCAGGTCATGCGTGGCGATGCGCTGCTGGTAACTGCGAACTGCGTTTTCGGTGGGGGCCCCGGTGGCGCTCAGGCTCAGCGTGTGGTCGCCCAGGATGCGCTGCACTTTGCCGTAATAAAACCAGGAGCGGTTGTAATCCTGCTCAAACCATCCTTGGCGGTTTTGGAAACTGCCGCTCACCGTGTAGCCCCAGCCACCGGGCAATCGGCCACTCGTGTGTCCGATGCTGGTCCGGGTCATTCCGAAGCTTCCCACCTCTTGTTTCACCGATGTTCTCCGCGCAGATTCTATGCCTTGGGTGATGATGTTGACCGTTCCCCCGATGGCGGGCAGCGCTAACTTGGAAGCCCCCAGTCCCCGTTGCACTTGCATGGTTTGGGTCACCAAGTCCAGTCCAAACCAGTTGTTCCAGAACACTCCGCCCGATTCCATGTCGTTCACGGGAATGCCATCCACGAGCACCGAGACATTCCGTTGCTTGAAACCGCGGATGCTGATGGACGGGCCGCTGTCATCCGACCCGGCTTGGGTGGCATAGACTCCAGGCGTCGTGTTGAGAATCATGGGGATGGGCTGCGAACCCAATTCCTCCTGAATCTTGAGGGGGGTGATGTTGGAGAAGGCCACGGGGGTCTCGCGTTCGATGGCCACGTCCGCGACGACTTCGGCTTCGCCTAGCACCAGACTGGACAGGGCGAAATCCAGCCGCATCTGCGTGCCTTGCACCTGAACCGTTTTTGTGAGCGGTTCGTACCCGACATAGCTCACCTTGAGGGTGTAGGAGCCCGCGGGAAGCCGGAGTTCATACTTCCCGTCGAGGTCCGTGGTGACCCCTTGCGTGCCGTTGAGCACGACGGCTTGCATGAGCGCCTCACCGGAAATCTGGTCCGTGACCGTTCCAAAGACCCGGGTGTTGCCCGGCTGCGACCACGCCGGAAGCACCCCAAGTACGAGGACGGCAAGCAGGGCCATGCGCACATGGCGTTCGAACATCACAGGACGCATGGGGCGGTGGATCAGGGAATCAACCAGCGGTGAGAATACGTCGTGCCCCCGATGAGGGTCACGTTGACGAAGTAGACGCCCGACGAGGGGATGTTTTGCTCCCAGGCGGCTTGCCAGCTCAGTCCGCTCAGCGCGTTCTGTTGCACGAGAACGCCTGCGGCGGTGTACACCTCGACGCGCTCCATGGGAACCGAGGAGGTGATTTGCAGGGATGCGTCGGCGGAGGGGTTGGGGAAGACCCGGATTTCGGGGCGGGCCTGGACACGCGGAGCGCTGACGCCGGTGGGGTTGCAGGCGCAGGCATGGGCGCCCAGTCCCGACCAGGTGTTGACTTCGAGCGTATCCCACTGCAGGAACGTGTCGAAAGCCACCGGCGGAAGGGTGACGCCGCCTGTGACTGCGTACTTGCGGCGCAGGGTGTGGTTGGAGGTGAGCCAGGTGCCTCCATCGCCGTCGGTGAATCCGTTGGCGGCGTCGTCCGTCCAGGCCACGCCTGGGTCTTCGCCGGGTTTGCCGAAGATGTCCACCACCGTGTTGTTGTTCTTTACCAGCACCAGCGCGTCGTCCCCGTTCATGTAGGTCGGGGCGGGGTACGGGTTGTCGAGTTGGTTGCCGAGCAGTTGCAGGGCGGGGTCACATGCGGGGCTGATGTTGCCGCCGCCGAGATCGATGTCCTCGGTTTGGCCATTGACCAACACGAACGTGCTGTTTGGGGCGATTTGGCCGACGAGTGCCGTCTGGTCGGTGGAGCCGGCCTCACCGTTCGACCAGCGCTGGAGCACGTAGGGCGCGAGGTTGATGGGATTCCCGGTGGGGTTGTAGAACTCGATGGCCTTGTTGTTGCCCGTACCCTCTACATATTCCGAGATGAAGATGTCGGTACACTGCGCTGCCCCGGCGAGCGGGAGGAAAAGCAGCCCCGAGAGGGCGATGTTGAAAAAACGCATGGTTGGGTTTTTGAGGGGTCAAAATTGGGGCAAAGTAACGGACATTTGGCCTGCAGCCTCCGGCAAAGTTTTCCACACATGGCCCCATTGCTGACCTTCGATGCCTTGCAAGCGCACTGCAGCCGCTTCGAGCAAGTGACGCTGGAATTTCCCTTTGACGCCCGCACGCTGGTATTCAAGGTCGCGGGCAAGATCTTCGCGCTGTGCGACGTGGAGGATTTTCGCGCGGTGAACGTCAAGTGTGACCCTGAGCAGGCGCTGATGTTGCGGGAGCAATTTGCAGCGGTTAAGCCGGGCTACCACATGAACAAGCGACATTGGAACACCGTGGAGGTGGATTCGGATGCTTCCGCAGGCCAAATCCTGCAATGGGTCACCGACAGCTACCACCTGGTCGCCCCCAAGAAGCGGCTCCGAGGGACCTCGGACAGCGCTCCTCCACCGCAATCCTCCGCGTCATGACCCGGCCGGTTTTGGAGGTCTGTGCCTCCTCTCCCGAGGATGTGCGGGTGGCAGCCGAGGCGGGGGCGGACCGGGTGGAACTGTGCTTGCACTGGGAGTGCGGCGGGTTGACGCCCCCGGAGGCCGATGTCCGGGCGGCGGTCGCGGTGGGGATTCCGGTGCACGTGCTCGTGCGCCCGCGCGCGGGTCATTTTTGTTACGCCCCGGCGGAGTGGGAGGCGATGCGCGCGCAGGCGCTGGGCGCCTTGGCGGCTGGAGCGCGGCGGGTCGTCATCGGCGGCTTGGACGCCGCCGGCGGTCCCGACCTGGCCGCCATGGCCGCCCTGGCCGCGGCGTGCGGCCCGGACCGGTGGGTTTGGCACCGCGCCCTCGACGCCGCGGCCGACGTGCACGCCGCCTGGACTGCGGCGGCCACCCTCCCTTCCCGGCGCCTCCTCAGCAGCGGCGGCGCCCCCGATGCCTGGTCGGGCCGTCCGGGCATCGCGGCGCTGGTGGCCGCGGGCTGGGACGTCGTCGTCGGCAGTGGCGTGCGGCCCGAGCACGTGCCCCACTGGGCCTCCGCAGGCGTCGAAGCCGTCCACGCCTCCTGCCGCCGCCGCATCCCCTCCACCCTCCGCGGCTTCGACGGCACCACCCACCCCGTGGACCCCGAGCAGGTCGCCGCCTTCCGGCGCGCCCTGGATCAGCTTCCAACCCCGTCCAACCCGTCGTAGTTTGCGCCCGTGAACTTCCGTCTCCTCTCTTTGCTGGTCGTGCCGCTGGCCCTGTTGGCCGTGCAATGCACGTCCCCTGAACCCCACATCGCCGTGCCACGCGGCACTCCGGATGCCCTGATCCCCCTTCCCGCCGAACTCCACGCGGACCCTCTCGCTCCTGCCTTGCGGGTCTCGAAGGGCTGGCGATGGGACGTCGACTCTGCTTGGGCGAGCGAGCTGGAATTTTGGCAACGCTGGTTGCCCGCCGGCGGCGGCCCGACCGACACCGCGTCGCCCCTTGGCCCGACCGACACCGCGTTGACCCCAGGGGCGACACGAACCTCGCCCACCGACAAATCCGCAAATTCCGAAAGCGGCGCCCCGTTGCGGATGGTGCGGGTGGAGGGTTTGGCCTACGAAGCCTACCGCCTGGGCATCGACTCCGCGACCGGCGTCCGCATCGAAGCGACCACGGCTGCCGGGGCCTTTCGCGCGCTGACGACCCTGCGGCAGCTGATTCCAGCCGCTTGCGAAAGCGGAGCCCTGATACCCGTCGATGTGCCCGGACCGCCCTGTCCCCACGGCTTCGAAGTCCCTGCAGTGCAAATCGAGGACCGGCCCGCGTACGATCACCGCGGCCTGCTGCTCGACTGCGCCCGGCATTTTATGGAGCCGGAATTTGTCAAGCGGACCATCGACCTCCTGGCCCAGCACAAGATGAACGTGCTGCATTGGCACCTGACCGAGGACCAGGGTTGGCGCTTGGCCATTGAAGCCTATCCGCAGTTGACCGAGGTCGGGGCTTGGCGCCAGAACGCGGACGGCACGCGCCATGGCGGTTTTTACACCCGGGAGCAGGTGAAAGACATCGTCGCTTATGCCGCCCAACGCCACATCACCGTGATTCCGGAAATCGAGTTGCCGGGCCACAGCCGGGCCGCGCTGGCCGCTTATCCGTGGCTCGGATGCACCGGCGATTCCCTGCCGGTTGAGCACCGGTGGGGCGTGTTTAAGGACATCTACTGCCCGGGGCAGGATACGACCTTCGCCTTCTTGCGGACGGTCATGGAGGAGGTGGTCGGGTTGTTCCCGTCGGCCTACATCCACATCGGGGGGGATGAAGCGCCCAAGGTGAGGTGGGAGGATTGTGCGCGATGCCAAACCCGCATCCGCCAAATGGGGCTTCCCGACGAACAAGCCCTGCAGTCGTGGATGATCGGTGAGGTGGCGGCGGATTTGGCCCGCCACGGGCGCAAAATCATCGGATGGGATGAAATCCATGAAGGGGGGCTGCCGCCGGGGGCTACGGTGCAATCGTGGCGCGGGACCGAGGGAGGCTGGTCTGCCATGGCGCAGGGGCACGACGCCATCTTCTCGCCCACGAGCCACTGCTACTTGGATTACCCGCTGTCGAGCACGGATCTCGAGGAGGTGTATGGCTGGGACTTGCTCGAAGGCGCACCTGCCGATTACCAGCCAGGTGCGCCGGGTTGGGGACGCTTGCTCGGGGGCGAAGGCAACATGTGGTCGGAGCATGCGCCGCAGCATCTGGTCGAGTCGAAGATTTATCCGCGCCTCATCGCGCTGGCGGAGGTACTCTGGAGCCCGGCGGAGCTGCGCAACTGGGAGGACTTCCAGCGCCGGCTGGACGTTCACTACGAGCGGCTCGATGCCTGGAAGGTGGACTATGGGTTGGAGGCGGTTCCGGCGCAGCTCGAGCTCTCAGCGGTTCCGGGGTCTCCGCCCTCTGACTCGGCTGCGGACTCAGCGGCACCCGGCCCGCACCTGACCCGCGCCCGGGTCCTGCCCGCCACCCGCGGCATCTCGGGCTCGGCGGCGTTTGCCCCGGCGGATGGCGGGGCCTCCACCCCCGCGGTGGACCTGGGCGTCCCCTTCGACTTTCGGGGCAAGGGCGAGATTTCGACCCAGCTCGAGCACCGCGCCCGGGTGATGGACCACGCCGTCACCTTTCCCGTCGCCGGTCACCAGGCCACCTTCCTTCCGCTCGTCATTGGCCATGCCCTGAACCCGTCCTATCCGGGCGGCGGGATGCAGGGCTTGGCGGACGGACGGCTGGGCTCGGCGGACTTCCGCGACGGCTGCTGGCAAGCTGTGCAGGGCGGAGACCTGTCCGCGGAGTACTTTTTCGAGCGGCCCTTGCGGGTCGATTCCCTTGCAGTCCAAACCTACTTCTACCAAGACGCCTGGATCTTTCCCCCGTCCGAACTCGTTTTCTCGTGGACGGCCGATGGAAAGCGTTGGCAGTCCACCACGCTGCGCCCAGGGCCGCGAAAGCCCGACGCCTTTCAAGGGGTACAGTGGCACGCCGTGCCGGTGGGCGAGGTCGTCACAGGCGTGCGGCTCCGCCTCAAGAACGGCGGGCCGTGCCCAGCGTGGCATGACGCCGCCAGCGAACCCACCTGGATCTTCGCAGACGAATTCATGGTCTGGTGACCCCGGTGCCGGGATCAGGCGCTCGGGGGCGTTCATCCTAAGCACGTTCCCCCTCAGAGGTGGAGTTCGAACGTTAGAAGCAAGGCGTAGCCCACAGGGCCAGCAAGGCCAGGAGGTCCGCCGTGGCCACCAGGCCATCCCCGGTGAGGTCGGCGGTTCCGCCCACCCCGGGATACGCAGCCGGATAGGGCGGGGGCGGAGTCGCACCGTACACCGCGAGCAACCACAGCAAGTCCGGCAGGTTGCGCACCCCGTCGGCATTCAGATCGCCCGGGCAAACACCTGCCAGCGCCCCGCCACAGAAGCCCGGCGCGGCCAGTGGGTCCATATATGACTCAGCGCAGTGGAATGCGTCCACCCCTACCGACCGGCCCACCCACCGCGCCGGGAAATCGTCCTGCGGCGGATGGATGCCCCCGAAGATGCGGGACAGCGCGCTCTGTTCCGCCGCATCCCGGTAAGTCGCCCACTGCAGCCGAACGTCCACGCTCGGGCCGTCCTCAAACTTCAGGTACGAACCGGCCGGCGCCACGAACTCGCCCAAACCGCCTGGAAAAAATTCGTCACCCGTCATCAAGGTCAGCACCTCGGCTGCAGCCCGGGAAAAAGTGGAGTGCCCGGAGATGTAACCGGCGAAGGGCGGGGTCACGAAGGTGGGGCGTTGGTACGGCCACCAGTTCTCGAGCCGAATCCAGCCGACGCCGGCGGTTTGGAAGGCGGGGAAGGCCACTGCATCGGGCCCCCGCCAGGCTCGGACCTTGATTTTGTGCAGGTGCTCGTTGTTGGGGCCGCGGAGCTCGACGGGGTCGGCGGCCGTG
>JBEEPJ010000018.1:0-17572 GCA_041191165.1 Bacteroidota bacterium | reverse complement strand
TGCGGTGACCCGGGCTTGGAAGAGGTCATCCATGCCGATGTAGACCTCGACGAGGAGCAGGAATCCGCGGTATTTCCATTCATCGTAGGCAGAAAAGGTATCGATGAGTTCGAAAACTTCTTGTTCAGCGGCGGGGTACAGCTTGCGCTCGTAGGCGACCTGAGCCATCAGGTACTTCGCCTCTGCGCCTCGACTTCCGCCAAACTTCGCCACCTGTGCCAAATCGTCGTACGCCGGAATCCAATTCTGGTCCCGGAACCGCAATTTGCCCCGCCAGAAGAGGGCTGTCCGGCGGATGTCGTCTGGCGTCTGTTCGTCTCCCAGCACCCAGTCGGCGTAAATCTGCGCCGAGGCGAAGTCCTCCAGCAGGTAGTGGCAGCGCAGCAATCCTACGCGGGCTTCCAGCAGCTTTTCCTGCGAATGGGCGCTGCCCTCCAGGATTTGGTAGTACCGGCGGGCGGTGACGTAATCTTGCCGTTTCCAAGCCAGCGCCGCGGCTGCAGAAGCCGTATTCTCCGTGAAATCGTTGACGGGTTGTTCGAGCACATAGGCGTAGGCCAGCAGCGCCGACGCCTCATCTTGCATGGCTTGTTGGCTGATTCCCAGGAAGTAATGGGCTTCCACACGGAACCGTCCCTCCGGATACTGCCGGATGTACTCGCTCAGGCGCGTGATGGCTTTTCCATGTTCTTTTTTCAAGGCCAAACCCTCAGCAGCCTCGTACAACCGCTGCTCAATTTCGTCGGGCTGAAGGCCTACACCCGGTGGGATTTGGTCCATCAAACCCCGCTCGATCAGCAAGGGCTCCACCACTTGAAAGGCGTCGGCGGCGATGGGATCCTTGCCGTATTCCGTCCGAATTCGGTCCCAAACCCGCATCACATCATCGTCCTTGCCTTCCTTCATGCCCACCAAGCAGAGATCGACCAGGACATACTTGGTCCGCGGAGAATGGGGAAAGTCGCGCAGGATGGCCTCGAGTTCTCGCCGGGCTTCGCTAAGGCGGTTGAGTTCGATCAATGCCCGTCCGGCCTCGTAGTGGGCCTCCGCTACATAAGTCGATTGGGGGTGCTCGGCCATGAGTTCGCTCATCTGCCGGACCAATCCGTCGCCATTCCCCATGGCCCCGAGGCACAATCCCCGCTGGAACCGGGCATAGTCGGACAGTTCCTTCCCGGAAGCGATTACTTCTGCATACCGACTCGCGGCTTCCTCAAATCGTTTGTTGACGTAGTAACAATCCGCCGTTCTCAGCAGGGCGTCGCGCGTTTTTTTGGGGTCCTTGCCCTGGTCTTCCTTGAGAAAAGCCCGGAAGGCAGATAGGGCATCGGTGTAGCTCTTGCGCTTGAACAGGGCATATCCCCGTCCATATTGCGCCTCTGCGAAGTAAGGGCTATTGTACGCCCCAGGTTGCTGCACAAACTCCGCGTAATGAGCGGCTGATTCCGTGTAGCGCTTGGCGAGGTAATTCAATTCCCCTTGCCAGAAGTGGCTCTCTGCCGTCAATTGCGGATCCAGCGGATACGTGCGGACCTTCTCGAAGAAGTCCTCCGCCTGATCGTATTTGCCGGCTCGAAACAACTCGACCGCATGGTTGTAGGCCACCAGCTGATAAGCCCTCCGCACGCGAATATCCTTCTCGCGAATTTGTTCTAAGGCCTCCAACGCCCTCGGATAATTCTTAGAGGTCATGTAGACGTCGAGCAGGAATCCGTACGCCTCATCCTTGCGTTTTGACTGGGGAAACTCCTTGAGGTACCGTTCGAAGGCGGTGATGGCATCATCGAAGGGGTTGTAGGACAGTTCGAAGGCGAGTTTCGCATGGCTGAACAGGGCATCCTCCTGGATCTCCGGATCGAAGTCAAACGCAGCCGCCTCCCGGTACGCGGTTCGCGCCTTGTCTTTTTCATCGAGCCCCATGTAGCACCGAGCCATGTGGTAGTGGGCATTCTGGGTCAGGGCATCCGCCTCCCCACGGGTTACCAGGGCGAATAGATTGAGCGCATCGCGCCAGGCTTGTTGATGGAAGCGCACGTAGGCCACCTGGTAGGCGAATTCGCGGGTCCTTTCTGGAGCTGTGGCATTTTCCCAGGCCAAATCCAAGTGAGGCGCCGCCAACTCGTACTGCTGTCTCCGATAGTAGGCATCTCCCAGCAAGCGCGCGATTCCGGGTTTCTGCTTCTCCTTGATGAGGTCGGGCTTTTCGAGCACGGCTGGCGCATAGGCAATCAGGGCGTCAAACTGCTCGGTTTCATGCAGCAATTGACAGATGTAAATCGGGACGATGCTCTGATACTCGGCGTCCTTCTCCAGCTCCTGGAATCCCTGAAGGGCGACTTGGGGTTGATCGGTGCGGTAGGCAATGTGGCTGAAATAGTAACGGGCGGCTTGGGCAAACTCCCCGCCGCTCTCCATCACGGGAATCAGGTCTTTTCTCGCCTGATCCCACTGATCCAACTCGAAGCAGCTGTGGCCGCGCTTGAAGTGCAACTCAATTTCCTGGATTCGACTCAAGTCCTTCGGGCGCAGGCGGTCGAAGGAGGCAATGGCATCTTTCCATTTCTTGCCGGTGTATTGAAACAGGGCGAGCTCCCAGACCGCGCGCGGAGCATAGGGGCTTTCCGGATGTTCGCGAACGAACGTCTCGATGCGCTTCGATGCGTCGGGCTGAAAAAGGGACATGGCGCTCATCGCGGCCTTGAATTCTGCCTCCACGGCTTCCGGAGTCCCTGACGCTTCGCTTCCCCGACGCTCCAGCCAAGCATCAAATCCCTGCAGGGCCGCGGCATACTTCTCTTTTTCGTAAGCATCTCGGGCCTCCTGCCATTGTCGGGCTTCCCGGCTGCTCCCCAGCGACCATTGACCCAGGGCATCGGGTTGCCCCCAACCGACCGTCAGTCCCAAAGTGACCAGCCCCAGAGAAGTGCGATTTCGCTTCATGCGCTAAAAATACCGGTTGAAAAAGGGGCGTTCAGCCCTTCGGCATTTGAGTTCTCAACGAAAAAATGTGCCAATCTCGTTTGCGGGCAAAAAAAAAGCGCCCCAAAAGGCGCTTTTCTCATGAACCGTTTGAAATCAATGGCCTTCGTGCGCTTCCGATGCGCCTTGCGCCTCGTCTTCCGCCTCCTCTTCCAAGTACGCCGCCGGAACGCCGAGAATCTGCACCCCCGCCGCATCGAAGTTCAAGGTGAACTTGGGCTCGGTGATGGCCGCGATTTCCTCAGGCGTGCGACCCGCATCCTCAGCGAGGTGCTGCAGGTCCGCCACGCTGGTCGTGTCGAAATAGGCATAGCCTGACATCATGACCCGCTTGCCTTGCATGCCCTCCTTGGGCACAAAGAATGCGTGATCCCGCATGAAAACCATCACGGTATCGTCGTCCGGACCTTTCACGCTTAGCCAACAACCCATCTTCGTGCAGGTCTCGATGATCTCGGCTTCAAAAACACCCGTTGCGATGGAGTCCTGTGCCCCCCAGACCTTTTTCACATCGGAAAATGGGATGACTTCACGGGTCTCAAAGGGTTCGCCGTATGCAGTCCAAACCGGTTCGGCCTCAGGCGTCGTGGCTTCCCCTCCCGGGGTGGAACAGGCCACCCAACCCCAGGCGGCGACGAGAATCAATGCGTAATACTTCATGGAGCGAAATTAACTTCAGAAGTTCTCAATGACGCACTCGGTCCTCCGGTTTCTCGCTCTTCCCGCTTCGGTGTCGTTGGACTCCACGGGCCTGGAGGCCCCCCATCCCTGGGCTTGGAGTCGTTCGGGGGCTATGCCATGCTGGATGAGCCATTGCCGGACGGCCTCTGCCCGTCGCTCGGACAGCGCTTGATTTTCCGAGGCTACGCCCAGGTTGTCAGTGTGGCCCCAAATCTTGGCGCGATAGGCAGGGTGGCGCAGCATGTAATTCGCAAACGTGGTCAACAGCACTTGCGAGGCGGCATCGAGTTGGGCGGAGTTGGTGGCAAATTCGATGTGGCGAATCTCGAGCGGTTGCGCCTTGGTGAGTTTGCGGCTTTCCAGTTCCAACGGTGGAGGAGGGGCGTTGAGGGGTTCGTCTTTTTGCTGAACAATCACCGCGTCAAATCCCAATCCCGCCCCTTCAGCCACGAGCACCACGTCTTCGTCGGAAGGCAGGCGAATGGCCTGGGCGAAGCGTCCATCATCGGTTTGATATCGAATTTCAGTCGACGTGCCGGATTGCAAAAACTCCAGCCGCAAAGAGCTCCCCGCTTCTGGCATGGTGCCATCGGGTTTGCGCAATGTGCCTTTGAGAATGGTCATCTCCTCGGGGCGGTAGGTTGGGGGCAAGGGGAATGAGAGCACATCCAGCCCTTGGGTTCCGCTTCTGCGGCTGGCAAAAAAGGCCTCCTTGCCGTCCGTACTCACCACCAATCCGTGCTCATCCCCAGGGGTGTTCACGGGCGCTCCGAGATTGCGGGGAGCACTCCACGAACCATCTGTCTGCCGCTGGGAGACGTACAGGTCGTATCCACCGCCGGAGGGTTTCCGATCGCTGGAGAAAAACAGGGTTTTCCCATCCGGATGCAAAAAAGGCGACTTGTCATGGGCAGCACTGTTCACCGGGGAAGGCAACGCCTGCGGCGATTCCCACTTTCCATCGGCCCCCCGTCGACAAACCCAGATGTCCATCGTCGGATTCTGGGCGGCGTCCGGCGTGGTGCCGGCATGAATGGTGGCGTAAAACAGCTCTTTGCCATCGGCGGATAAGGCGGGCTGCGCTTCCCACTCCGGGGTGTTGATGGGGGAGGGAAGGGCCTCCATTTCTCCCCAGCGGTAACGCAACCCCTGCGCGCCATCCGAAACGACTTCATAGGGCACCCGGAAGAGGTCGATGTTCTTGGGGGCACCCGGAAGGGGATTTTCCGCTGCGATGAACAATTCTCGGTTGTCCACGGAAATCGAAGCCCCTCCGTAGTTGGGGCCTACATTGAAAGGGGCCGGAAGCGGTTCCACCTGACCGAAAACACGCTCCGGGCTTTCCCGCTCCGCCACCGAGAAACGCTCGATTTGCTGACTGATGACATCTCCCTTCGCCTTGTGCGTGAACTTCCGCGTGAGGAAAAGAAGCGTGCCATCTGGGGAGAGGGCAGGGAGGTACTCGTCGTCGGTAGTATTGATTCCCGGCACGGGAATGGGCTTGAAATCGCCTTCGTGTTGGCGAAAGGCGAGTTCAAAGTCAATTTGAGGCAATACCTCTCGCACCTCTTGGGCCTGTCGGTCGTAGCGATTCCCCAATCGATCTTCGGGTTCGGAAGGAAAGGCCAAAAAAGCGCGAAAGTGTTCCTGCGCTTCCGCATAAGATCCGGAAGCGAAGGCGATGGCCCCGAGTTGGTAAAGCGGTTCTGCGTGATAGCGTGGGCATTGGGCGATCAATTGGGTCAAGGGCAACCGCGCCTGCTCGAAACTGCCCTTGCCTTGCTTGGCGAGTTTGAAGCTCAAATCTCCCAAGCCCTGCATACAAGGGAGACATTCCGCATCCAATTCCCAAGCTTGAGTCCAAAACGCCAACCGCTCCTCCGCATCGTATTTGTCGGAGTCTTGCGCCTTCTCCATAAGCTTGGAGACTTTGGCCTCAGGGGTGTAATCGCATTCGAATTGGCCAAGGCTCACGCCGGCCATCAGCCATGGCAGCAGACAGAGCGTACCCCTTATTCCGATAGATTTGGATTCCATTCGCCCTCTGTTTTTGCCACCACCGTGCACACCGCGCCATCTCCCGAAACGTTCACCGCCGTTCTGCACATGTCGAGGATTCGGTCGACGGGCAGAATCAGGGCAATCCAAGCGGGATTCAGTCCCACGCTCTCCAGAACGATGATCAGAAGCACCAGTCCGGCGCTCGGAATCGCGGCCGCGCCGATGGAGGCCAGAGTCGCCATTCCCGCTACGGTCATCAACTGCGCTGTGCTCAAGTCGATGCCATGGAACTGGGCCAAGGCCACGACCGCGACAGCCTGGTACAGGCTCGTGCCATCCATGTTCACGGTCGCTCCGATGGGGAGCACGAAGCTCGAGATCCGGGGAGAAACCCCGAGCTTGTTATGCACGCATTCCATCGTCACCGGCAGGGTTGCCATCGAACTCGACGTGGTGAATGCGGTCACTTGCGCGTCTCGCATCCCCCGCAAGAAGAAGAGGTAATTCCACCGTCCGGTTCCGATCATTACCAGCAGCGGATAAACGACAAATACAACAAGGGCCAGGCCCCATACCACGGTGGCCGAGTAGTTGAGCAGGAACGAGAGCAACTGTTGAAACAAGGCGAGATCGGTTCCGGCTGACTTCACGATTTGGCCTGCCATCAAAGCAAAAACGAAGAAGGGCATGGTGCGCATCAACGCCCAAACCATCCGCACAAAAACCTCATTCAAGTAGGAACTTGCCTGCAAAATCGCCCGTTGACGTGGCTCCGGCAACCCGAGGGTCATCACGCCGAAGAAGATGGCGAAGAAGATGATTTGCAACATGTTCATCTCCACCAACGCCTGGAAGATGTTGGATGGAATCATCTCCACGATGGGCTGAAGCGGACTGGAATCCCGCGTGGCAGCAGCTTTGTCGAGCTTGTCGGCCACCCACGCGTCAGGAACTTGTTCCTCGCCGCGCGCGGCCTGAACTTCCTGAGCGAAGGATGGATCCTGCAGAATGGACTTTCCGTCGGGAGGCGTCTGTCCTTGCCGCTCCAACCAAAGTTCGTACTGAATGCGGTTGCTGTTGATCAAAGCCTCATCTGCCCGGCTTCCTGGCTTAAAGAGGATTGCGCTGAGCAAACCGATGGTTACCGCAATCAGGGTGGTCGAGACGAAGAGCCCCAGCGTCTTGGCCCCGACACGACCGAGTTTTTTGACGTCCCCAAGACTCCCAACCCCTTCGATGATGCTGAACAATACCAGAGGAACAGCAATCAACTTCAGCAGCCGGACGAAAACATCCCCAAGGGGCAGAATGAAGTCCAGGGTAAATTCGTTCCAACCGAGGGTGATGCTTAGCCATGCATACACCACACCGGCCAACAAGCCCAGCAATACCTGCCAGTGTAAGGCCAATTTTTTCATGGCTGGAAAGGTAAGCACCGAGTGGGGTCTCAGTGCAAGGAAGTAAATCGGTCGTTGCGGGAATCCATCGCGCTGTCGACGAGAACCAGCAACACCATCGCCTCCACCATGGCCACAGCGCGGGGAAGGACGCAGGGATCGTGTCGACCTCTCCCTTCCCAAGCCATCGGCTGTCCTTGGTCATCCACGGACATTTGGGGCTGCAGCAGGGTGGAAACGGGCTTGAAGGCCAGGCGAACGACGAGGTCTTCCCCGTTGGAGATGCCGCCTTGGATGCCTCCGCTGTGATTGGTTTCCGTCTTGATGCCGTGGGGAGAGGCAGGGTCCGGAATGAAGGCGTCGTTGTGCTGGGAGCCGAGCATGTGGGTGCCAGAAAAGCCGCTTCCGAGTTCCATACCCTTGACGGCGGGCAAGCTCCAAAGGGCATGGGCGAGCGAGGCCTGCAGTTTGTCGAATACGGGGGCCCCCAGGCCCGCCGGCACGCCCCGCGCCACCACGACCACGGTCCCGCCCAGCGTGTCGCCTTGCTGTCGGGCCCATTGAATGCGCTCGGCCATGGCCTCGGCGACCGCGGGATCCGGGCACCGGACCGGGTGCCGGTCGACCTCTTGCCGGCTCCAGAAGCGCGGCGCCTGGGGCATGCCTACGCGCTCTACCCGTTCGACATAGGCAGACACCTCCATACCCCACGCCGCCGCCAACTGCCGCGCCACCCCGCCCGCCAGCACGCGGGCTGCTGTCTCCCGGGCGCTCAGCCTCCCGCCCCCTCGGTGGTCCCGATGTCCAAACTTCGCCTGCCAGGTAAAGTCCCCGTGCGACGGGCGGAACCCCCGGGCCAAGTGATCGTAGTCCCGGCTCCTAACATCCGCATTGGGAATACGAAAACCGATGGGGGAGCCTGTGGTCATGCCTTCAAACAAACCGGAAACCACCTCGAATTCATCCTTTTCATCCCGCGGCGAAGTCAGGGCAGATTGCCCGGGTCGTCTGCGTTCCATGTCCGCTCGCACCAGGTCCCAATCGATGCGCAATCCCGCCGGACATCCATCGATCACACCACCGATTTCCGGTCCGTGGGATTCGCCGTAGGTGGTGAGCCTGAAGTGCCGGCCCAGCGTATTTCCTGCCATGTCCTCAAATCTACAATCGCGCAGGCCACAGATGTAAATTCGCCCCATGCGATTGTTGCTGAAAAACATCCGGGGTTTGGTGGGCGCCTATCAGGACCCACCTCCATTCTTGGCGGGCCGGGACATGCGTCATTTTCCGGTGCTGGAGGATGCCTGGCTAGCGGTGGAGGATGGAAGGGTGGTAGACTTCGGTTCGATGTCCGATTTTCCGGGCATCGCCGATTGGTCCGGGTTGGAAATTCTGGATTGTGACGGGAGGTACGTGCTGCCGGCCTGGTGTGATGGGCATACGCATTTGGTCTACGCCGGCCATCGCGCCCATGAGTTACAGAGCCGGTTGGAGGGGCTGACTTATGCGGAAATCGCAGCGCGGGGCGGCGGCATTCTGCACTCCGCTGAGCGGTTGGAAGCCACGTCTGAAGCGGACTTGCTCGCATCCGCTTGGGCCCGGCTGGAGCACGCCATGCGGGATGGCATAGGTGCGATGGAGGTCAAGACGGGTTACGGGCTCTCCGTGGCCGGCGAGTTGAAGTCGCTGGCGGTAATTCGAAGCCTGCGCGAGCGGGCCCCCATCCCCATCCGCACGACGTTGCTCGGGCTGCATGCCGTTCCCCGAGGCTACCGCGATGCCGCCCACTGGACCCAAGAAGCCATCGAGGTCTTGCTGCCGCAGGCTTTGGATATGGGGGGGGTAGATTATGTCGATGCCTTTTGCGAGGCGGGATACTTCGGGCTGGAGGAGGTGGCGGCCTGGACGGAAGCGGCTCAGGCCCGAGGCATTCGCTCGAAATGGCACGTGAACCAATTTCAGCGATTGGGAGGGGTCGCTCGCGCAGCCCAACTCAGCGCTCGAAGTGTGGATCACTTGGAAATCTGTGAAAGGGAGGACATCGAAGCGCTCCAGCGCACGGTCCACTCCGCCGAGGGTCCCACCTTTCCGGTTGTGCTTCCCAATTGCTCGCACTTCCTTTCCATACCCTACGCTCCGGCGCGCGCGATGGTAGATGCGGGCCTGCCCGTCGTCATCGCCACAGACCACAACCCGGGGTCGGCCCCTTCAGGATCGATGACCCGCGCCGTGCAGCGCGCCATCGTCACCCAGCGCCTGTTGCCGTTGGAGGCCATCGCCGCCGCCACGCTCAATGGAGCTGCGGCCATGGATTTGGCCCATGAAGTGGGCACCCTCTCGCCACAACGCTTGGCGAATTTCATCCTCACCCACCCCCTCGACGGCCTGATTGACATCGGCTACCGGTTCGATGAAAATCCCGTGGCCGCCGTCTACATCCGAGGCAGGCGCCTGGAATCCTTGTAACTTCGCGGGCGCCACCGAAGGCGAATGAAGAACATGGAACGACTTGTAGAATGTGTGCCCAACATTTCAGAGGGCCAGCGAGACGAGGTGATTCAGGCCATTGCACAGGTGGTGGAAACGGTTCCGGGGATTCGCTTGCTCGACGTGGATCCGGGCCGTGCGACCAACCGCACCGTGATCACCTTTGTCGGGCCGCCGGAGACCATCGGGGAAGCGGCCTTCCGCCTCATCCGTGAAGCGGCGATGCGCATCGATATGTCCCAGCACAAGGGAGAGCACCCGCGCATGGGCGCCACAGATGTGTGTCCGTTCGTCCCGGTTCGCGGGGTGACCATGGAAGAGTGCGTGGCCATCGCCCATGCCCTTGGCCGCCGGGTGGGGGAGGAGCTGGGCATCCCCGGCTATTTCTATGAGGAGGCTGCTACCCGGCCGGAGCGGAAGAACTTGGCGCATTGCAGGAAGGGTCAGTATGAGGGGTTGGCCAAACTCGCGCTCCCCTCCGATGCCCCCGACTTCGGGCCGGCCCGCTTCGATGATGCGGTTCGCCGCACAGGTGCCACGGCGATCGGGGCCCGAGACTTCCTCATCGCATACAACATCAACCTCAATACCACCAGCACGCGTCGTGCGAATGCCATCGCATTCGATATCCGTGAGACGGGCCGGGTGGTGCCCGGAGCCGGGCCGGACGGAGGTCCGCTTCGGGTACCGGGTAGCCTTCGGGCGGTGAAGGGCATCGGCTGGTACATTCCCGAGTATGGCATCGCCCAATTGTCCTTGAATCTGACAGATATCCGGGTCACCCCGGTACATGTCGCCTTCGACGAAGCTTGCGCCAAGGCACAGGCCCGCGGCATTCGCGTTACGGGCAGTGAATTGGTGGGACTGATGCCGCTCAGGGTATTGACCGACGCGGCCGATCACTACCTGCGCAAGCAGGAACGCTCTTTGGGCATCTCGGAATCGGAGAAGATAAAGATTGCGGTGAAGTCGCTTGGGTTGGACGATTTGGCTCCATTTGACGCCAAGGAGCGGGTCATCGAATACCGCATTGAAGCCACGGGACAAGACCGGTTGTTGCGCATGGGCCTAAAGCAGTTCGCCGAGGAAACTGCATCTGAATCTCCCGCTCCAGGGGGAGGCTCGGTGGCGGCTTACATCGGGGCCCTCGGGGTGTCTCTGGCGACCATGGTCGCCAATCTTTCTGCCCACAAGCGGGGTTGGGATGACCGTTGGGAGATTTTCTCTGATGCCGCCGTTCGCGGCATGGAACTTCAACGCAGGCTCTTGGTGCTGGTGGATGCGGACACCGCGGCGTTCGACCGGGTCATGGCTGCCTTCGGGATGTCCCAGGAGGATGCAGCGGCGAAAGCGGCACGCGCTGAGGCGATCGAGGTCGCTACCCGAGCGGCCACCGAAGTCCCCATGCAAGTCGCTCAGCTTTGCCTGGAAGCCATGGAGTTGGCCCGTGAGATGGCCGAGCGCGGGAACCCCAATTCCATTACGGATGCTGCCGTAGGCGCTATGGCCCTGCGTACGGGTGTGTTGGGAGCGGTCTTGAATGCCCGCATCAACGCTCGAGAGCTGAAGGACCAAGTTTATGCGGCATCCGTAGAAGAGCAAGGTGCGAAATGGGTCACAGCCGCCGAGAGAGCAGAACTGGAAATCCGGGAAATTCTGGAGCGTGCTTGGTCCAGCCCCGCATGAGACTTTCCGGCCCGCCGGACGCCGTTCGGGCGCTCCAACTTCATTTATTGAACCATAAAAAAAGCCACCTCCGCAGAGGTGGCTTTTTTTGACGTGCACACCGAGAATCTTTCTCGGGTTCACTGTTTGCAACGAAGAAGGAAAATTCCCTTTTTTCAGTTTTCTGGGCGGAAGTAGCGCTTCTCCTTGATGCGCGCAGATTTGCCCATGCGATCGCGCAGATAGAAGATCCGTGCACGACGGACGCGGCCCCGCTTGTTGACTTCAACCTCCTCGATGAAGGGGGATGTCACAGGGAAAATCCGTTCTACGCCGATGCCACTGGTCACCTTGCGCACCGTGAAGGTGGCCGTGTGTCCGATGCCACGGCGTTGAATCACAACCCCTTGGAACTTCTGCAAGCGCTCCTTGTTCCCCTCCTTGATTTTGATGGTCACCGTAATGGTGTCCCCCGCTTTGAAATCCGGCCACGAGGGCATTTCAACCAGTTTGCTTGCGATTTCCTTGATCCGATCCATCTCTGTGGTGATTAACCCCACTAACGGGGGTGCAATATTACAAAGAAAATTCATGCATCCTGCACGCTTTCCCCTGACAAAAAATCCGCCCACAAATCAGGGCGTCGCTTTTGGGTGCGTTCCATGGCTTGCTTTTCCTCCCAATCCGCAATGCGCGTGTGGTCCCCGGACCGAAGGACTTCTGGCACTTCCCATTCCCCATAGGCTGCAGGCCGCGTGTAAACGGGGGGCGCGAGGAGCCCATCCTGAAAACTGTCGGACAGGGCGCTGGTCTCGTCCCCCAACACCCCGGGCACCAGCCGTACCAGGGCGTCCGTCAGCACGGCTGCCGCCAATTCGCCACCGGAGAGCACATAATCCCCAATGGAGATTTCGAGGGTCACCAAGTGGTCCCGCACGCGCTGATCGACCCCTTTGTAATGGCCACAAAGCAGGATGAGGTTGCCGCACAAGGACAACCGGTTAACCCGGGGTTGCGCCAATCGCTCCCCGTCGGGGGTGAGGTAAATCACTTCCTCGTAATTCCGTTGTGCTTGAAGTTCGCGAATGGCATCATGGATGGGCTGGATGGTCATCACCATGCCCGCTGCGCCACCGAACGGGGCATCATCAACTTTTTTGTGTTTATCCGTCGACCATTGCCGCAGGTCGTGCACGTGAACCTCCACCAACCCCTTTTCCATGCCGCGGGCCACGATGCTCTCCGAAAAAGGCCCTTGCAACAGTCCGGGCAGGACGGTGAGAATATCGATGCGCATGATCCGGGTTCAGTAGGCGGGGAGGATGGGACGGTTTCCGAAAAGGGCATCGACGGCCTCCCAAGTGCGCGCATCGACCCGACCCTTGTGGTCGAGGGCATCGAGATTCTCGCGGAGTTGGGCGAGGTTGGAGGCGCCGAGCAGGACCGTGGTCACGTGGGGGTTTCGCAGGCACCAGAGGATGCCCAGCTGTGCCGGAGTCAGGCCGTTTTCCGAGGCCAAACCCACCCATCCCTCCACCTTCGCCGCGGTCTCCGGGGTGAGCAACCGGTCAGCCAGCCAGCGCAATTCCTCCCGGCCCAGCCGATGCGCCTCGGCGCCGCCTTTCAGATACTTTCCGGTCAAAACCCCGGAAGCCAGCGGACTCCATGTGGTGGTGCCCATGCCCACCGTTCTGAAAACATCGAGGTACTCTGCTTCCATTTTCTCCCGGACCAAGGCGTTGTACTGCGGCTGTTCGACCACCGGCCCGATGAGGTGATGCAGGGCGGCGATGCGGTGGGCCTCGAGGATTTCCGCAGCGCTCCACTCTGAGGTGCCCCAATAGAGGATCTTGCCCTGCTGAATCAACTGGTGCATCGTCCAAACCGTCTCTTCGATCGGGGTTTTCTTATCGGGACGGTGGCACATGTACAAGTCGAGGTACTCCACCCGGAGCCGACGCAGCGCGGCATGGCAAGCTTCGATGATGTGCTTGCGATGGAGTCCGCGTTGGGTGGGCGCCTGACCTCCCGCCCCGAAGAAGACCTTGGAGGAGACACACCAGGTGTCGCGGGACCAGCCTTTTGCTTGGAGGATTTGGCCCATCACCTCCTCCGAATGTCCATGGGCATACGTCTCGGCATTGTCGAAGAAGTTCACCCCCCGGTCGTAGGCGAATTCCATCAACTCGGCGCTCACCCGCGCATCGATCTGATTCCCAAAGGTGATCCAGCTCCCGAAGGAGACTTCGCTCAAAGGGAGCCCCGTGGGGCCCATGATGCGGTATTCCATGCCGTGAAGTTACGGCATACCTTTGGCCCCAAATGTCCGAGCGCAAGGCCCCCGATTATCATGCCATTGTCAGTCACCCTTTCGAGGTGTACAACGGGATTTTCCTGACCCTGCCGCTGGATGGGATCCGGGCGACTGGCCTTCGGGTCCCCGTTTTGCAGGAGGCATGCGAAACGGGACTCGCCGCAGACCAGCGGCCGCAGGACATTCTCGATGCTTTTTTCAAGGCACAGGGGGTTCACACGGTACAGGAGAAGTTCGAAATGCTTTTTCGTATCGTTCAATACATTGAGCGTCAAGTGGTTCTGGTGGATGCGCTGGAGGATGCACGTTACGCGCAATTGCACGATTTCCAAGGAGAGGGTTCGCTCACCCAACTGATGCAGCGGGTCCGAAAAGCGGAGAAAGGGCCCCGCCTCCGGCAGGCCATTCGGGATTTGGGGGTTAGGGTCGTCCTCACTTCGCAGGCCACTCCATTTTACCCGGGCACGGCCCTGGGCATTGTGACGGACTTGGCGGAAGCGATGGAGCAAAACGACTTGGTGCTCATCCGCAAGTTGCTCCATCAACTGGGGCTGACCCCCTTTTTTCCGGCCACACGGCCTACCGTGGTTGAGACGGCCACCCGGCAAATGTGGTATCTCGAGAACGTGTTTTATGAGGCGGGCCCACAGCTCATGGCCCGGGTGGCCCAGGCCATTGAAGATCCCTCAGGCAATGGAGTGCATGCCGGATTGGTCGCAGTGGGAAGTTGGCCGGGGGGGGATGACAAGTCCGCAGCGGCCTGCAGCCCGGAGGAATTGCGGGCCATAGGGCTCCGATACAAGGTACACCTCCTTCGGTGTTACCGCCGTGACATTCGACAACTGCGCAGGCGCATCACCTTCAAGGATGTTGCGCCCGCTTTGGAGGCCATGCAGGAGGAACTCGACAACTTCTTGCGGGAACCCCAAGGAAATGCAGGCGATGCCCGGGATTGGGATTTGCGCTTGGAGCGCATAGCGGAAACGGTGGAGCAGCACTGTGACGGCCTGTTTGTAGAGGAGATCCGGTTGTTTCAGTTCCGGCTGAGGATGATGGGATTCTATTTGGCCTCCATGGACATCCGCATAAATGCCCAAGTGGGGGCAGATGAGCGCGCGCACGCTGACGCGGCCAAGCGCATGTTCGAGGCAGGTGCAGACGTGCAGCGAATGAATGGAGAAAGGGGCTGCCATCGTTGCCTCGTGGTGGGTTTTCGCGCTGCGGAGGACGTTCTCCGGGTGTTCGACTGGGCATGTGCGTTCCTGGGCACGGATTCCCCGCCTTGGGACTTTGTCCCCGTTCTCGATTCGATGGAAGCGCTGGCACGCGCGCATGAAACGTGCGATGAACTGCTCGCTACTTCCCGATATTTGCACCACCTCGAGGCCCGTGGGAGGCAACAGACCCTGATGATTTCCTTCTCGGACTGCGTCCTTGACGGGGGGTACTTCTTCGCGAACAGCGCCATTTTACAGGCCAAACTCGCACTCCACAACCACGCATCCCGCCTCGGTATAGATCTGGTATTCCTCGATGGGAGAGGGGGGCCGGCCTCCAGAGGCGGTCGATACACCCACCGCTACTACGCCGCAGTAGGAGGGATGTTCCCTCAACGCGAGGTCCAATCCACCATCCCCGGCCAAACCATCAGCTCCAACTTTGGCGTCGTCCGGTCCGCAGGATACAATCTCGAGCTCATGCTGACGGCAGGACTGGAACACTTGTTGTTTCCCGAACCCCAGTCGGAAACTTCGGAGGCCCACAACGCCTGTATCGCCCAACTATCCAATCTCAGCCAGCAGGCCTACCGATCCCTCACCACCATGCCCGGCTGGCAGGACTATTCGACGTCTGCTTTGGGAGCAGTGCCCGGGGATTCGGCATCGGTGGTTTACGCCTGGACCCAGGTCAAGCAAAACGTCCCGGGCTACTATGGATTGGGAACGGCATTGGAAGCCGTGGAGCGAGAGCGAGGAATCGCGGCGCTGACCGACCTCTATCACAACCATGCGTTTTTCCGAGCCCTGGTCGACAATAGCATGCAGAGCATGTGCAAATGCGATTTTCGTCTCACCCGGGAATGGTCGCTCCATCCCATTTGGGGCGCGGTTTGGTGTCAAATCGAATCGGAGTTCAACCGAACGCGAGAGGCGGTGCTTCGTTTGAGCGGGATGTCGATGCTCATGGAAAATCAACCCGCGACCCGCGAGTCCATTGCCTTGCGGAATCATTTGACCCGACCCCTGCACATCATCCAACATGTGGCACGAGAAGCGCTCAGCCAGCATGATGCGACAACGGGCGACGCGCAGGAAGCTCAACCCAACCATCGAGAAACTTGGTTGCGACTGAGGGATCGGGCGGGTTTTGGGATTGCAAACGCCAGCCGAAACGCGGTATAAAAAAAGCGGGCCACCGTGAGGTAGCCCGCTTTCCTTTCGACATCGAAGCGATTACTGCGCAGCCCGAGGAGATCCCACCCCTGGCACAAAGTCGATTTCTTGAATGATGTTCGTCGCACCGGCATAGCGGTCCACCACCCACATGACATAACGGATGTCCACGGAAATGGTGCGCTGGAGCTCGGGCTCGAAAGCGATGTCCCCGCTCATCGCTTCCCAGTTTCCGTCGAAGGCCAGTCCGATGAGATCGCCATTTGCGTTGAGCACCGGGCTGCCGGAGTTGCCTCCCGTGATGTCCGTTCCATGCACGAAACAAACGCGCAACTCTCCTTGTGCATCTGCCCAGCGGCCGAAGTCCTTTTGGAGCAACATCTTTTCCATGCGCGCATCCACCACAAATTCCGGATTCGAATTGTCCATCTTTTCCAAAATTCCCTGCGCGGTGGTGAAGTAGTCATAGTGCACAGCATCTGCGGCATCGTAATCATCCACCAGCCCGTAGGTCAAGCGCATGGTGGAATTGGCGTCCGGTGCGAACGCCTTGTTCGGCTGCATCTCGCGCAATCCCTGCACGAAGAGCCGGTATCCCCGGTCGAACTTCTCTTGGGCATCACTCGCCTGAGAGGAGAGGTAGCGCTCCAGTGCACTGTTTCCCGCCAGCACGGCCAAATCTGCGTCCAGCGCCTTTTTGCTGGGTTTTTGGATGAAGGCGAGGCACTTCTCCCGGTCAACCAAAAAGCTCTTGGCGTACATCTGATCTGCGAATCGCCCGAAATCCCCCTTGTGTTTGTCTTGCACCAAGGCGAAAAAGCTCGGGTGGAGGTGGGAGGGGATGTCTTGGCGGTACTTGGACATCAATGCCACGAACAAGTCGCGGTCCGTGGCCTGGTCGTAGTCTTTAAAGAAGTTCTCGGCCAATCGGGTCAGCGATGCCTGGGCGCTCTTCACCTTCTCCGGATCCTCTGAAAAAAGTCCTGCTGCACCTCTTGAAAAACGCACAGCGAAAAGGACGATATCAGCTCCGACCAGTCCAGCTTCACGCGCATAGACATCTCCCTTCACAGTGGCATCCGTCGCCTCGTAGAAACTCTGAATCAACCCCAGAGCTTCCCCATACTTCTCCTGGCGTTCGGGAGAAGCAGCGACCCACGCAGCGAAAGCATCTTCGAGCTCTTTTTTCTGCTCTTCGATGCGCAATCGCTTGAGTCCCTTGCTCTGTCCGATGTAGTACTTCCAGTAATTCGCGGTTTGCGCGTATTTGGCGGCATATTGGATGCGCACAGCGGGATCGGCATCCATGTGCGATTTCATGACCTTTAGTTTGAGATCCCTCACGTCCACTACGGACGGATTGTATGCAGCCAGTGCCTGGCGCACCCCGTGGCTGCTCAGGAAACGATCGGTGCTTCCGGGATAGCCCATCACCATGGTGAAGTCTCCTTCCTGAACGCCATCCGTGGCGACTTTCAGGTGACGACGCGGAACGAATGGCTTGTTCTCCTTGCTGAAGTCCGCGGGTTCATTGTCTCCATTCGCATAAATCCGGAGCATCGCAAAATCCCCGGTGTGACGGGGCCACATCCAGTTGTCCGTATCCCCTCCATATTTGCCCACACTCTCAGGCGGTGCGCCGACCAATCGGATGT
>JBEEPJ010000017.1:0-17584 GCA_041191165.1 Bacteroidota bacterium | reverse complement strand
TTATCCGCGGCCTGCTCAAGCACCCAAAGCGCTGCATCCTCAATGGTCCAGTCATCCCCAGCTCCCGAATCTCTCCTCCATTCCCACTGGGGCAGATGTGGCGGATAGACTCCGGAATCCCGCCACAAACGGGCCCACCAGAAAAAGCTCTCCAAGGTCCGCAAGGTGGTCGTACCCACGGCCACCCGACGCACACCCCTCACCGCCAGGGCTTCCAGCTCACTCCGATTTAAAAAAACCTGTTCCGCATGCATTTGATGGCCACCCACGCCTGCATCCCCCAATGGCTTGAAGGTCCCGGCACCCACGTGAAGCGTCACGGCGTGAACCGAGGCATAACCCTGGATTCCAGCCCAAACCTCCTCATCGAAATGAAGTCCAGCAGTGGGCGCTGCCACACTTCCCAAGGCTGATGCGTAGATGGTTTGGTATCGAACATCATCTTCCGGTTCAGCAGACCGACCCAAATAGGGCGGCAGGGGCAAAGAGCCCAAACGGTCCAGCCAATCCCCCAATGTTCTCCCCGGGGAAGGGTGCAATCGCACCAGACGGGTGCCTGAAGACTCGACCTGCAACAGTTCGAGACGAAGTCGGGATTCTCCCTCCAAAAAAGCATCGACCCATCCCCCGGTCCAACGTTTCCCACCGCGGACCATGCACCGCCACGCTGACGCGCCTTCCTGAGCCAACACGGCATCAATGGGTGCGTGCAGCGGCTCGAGCAACAACACCTCCATCACCCCTCCGGTGGACCGGACCACGCTGAATCGCGCCCGGATCACACGGGAAATATTGTGCCAGAGTTGGGCGCCCTTTCCGAGCAAGTCTGGATTTACACCGAGGTCATGAACCGTGTGATGGCTCCAATCCCCGGCTGACCTCCAATGCAACAACCGGGCGGAAGATCGCGGAGAAGCCGGATAGATGGCAATCCGCTCTTCAGGCAGCAGATAGTCAAAAGCTTCAGATTCCACGTAGCCAAGATAAGACCCAAGTATCGCGCAAATCAGCCACGAAACGCCTTAATGCCCTATTTTTGGGGGACATGAAACAGCATTTGGTCATCGGCGCTGCCGGGCAGCTCGGGGTGGAGTTGGTGCTCGCTTTACAGGAAAAGTGGGGCGTAGAAAACGTGACCGTGGCGGACATTCGGGTTCCGGAGAATGAGGAGGTGTTGCGGAGCCCTTATGTGCACCTCGATGCCACGGACGGGGACGCGTTGCGCGCGGTATTGGACCGGGGGCCGTTCAGCACGGTATTCCACCTCGCCGCGATGCTTTCCGCGACCGGTGAGGCGCGCCCCTTGGCGGCATGGGACCTGAACATGACCTCGCTGCTCCACGTGCTCGAGTGCGCACGGGAGGGGAAAGTAGAGAAAGTGTTCTGGCCGAGTTCCATTGCGGTGTTTGGCCCAGCTACCCCCAAAAACCACGTCCCTCAGAACGCGCCCTTGGATCCCACGACCGTGTACGGCATTTCCAAGCAAGCCGGCGAATGGTGGTGCAATTATTACCACCGCCGTTACGGGGTTGACGTCCGCAGCATCCGCTATCCGGGCCTGATCGGCCACCGCTCTGAGCCGGGAGGAGGCACGACGGATTACGCCGTGGACATCTTCAAGTTTGCCGCTTTAGGCCAAACCTATTCCTGCTTCCTGCGACCTGATTCCAGCTTGCCGATGATGTACATCGAGGATGCCGTTCGGGGAACCCTCGACCTTATGGACGCCCCTTCCGAGGCCATCCGTGTGCGCACCTCTTACAACCTCGGCGCTATGAGTTTCAACCCGGAACAGCTCGCCGGAGCCATTCGGCAGCACCTTCCCGAATTTGAGATTCAGTACGCACCTGACCACCGCCAGGCCATCGCGGACAGCTGGCCCAAGAGCATCGATGACACCGCCGCGCGCCAAGACTGGAACTGGCAACCGCGCGTGGGCATCGCAGAACTCACCCAATGCATGCTGGAGGCTTGGTCCTCCCGCGTCATGAAGGCCTGACCTCGCTCCTTCAACCGCCATGCAGACCCTCAGCATATACAACAGCCTCACTCGCGTGAAGGAGAGGTTTGAGCCCCTCGTGCCCGGAAGAGTGGGGATGTATGTATGTGGCCCTACGGTTTACTCCAATGTGCATTTGGGCAACGTGCGGACCTTTCTGACCTTCGACACGGTCTACCGCTACTTGACCTTCATTGGTTACCAGGTTCGATACGTGCGCAACATCACGGACGTAGGCCATTTGACGGACGACGCTGACGCCGGTGAAGATAAAATCGGCCGCAAGGCGAAGTTGGAGAACCTCGAGCCCATGGAAATCGTTCAGCGCTACACGAACGACTTCCATGACGTCATGCGGCTGTTCAACATCCTGCCTCCCTCCATCGAACCGACGGCCACTGGGCACATTGTGGAGCAAATCGAGTTGATTCAGTCCATTTTGGATGCGGGTTTGGCCTACGTATCTGACGGAAGTGTGTACTTCGACGTCAGAAAGTTCAACGAAACCCACCCTTACGGAGCGCTTTCCGGTCGAAAAATCGACGAGCTGCTCACGCAGACCCGGGTGCTGGATGGGCAAGATGCCAAGCGCGATGGGCTGGACTTTGCCCTGTGGAAAAAGGCGGACCCGTCCCATCTTATGCACTGGCCATCGCCTTGGAGTGTGGGCTTCCCCGGCTGGCACCTCGAGTGCTCGGCCATGAGCACCAAGTACTTGGGCACCTCCTTCGACATCCACGGCGGAGGCATGGACCTCAAGTTCCCCCACCACGAATGCGAAATTGCCCAGAACGTGGCAGCCCATGGCGAACCCATGCCAGTGCGGTACTGGATGCACGGCAATATGCTCACCGTCAACGGACGCAAGATGGCGAAGTCGGAGGGCAACGGGTTCACTCCGGAGGAACTGCTGACCGGCAATCACCCGCTCCTGGAACGCGGATACGCGGCCAACACGGTGCGGTTTTTCATGCTCCAAGGCCACTACGCCAGCACGCTCGACTTCTCCAATGAAGCGCTCCAAGCTGCGGAAAGGGGGTTTGAACGGCTCAGTCAAGCGAGAGCGGCGCTGGCCGATTGGACCGCACAGGGCCCTGATGACGCGGGCTTGGCAGAGGTGGCCGCCCTCGAGGAGCGGTGCTTCGCCGCAATGAACGATGACTTCAATACCCCGGTGCTGATTTCGGTGCTCTTCGATGCAGCCAAGCTCGTTCACGCGTTCCGCGAAGGTCGACAGGCCTGCGGCAAGCCTGCGGCAGCGCAACTCACCCGCCTTTTCGACGCGTGGGGCGGCGAAGTTTTGGGGCTGGTGTGGATTGACGCCACCACCGATATGGGGGGACTGACAGCCCCCTTGATGGACTTCTTGTTGCAATTGCGCCAGCAGGCCAAATCCGATAAGAACTTCGCCCTCGCCGATCAAATCCGAAACGGGTTGAGTGAGATTGGCATCCAGATAAAAGACGGAAAAGACGGGACCACATGGAGCCAACAATGATGCGCAGGGTGAAATCTCCCTGGTGTGGGGCGGTCATCTTGGTCCTGCTGGGCCTGGGATGTGATGAGACGAAGGACAATGCGGCGACGGAAAAAGTCCAGAAGCCCCGTGTGGAGGCTCCGGCCTTTCACAAGGATTCCGCCTACGCCTACGTTGCGCAACAGGTCGCCTTTGGCCCGCGGGTTCCCAACACAGAAGGCCATCGAAAGGCCGGAGATTGGCTCATTCAAGAGCTCAACCGGCACGGGGCCCAGGTGACCGTGCAATCCGGACGCGTCCAGGCGTACGACGGAACTTGGTTGGACATTCGCAACATCATCGGTTCCTATCGTCCCGATGCCACCGAGCGCATTCTGCTCTATGCCCACTGGGACACGCGGCCCTTTGCCGACAAAGATTCCGTCCGAACCCGCGAACCCATCCTCGGAGCGAATGACGGGGGGTCAGGAGTAGGGGTCCTCTTGGAAATCGCCCGGCTCCTGCAGTCCCAGCCCGCCCGGGTGGGGGTGGATATCATCTTCTTCGATGCCGAGGACTACGGCAGACCCGAATGGGACCGACTGTCCGCGGAACCCCAGAGCTACACGGAGTGGTGCTTGGGCAGTCAATTCTGGGCCCAACAACCCCATCGTTTCGGCTACCGCGCGAAATACGGCATCCTGCTCGATATGGTCGGCGGAAAGAACGCCGTTTTCAATCGGGAAGGAACTTCCATGGAATATGCGCCCCAGGTGGTCGAGAAGATTTGGAACGCGGCCCGTGGGTTGGGGTATGAAAAGCTGTTCCAGAACGAGGTCACCCCGCAGACCGTGGATGACAACCTTTTCGTGTCGGAGCTGGCGGGCATTCCCAGCGCGAACATCGTCCATTACGAACTTCAAGTCCGGGCCATGGGATACGGTGCATTCCACCACACCCACCAAGACAACATGGACATCATCGATGCCGCGACCTTGGAGGCGGTGGGCCGCGTCCTGGCGGATGTGGTTTGGAATGAGTAACCGGCACTCGCGTTTTCAACGGGTAGCAGGCGATAAATTCTAGTGCTCATCCCAATTTTTCCCAAAGAAAAAGAGTAGGTTCGTGGGGCATGTTCACAACAGGCCCGCGTCCCAACAAGATGCAACTATTCCGTTTTCAGGAGGTTGCCTTGCTGCCCCAGCATCTATTGCAGATGGCAATTGGGGTGTTTTGGATTCTTTTTGCCTGCTCTCCCCTCAGCACGGCATCCGGCCAACAGCCCCAGACCGCACAGGGTCCAAGTCCCGAAGCGCAGGCCTTGCTCCGGCAAGCCGACTCGCTCTTGCTCCACGACAAACCCGTCTCGGCGCTGACCCGCTACCGGGGGGTGATGAATCACACCTTCGACCTCTGCCAACTCGCGAAGGCACACCGGGGCATCGCCACCATCTATCTCAGCACCGGCCACACCGAAGAGGCCCAGTGGGAGCTGGAACAGGCAGAACAAGGGCTGATCGGCTGCAATTCATCGGACCGGCTGGAACTGGTACAAGCCCTGGCCGAACGTTGGATGTCCTTGCACGAAGATGAACGGGCGATGGAGTTGGTGGACCGTGAATTGGAGCGACAACCCCAGTCTGCACCACTCCTCACCTTGCAGGTGCGAATCGCCTTCGCGCGGGGCGAATTCCGGGCCGCAGAATCCGCTGTAGACCGCCTGCTGCACCACATCGCACAGGATGGCGTCACGCCAGCCGTGCAGGTGGAACTGCGGAAGATCAAGGTGTTGAGCCAACTCTTCGAGACGAAGAGATTGGAAGATTCGGATTTGGCCTCCTTGCATCAGAGCCTACTCACCCTTCCGGAAATCGAGGCGCAAGCCGTTCGGAGCGCGATTCACGATGCGATCGAGGCGCAGGGACTACACGAGCAGGCGTGGGTTTGGGCAAATGAGATGCTGGCCAAGGCTCCGGAAAAGGACGATGAAGCGAAAGCGGACGCATACATGCGGATGGCGCGCAGTGCATTCGCGGCCGGCAGAGAGATCGAAGCTGTATTCGCCCACGAGCAGGCCATCCGGTTCGCCGGAGTTGCAGGCAATCAGATGCTCTTGGCACAGGCGTTGCGCGGACATGCGCAGTTCGAAAGAGCGCGGGGCAATCCCGAAGGCGCACTCGCATCGCTCTGGCAACTGGACACCTTGCAAAGCGGGATGCTCCTCGCGCGCCCTGCCGGTTTGGCCGCAGCCAAGTCGCTGATGCCGCAACCTACTGAAGACCCCGACCCCTTCGATGCGGCGGTAGCTTCGATTCAATCGGCCCAACCCCTGCCCCATCGCGCGGGAATGTGGCCTTGGTGGGTTGCCCTGCTCTTGTTGGTCGCCCTGGGATTGGGATTGCACAACCAGCGGATGAAACGCGCGCTGCGTTCGGAGCGAAGCCGGGTGGTTCGTTTGCGCAGTCTGGCAACTCTGCAGGGATGGCAGGAGCTGACCGACCTCCCGCAGGACGCAGAACACGCCCGAGAGGATTTACAGGAGATACGGGAATTCCTCCGAGAGCTGGACGCCGAGCTCATGCTCCCCATCCGATGGGAAGTTGCGGAAGATGCGCATGTCACTTTGACCACCGAAGTGCGAAGAACCCTACGCCAGTTGCTTCAGCGTTTTCGCGAACTCGATGCCACCAATCAGCCGATTGACATTCGGGTGGAGCAAGAAGACCGGGAGTGGCGATTTAGCCTGGCCTCTGAACACACAGAAGCCTCCAAGGCCCTCAAGGGGATTTTCACAGGCCAAGAGTCACAGCGCATTCCGGTTTGGCGCGATGTGATGCAACAGCTCCAGGCCATCACGGCCCGGGTCATCGTCGAACGGCTGTCCAGCCATCGCGAACGCCTCACGGTAACCCTACCGCTCAAACGCTGAATTCAGAAGGGACCTTTGAACTGCGATAGAAAACGGAGGTCGTTTTCGAAAAATGCACGCAGGTCACCGATTTGGTAACGCAACATGGTGATGCGCTCCACCCCCATCCCAAAGGCGAATCCACTGTACCGGGAAGAGTCGATTCCCGAGGCCTCCAAGACCGCTGGATCCACCATGCCACATCCCAAAATCTCAAGCCAACCGGTGCCCTTGGTGATGCGCTGGTCCACCTCCGTCTCCAATCCCCAATAGACGTCCACCTCGGCGCTCGGCTCCGTGAAGGGGAAGTACGAAGGCCGCATTCGGATGCGGGTGCCCGCTCCGAAAAAAGCCTGTGCGAAATGCAAAATCGTCTGTTTGAGGTCGGCAAAAGAAACTTCCTCGTCGATGTACAAACCCTCGACCTGATGGAACATGCAGTGCGCCCGGGAGGAAATGGCTTCATTCCGATAAACCCGACCGGGCATGATCAGCCGCATGGGAGGCTCGCGGCGCTCCATCTCCCGCACTTGCACAGAGGACGTGTGCGTCCGCAACAAGCGCTCCGGATCCAATCCGACAAAAAACGTATCCTGCATGTCCCGTGCGGGGTGCTCCGGCGCGAAGTTCAACCCGCTGAAAACATGCCAATCATCTTCGATTTCCGGGCCTTCGGAGACCGCAAAACCCATGCCTTGGAAGATGGAGACAATCTCCCGCCGAACCGTTTGCAATGGATGATGGGTGCCGGGCATCCAACCTCCCACAGGGCGCGTGCCATCAAAGGCCGTGGGCATGGCGTCCGCAGCGCCGGCACTCACCTCCTCAAAGGCCTCGAGCTTCGCTTCGATTGCGGTTTTGAGGGCATTCAAGGCCAAACCCACTTCCCGCTTTTCCGGTCCGGGGACCTCCCGAAATGCGGCGAGCAAATCCTTCATCCGTCCCTTCCGGCCCAGCCAGTCGATCCGGAAACGCTCCGCGCTGTCCGCATCGGAAAGCACGACCGCTTCCACCTCCTGCTGCCATGCAGCCAACGCTTCGCGCATCAGTTCAACATTTTCATAGTCATCCGGATGTCTTCCACCGGACGATCGCCAGGCGCCGTCTTCGCGGCCGCGATGGCGTCGATTACCTCAAGCCCCTCGACCACATGCCCGAATACGGTGTATTGCTGATCCAGGTGAGGTGTACCCCCCTGCTGGGCATAGGTAGCCACGGCTTCCGGCGTGTAGGAAAAATCCCCGCCGCTCATGCGAAGCCGTGCCTCAGTGCTGCGCAGTTCCGCCTCGGGGGTGGGACGGCCCTGAACGATGTAAAACTGGCTACCGGACGAGGCGCGTTGCGGATTGACATTGTCCCCCTGCCGGGCCGCCGAGAGCGCTCCCTTGGTATGGAAGAGATTCGGGCGAATCTCCGCCGGGATGGTGTACCCGGGGCCACCTGCCCCCAATCGCGCGCCCGGAGCCGCATCCCGGCTTTGGGGATCGCCACCCTGCACCATGAATCCCTGGATGACACGGTGGAAGAGCAACCCGTCATAAAAACCGGATTCCACCAGCTTCACGAAATTATCCCGGTGCTGGGGTGTTTCGTTCGAGAGTTCCACCACCATCCGCCCCAGATCCGTCGTAATCTCCACCCGGCGTGGCGTGCCCCCTGTCTGCTCCGCGGCGGCATCTGCTGCAGGATTTCCGCCCGGCTGCACAGCCTCAGATGCAACCTCTGAAGCTTGGCCCGCGTTGTTACAACCAGCCGCCGAGATCAGCGGAAAAATCAAACCCATCAGGGCGAAGGAAAAAAGCGTCCGAGATAAAGTCATTTTTTGGATATTTGGCCTCATTCAAGGCCCGCAAAGTTATCAAACTCAGAGATGCGAAAGTTATCCCTCATTATTCTGTCCGTTTCTGCACTGGCCATCCTGGTTTTCAGCGGTTGCTACAAGGTGGAGGAGACCGTAGCGAACGTCACTGTGCTCAACGAATTGGGAGCGCCCGTGTCGGGAGCATCCGTGCGCCTCTTCGCTTTCGGATCGGTGGACAACGACTTTGTGGGTGAGCCCCGCTTCGACACCACTGCGGTAACCAACGCCGCAGGCTCGGTCACCTTCAACTTCTCCGATTTTTATGTCGCCGGTCAGGCGGGCTTCGCGGTCTTGGACATCGAAGTGCGCAAAGCTGCGCTCTACGGCACCGGTCTGATTAAAATCGAGGAGCAGACCACCAACGAGGCCACGGTGTACATCGAGTAACTCCTCGCGCAACCCCCTCCCTTCTTCCGGTCTGCTTCACGCGCCTGACGCGGTCAGGATGCGCCTTCGATCCAAGCGGCAAAATACTCGACCAGCGCGCGCCGAATCATCGTCTCCTGCTCCTCCTTGGTCACCGCCGGAATCGGTGCCAACGACTTGAAGTGCGGCCATCCCTGCTCATCGTAACCGACCATTTCATAGAAGCCCATCGGTTCGAGCAGCGTGCAGACGCCCACGTGCATCAACTCCACTTTCTCATCTTTCTTGAAAGTGCGGTAGCCCTGACCGGCTTCCTGCAAGCCCACCGCAAAAACCATCGCGGTCAAGTCCGGCGGCTCCCCAAACCGCTCCTCCATCAGCCGGAGCAGCACCTGCCAATCCCGTTCAAAGACGTAGTCCATGGTGCAAAACTACACCCAAAAACCACGTCCCACCTGCGGACTCGGAACGCATGGAAAAGAAAAACGGAGAGCTAGGCTCTCCGTTTTCTTCTGTCCAATGTGTCGGGATGACTGGACTTGAACCAGCGACCACACGCCCCCCAGACGTGTACTCTACCAACTGAGCTACATCCCGATGTCCCTTTTCGTCTCTCCGCCGCGGGGCGGAGGTCAGAAACGGACCGCGAATGTACTTCAAGTTCTGTCATGTTGCAAAGGGAGATTGAGATTGCGCAGTCCGGTTAACTTTGCAACCTTTCGAAGCAGATGAAGATTTCCTATCGCTGGATGCAATCCCTGTTCCCGATGGACGGGGATCCCGCAGATGTCGCCAAGGTGTTGACCGCCACCGGGCTGGAGGTAGAAGGTTGGTCGAAGGTGGATGACATTCCCGGGGGATTGGCGGGTTGTGTGGTAGGCCAAATCCAGCACTGCGACCGCCACCCGGACGCAGATCGCCTGCAGGTTTGCCTGGTGGACGTCGGCGAAGAAGCCCCGCTGCAAATCGTATGCGGCGCCGCGAATGCCCGGGCCGGACTGCACGTCGTCGTAGCCCGCATCGGCGCACAGCTCTTCCCCGTCCACGGCGACCCGCTGACCATCCGCAAGGGCAAGATCCGAGGCGTGGAATCGCATGGAATGATTTGCGCAGAAGATGAGCTGGGCTTGGGAGAAGGCCACGAGGGCGTCTTGGAATTGGCGGGTGAGTGGGCGCCCGGAACACCCGCTGCCGAGGCCCTGCAAGTCGATTCCGACGTGGTCTTTGAAATCGGCCTGACGCCCAACCGCACCGACGCGATGAGCCACTGGGGTGTGGCCCGGGATCTGCGCGCTGGCCTGTTGCATGAGACCGTGCCGGGCATCGGCGGGGTAAGCGACCTGCCCGACATGCACTGGCCCTTGGGCCAGCCGCTCGCCCACACCGGCGAAACGGGCGGCGTGCGCATCGCAGTGGAGGACGCAGAGGCCGCTCCACGCTACCTGGGCCTGGTGCTCGAAGGGGTGAAGGTGGGGCCCAGCCCTGAATCCGTGCAACGCACCCTGCGCGCCATCGGCGTTGCGCCCATCAACAACGTGGTGGACGCCACCAACTGGGTGCTGCACGAGCTCGGCACCCCGCTGCACGCTTTCGACCGCCGGGCCATCGCAGGAGATGTCGTTCGGGTCCGGCGGGCGCGTGCAGGCGAAACCCTCGTCACGCTCGACGGCACTTCCCGCACCCTGGACCCTGCGGATCTCGTGATTGCCAACGACCATGCCCCCATGGGGCTGGCCGGGGTGTTCGGTGGCCAACACAGCGGCATCCAACCGGACACCACCTCGGTGTTTCTCGAAGCCGCTTGGTTCCATCCAGCGACCATACGCGCCATGGCCAAGCGCCACGGCCTGTCCACCGACGCCTCATTTCGCTTCGAGCGGGGCGTAGACCCCGCGATGGTGCGGGCGGGATTGGAGCGCGCGGCAAAACTCCTCACCGACTGGGCCGGGGTCGATCGCGTTTCGGGGTTGATGGAAGGGGAAAGTGGAACCTGCCCCACCGCGACCCGTTGCAGGTTGGAGGAAGCCTTCCTGAGTCGGATTCTCGGTGAATCCCTCCCGGCCTCACGCATCGAGAGCATCCTAGACGCCCTGGACATCGAAATCGTCGAGCGCTTGGATGGCGCCTGGGATTTGCTCATTCCCAGCTTTCGCACCGATGTCACCCGACCGGCGGATGTGGCGGAGGAAATCTTGCGCATTCACGGGTTTGACCGCATTCCCCTCCCCCGCCAGTGGCGGGCTCGACCCTCACACCCCCAGGGTCCAGACCGGGAAAAAATGCGGCACGCCATTCAAAACCTCCTGGTGGCCCGAGGCTTCTCCGAAATGATGAACAACTCCATGACCCGGAAAGCCTACGGGGAATGGGCGGTGGAGGTGAGTGGACATCGGGATTTGGCCTTGGAAAGCCGAATCGATTTGCTCAACCCGCTGAGTTCCGACCTCGGTTCCATGCGGCAATCCCTGATTTTCCAGGGGCTTGAAACGATCGCGCGCAACCGGAACCACCAGGCCAAGGACCTGAGGTTCTTCGAAATCGGGCGAACCTACCACCATCGGGATGCGGCCGATGGACCGGTCAGCGGTTCCGATGGCACGGTGTGGTACCGGGAGACCGAGCAACTTTCGCTCTTCCTCAGTGGCCATCATACCCCGGAAAATTGGAATGAACCGGTCCGCGAAGCCGACCTGTTTACCCTCAAGGCAGAGGTGGTGGCCCTGCTCGAGGGCCTGGGGATGGCATCCCTGCTCGAAGAGCGCAACGGGGCTGAAGGCCTTTACGGGGAAGGGGTTTCTTGGTGGTGGGAGGGTCAGTGCGTGGGACGCCTGGGTGCGGTGCACCCCAAGCTGCTTCAGGCCATGGACCTCGAGGTCGCAGTGTACGCCTCGGAATGGTTCTTGGAACCGCTGTTTCAGGCGTTGCATCAACCGCGAATCCAGGCCCGGGAGTTGCCCCGTTTCCCGACGGTGCGCAGGGATTTGTCCTTGATCCTCGAAAAAGGAACCCCGTTTGCCGACATTCGGCGCGTGGCGGCCAGCGCGGAACCCCGCCTGCTGACCCGCGTGGGACTTTTCGATGTGTACACCGGAGATAAACTTCCGGAAGGAAAGGTCTCTTACGCGATTTCACTCACGCTTCAAGACGCAAATAAGACCTTGACTGACAAGCAAATAGATCGTTCCGTTCAAGCCATTCGAACGGCCCTTGAAACCCAATTAGGCGCTGCGCTGCGGTGAGCAAACCCTTCCACCTCCCCCCCATCCAGCGGACCCATCCGCTCTATCGGGTCACACTCCCCTGGGTGGCGGCAGCGGTCTCCCGCTTCCATCGCATCACAGGAACGGAAGGCCTGGAAAATCTGCCCGCACCCGGTATACCCACCATCCTGGTCTCGAACCACCAAAACGGGCTGATGGACCCGCTGGTGCACTGCACCGTCTTGGGCGGACACCAGGTGCACTGGCTCACCCGTTCGGATGTGTTCAATGGGGCGCTGCTCCGGTTTTTGCTCTTCGGGTTCAACATGATGCCCATCTTCCGACGCAGGGATCGGCTGGCGGACATCAACGAGCGCAATCAACGGATTTTCGAAGTCTGCGTGGAACGACTGCAGCGCGGGGCCACAGTGGGATTGTATCCCGAGGGGAACCACGCCGGCGAGCCCAGCCTGCGCCCGCTCAAAAGGGGGGTAGTGGATTTGCTCGACATGGCCAGACGCCGGGAAAAAGGCAGGGAGGACATCCAAATCATCCCGGTGGGGCTAGACTACGAGGACTACGGCGGGTTTCGGCGCATGCTGCGGTATCGCGTGGGGAAGTCGATGGCGTGGCAAGACCTCTGGGACGCGGAAAAGGAACAGCTCGATACCGGGGCCCTTCTTCGGCGCATGGAGTCGGCGCTGCGGGACTTGATGGTCGATGTGCCGCATCCAGGGCACTTGCGCATCCTGCATCCCTATGTCCGGGCGTTGCGGACGGCGGAGCGGGGTCCGGAGGCGTGGGAGGATGTTCAGCGCCGGATGCGGCATTTGGGCGCGCTGACGGAGGCAGACTTGGCCCACATCGCACGGGCCTGGGAAGCCGCCGCGGAACTCGGGGTGGGGAGCGCATACCGTCCCGAAGACCTCGGCCTCGCGCCGGAGGCGGTGCGCCCCGTTCGCGGGCTGGCACTCCTGCTCTCAGCCTGGGCTTGGATTCCCGCATTGCCCTCCATTCCCGTGGCCCTTTGGATTCAGGCCCAAGCCCGCAAACGCATCCGCGACATCTGTTTCGTGAGCACCTTCAAAATGACGGCGGGCATGGTGCTTTTCCCTGTGACTTGGCTGCTGGCGGGGCTGGCGTTTGCCGGGGTTTGGGGGGCTGTCATGGGCTCGTGGGACCTGCTGCCGGGCGGATTCTGGGGGGGCGTTACCGGCGCATTTGCTTTGCAGGTCCTGTCCACGCGGGTGGCGGGATGGGCCTTCGGACTGGCCCGAGACGCGGTGGGCAGCCTGCGGGCGCGACGGGCATGGCGGGATCCGGATTTGGCCCATGCCTGGCTTCATTATATCCAAACCCTCGAACAACCTCCTCACCAACCATGACCGGAAAATCTCCCTCCAACGGCCACATTCTGGGTATCCAGCACGTGGGCATCGCCGTGACCGACATGAACCGGACGCTGCCGCTGTACCGCCGGCTCTTCGGGATGGACATCTCGCTGTTCGACTCGGTCCAGGAAGCTCCGCTCATGCGCGATCACACCCGCGGAGAAACCATCACCAAACGGGCTTCGATGGTCATGAATCTCCAGGGAGGATGCGCCTTTGAGGTGCTGCAACCGACTTCCTTCGCGCCACAGTCCGGGCCGCTGACGTGGGGAGATTTGGGGTTGCTCGCTGTGACCATGAAGACCCTCGATGTGCAGGCCATGCACCGGCATGCACGGGCGGTCTGCGGGGAGTTGGGGCTGTTCTGCGAAGCCTCCATTCGCACGACGCCTTGGGGCGACCCCACCTTCCTGTTGCAGGACTTCGACGGGACCTGGTTTCAGATTTTGCCCGATCGCGGGCACTTTGCGGCCCCGCGCCATCCATCGCACGGGGGCATGGGCGTGGTCATCGGGGTGAGCGATATCGAACGGGCCCTGTCGCTTTATGCCCGGGAGCTGGGATACGACCAAGACGTGTACGATGAAACCGGAGTCTTCGCCGACTGGGCGGTGCTTCCCGGCGGGCAGGAGCGCTTCCGGCGCGTGCGGCTCAGGCCGAGCAAGCCGGCGGGTGGCGGGTTCTCGCCCATCATCGGGAACACCACCATCGAACTGGTGCAGGCCTTGGACCGTCCGGTTCGGCGGATTTTCGAGGACAGGATTTGGTGCGATACGGGCATCGCTCATCTGGGTATGGACGTACGCGGCATGGGGGATTTGCGGCAACACCTGACCGCAAAAGGCTTCCCGTTTCGCTGCGATTCGAATGACGCGATAGGCATGGGCCAAACCCGCGTCCACTGCACCTACATCGACGACCCCGATGAAACTTGGATCGAACTGATTGAAGTGCACCGGGTGCCCATCGTAGAAAAGTGGGGATTGTTCTTGAATGTGCAGAAACGGGCCCCTGAGGCTGCCATGCCCCGCTGGATGCTCCATGCATTGCGTTTTTCCCGCATCCGGGATTGAAGACTGGCGGGATGGGGTTAAGCATTCCGTGACCTTTTGTTCACGATTTGGAAACATGCAAACGACGAACTTCGCTGCAGCGCACTCCCATCCTCTCCATCCCCCTCCACGCCATGCCTCCATCGAAAATTCTGCTGGTCGACGACGAACCGGACATCGTGGATGTCCTTTCCATCGTCCTTTCCGAAGCCGGGTTTGATGTGACCACCGCCGGGAACGGAGTCGAGGCACTCGCAGCCGCTCGCCAACAACGGCCAGACCTCATCTTGCTGGACGTCATGATGCCGGAAATGGATGGGGTGGAGACCTGTTCCCAACTGCGCCAGGACCCGTTGCTCAAAGACTGTCTCGTCGCCTTCCTCACCGCCCGCGGAGAGGATTACAGCCAGATCGCTGGCTTCGACGCTGGGGCGGATGACTACATCCTCAAGCCGGTGAAGCCCAAGGTTTTGGTGAGCCGGGTAAAGGCCCTGCTCCGTCGTTCGGACCCCCTCAACTCCGAGGGAAATGAGGCGGAAAAGGGGCCCGAAATCTTCATCGATGTGGAGCGCTACGTCGTCATCGCCCATGGCGAAGAGATGAGTCTGCCCAGGAAGGAATTCGAGCTGCTCCGCTTGCTGGCGTCCCAGCCGGGCAAAGTGTTCACCCGGGAGGCGATTCTCTCCGGGGTTTGGGGCGACGATGTGGTGGTGGGCGACCGCACCATTGACGTGCACATTCGTAAACTTCGGGAAAAATTGGGCAATGACCGGTTCAAGACCGTCAAAGGGGTCGGATACAAGTTCGAAGGGTGAGGTGCAAAACCCTTCCCCCGGGTGGAGGCTGCATCGGAAATCGCTCGCAGCGCTGGCCTTGCGCCTTGGGGTGCTGGCATTTTTGACCACCTTCCTCGCGGGTTGGCTGCTCGAACAACACGCCACGGGCGCATGGCTGGGTCTGTCCGCTGGGGTGGGGGTCTTCGTGGCAGGCGCGGGAATGGTTTGGATGCGCCGTGAAATTCTCCAGCCCTTGGAGGCCGCAGGTCTGGGACCTGGTGGGATGTTGCACAACTGGGGAGATTGGATCGGTCGCGCGCGGAAATCTTGGAATCAGTCCCAGTCTTCGGAAGTGAGCCGCCTGCAAGAAGCCGCCAAGTACCGCAAAGACTTCATCGGCAACCTCGCCCACGAGTTGCGCACGCCCGCCCAGATCGTCCAAACCACCATCTACACGCTCCATGACGGAGGCCTTCAGGACCCTCAAAAGCGCCAACAGTTCCTGCAAACCGCCGTGCGCAACATCGACCGAATGGTAGGACTGCTGGAAGATTTGGATACCATCACGCGGATCGAAAGCGGAGTGCTGGAGTTGGAGTTGCGGCGCATGGATCTCGTCCCCCTCGTGGAGGACACGATGGAAGCCCTCGAAAGCAAGGCCCGCAAGGCAAAGATCACCCTGCGCCTCGACGCCGGCGGACAATCCCATGTGGCGGTGCTGGGTGACCAGATGCGGCTGGGTCAGGTCTTGACCAACCTCATCAACAATTCCATCAAGTACGGCCGCCCGGAAGGCACGACCACCGTCCGCATTTCCCCGGTGGAGCAGGGAATACGGGTCGAGGTTCAGGACACGGGCATCGGGATTCCGGAGAGCGCCTTGCCTCGGCTCTTCGAGCGGTTCTTCCGGGTTGACGCCAGCCGTTCACGGGCGGCCGGCGGATCGGGCTTGGGGCTGGCCATTGTGAAGCACATCATCGAGGCCCACGGGTCAGAAGTGGAGGTGCGCTCGACGCTCGGAGAGGGGTCTAGGTTCTCATTTGTCCTGAAGCAGGCCTGAACCCGCCGCATTCACAAAAGGATTGAACCGCCGCTCATGGCCGATGGTCGTCGGTTCTCCGTGGCCTGGAAACACCTGATAATCATCGGGTAAGGTGTACATTTCGCGCGTGATGCTCAAGGCCAAACCCCGCGCATCCCCTCCCGGCAAATCCGTCCGCCCCACACTCTCTCGGAACAGCACGTCCCCACCGACCACCCACCGACCCTCGGCACAGACGAACACCACGTGGCCCGGCGCATGGCCTGGTACCCAACGCACCTCCACCGGCGCCCCCCAGTCCAGCTGGGTCCCATGCTCCAGGCCCCATTCCGGCTCGGGCAAAGGATCCAGCGGGAAACCGTAAAGCTGACCCGCCAAGGGGGCCTGCTGGTAAGTAGGGGCGTCGAGCGGATGCACCAGCGGACGCAGGCCGTAGGTCGCCTCCATCCAACCACATCCCGCCACATGATCCAGGTGCGCATGGGTCAACACGACCGCGGCGGGCATCAGCCCCAGCTCCGCCATCCAACCCTGAAACGCCCTTCGCTCCGCCGCCTGGGACATGCCCGGGTCCACCACGATGGCCCTCCCCTCTCCCGCGTCGACGACGACGGTATTTTCCTGAAACGGCCCGAAAGTCCGATAGTAAACTGCTGGCATGCCGCCAAATTACGTTGCGCATGGGCGTTCCGGAAACCAATTGGGCCGGACATCGTAATTTCGGAACGCATGATGTCACGCTCGGTTCCCCGTTTCCGCCCGCTCGGGCTGCGCCTTTTCGAGGCCGGAGTCATGGGGATGTTGCTGATGCTCACCGCCTCAGCATTGAGGGGCCAGTTTTATGAGGGGACCGGGATGACCTTCGGTCAGAACCGGATTCAGACCCGCGAGTACACCTGGCAGTACCTCCCAGCAGGCGATGTGGAGGTGTATTATTATCAAGGGGGCAGCGAACTCGCGGGCCGCGTGGTGGGCTTGCTCCCCGCACTGCGCAAAGAGGTCGAGGGCACCTTGGACCGCAACCTCGAAGGCCCCATCCAGGTCATCGTGTACAACCACCTGCAGGAGTTTCGGGAGTCGAACATCGGCGCGCAGCTCGAGGGCGGTGAGAACATCGGAGGAACTGCACGCCTCGTCGGCTCCAAGCTGTTTCTCTTTGGCACCGGGGAGACCGACCACCTCATCCGGGACCTGCGCGCCGGCCTGTCCCGCATTCTGTTCAATCAGATCATGTACGGCGGCCAATGGCAAGACGCCCTGCGCAACAGTTCGCTCATCACCTTTCCGGACTGGTATCGCGAGGGCCTGTACCGATATGTGGGCGAACCGTGGTCTGCGGCGACGGCCGGGGCCGTCCTCGACGCCGCGCTCCGGGGGCGCATCGTTCGCGTGCAACAGGCGAACGGGGAGGAAGCGGCCCTGCTGGGGCACGCCATTTGGAAGTATGTGGGCGACGTTTTTGGGCCGGCGGTGATGGCGAACGTGCTATACATGACACGGGTGAGCCGGAGTCCGGAAAGTGGCTTTCTGTTT
>JBEEPJ010000016.1:0-17652 GCA_041191165.1 Bacteroidota bacterium | reverse complement strand
GGCGCAATGCCGCGGAGAACGTGGAAGCGACCTCGGAGCTGCTGACCCCCGCACCCGTGGAGGAGACCGTGGACGAACTGCGCAGCCAGCCCAGTGCCACCGGGATGGTGGCGCGCCGAGAGGTGGGGGAATGGCATGTGGAGCGAAGGACCGAGGCGCCGCGGCGGATCGGGTTGGGGCATGAGGATTTGGCCCGTCTGGTGCAAATGCTGGGAAAAGGACGCGTGGCCGTGGTGGCAAACCACACCTCCGTGCTGTTCGCAGACGTGCGGGAGCGCCCGACGCACCTCGTGGACACGCTGCTGGCGCTCGGGGTGGATGTAGCCCAAATCTATGCCCCCGAACACGGCTTTCGCGGCGATTTGCACTACGGCGCCCACTTCGGGGACACCATCGACTCCCTGACGGGGCTCCCGGTCTACAGCCTGCACGGGACCCACCGCAAGCCGTCGGCCGAGACGATGGCCCAGGTGCAGGCCGTGGTCTTCGACCTGCAGGATGTGGGGGCGCGCTTCTATACCTACCTCAGCACGCTGGCCCTGGTGATGGAGGCCGCGGCGGAGGCGGGGATTCCGGTCATCGTCTGCGACCGCCCCAACCCGCACGGGCACCACATCGCCGGGCCCATGCTCGATACGACGTTCCGGTCCTTCGTGGGGAAGCTGCCCGTGCCGCTGGTGCACGGGATGACGTTGGGCGAGATGGCGCGCATGATCCAGGGCGAGGGCTGGCTGCCCAACGGCCTGCAGTGCGACCTGACGGTGCTCCCGTGCACCCACTACGCCCACAGCGACCGCTGGTACCCCCCTATCCCGCCCAGCCCCAACCTCCCCAACGCGCGGGCCATCGCCCTCTACCCCTCCCTGTGCCTCTTCGAGCCCACCGTGGTGAGCGTCGGTCGCGGCACGCCCGAGCCCTTCCAAATGCTGGGCATGCCGCTCCCGGACGCCGGCCCGCACGCCTTCACGCCCCAGTCGATTCCGGGCGTGGCCCCCTCCCCGCAACAACTGGGCATCCCCTGCTCCGGCGTCCACCTCGGGGCCCTCGCGGACCGCTGGACCCAGGAGCCCCACTCCTTCGATTTGGGCTTCCTCCCCCGCTACTACGCCCTGTGGACCCGCGAGTGCCCGGACCCGTTCATCTCCTCCACCAGCTTCTTCGACCGCCTCGCCGGCACCGACGCCATCCGCACCGCCCTCCCCGAGCCCGAGGGCCTGTGCGACCTGGCCGAGGGCTGGATGGAGCCCCTCGCCCGGTACGACGCCATGCGGCAACGGTATTTGATCTACCCCATGCAGCGTTGACCGCTGCCGTTTCCTATCTTTCCCGCCTCAACACGACATCCATGCGACTCTCCATCGTCCTCTCCGCCATCACCTGCGCTGCGGCCCTCGCCGCCGGATGCTACAAGGGCCCCGAGTACGTTCCCCCGGTCTACTCCTGCGACTGCGGCTCGCTGACCTACCAGGGGCGGGAGGTGCCGCTGAAGTTGGCTGAGGCGGTGGTTTGGGATTCGCTCGAGTTCCGGTCGCGCCGCTACCACCTCGTGGCCGACCTGCGCACCGAGGACGAGATCAAGGCCCACCTCCCCGCCCACGACTTCGTGGTGATGCTCGAGTTCGATACCATCAACCGCCCGGCCTTCTATATCCCGGCGGACGGCATCGTACACCAGCTCCAGCAGATCAACCACGGCGACGAGCTCACGCCGGTGCGCGACTTCGTCTGCACCAACGGCGTCATCTCGCCCCAGCCCGCCCTGACCGGCGGCACCGAGCGGGTCTCGTTCCAAATGCTCATGAAGGAGGTGGTCGACGGCACTCCGGTGGGCTTCGAGACGCCCCTGACCGGGTCGTTCAAGGTGGACATCTGATCCCGCCGGCGCAGCGAAGCCGCGAAGCAGCAGCGCCGCAGCGAAAACGGAGCGCCGCAGCCAACCCGCACCGCCACAACGAAAAAGGGGACCCGCAGGTCCCCTTTTCGTTTCCATCCCGAAACCGTTCCGATTCCTCAGAACGCGTAGCCGATGTTCACCCCGAAGCGCAATCCCGCGCCGGAGTTGTCCACGCCGCTCAATGAGATGTCCGCAAACTTCTCCTCGAACAACGCGTCGCCCGCCTCCGTGGTGGGAATGGCTGCCGAGTCGTACGTCCGGTCGAAGCTCACGCTCTTGAACTGCGGGCCGGCAAAAGCCTCCAAGGTGAAGCCGCCGCTGGTGGCATACTGGTAGCCCAGCACCGCCCCACCGCCAAACACCGTGCGCTTGTCCTCCCGGGACAGATCGCCGTACGGGAACAAATCCCCCGTATCCTCCAGGTCATACGTCAACATCAGCACCCGGGCCAAGGCCGCCACGTACAAGCCGTGCGGAGCCCCCGTGCGGTCGGGCGAGACGTAGTAGCGGAACTCCGGAATCACGATGAAACCGGACTTCTTCTGCTCGTAGCTGTACACCTCGGTTCCGTAGTTCCAAGACTGCGAGGAGTTTTGGCTCACGAGGCCGGGCATCAACTGCACCGACATCCGGTCGGTGAGCATGTGCTCGTAACCGATCATGTACTGACCGGCGAAGTAGCCCAAGGGATTCGTCTTCACGACCCCCTTGTACTGTTGGGCGAACATGCCGCCCAGACCCACCGCGCCAAGCGCGAGGGTGAGGAAAAGTTTTTTCATTGCAGAAATTTAACGCCGCCAAAGTAGCAATTACCGTGCCGTTTGGGCGCGCTGCTGCTCTTGGATGAGATTCAGGGCGCTGCCGGCGCGGAACCAGCTGATTTGCTGTGCGTTGTAGGTGTGGGCCACCGAGAGGGTGTCGGAGGTTCCGTCGGCGTGGCGCAGCACCAGGGTGAGCGGCGTGCCGGGGCGGAAGTCCGCCAGGTCCACGAAGTCCACGAAGTCGTCCTCGCGGAACTTGTCGTAGTCCGCCTCTTGGGTGAAGGTCAGGGCGAGCATGCCCTGCTTCTTGAGGTTGGTTTCGTGGATGCGGGCGAACGACTTCACCAGCACCGCCCTTACGCCCAAGTGGCGCGGCTGCATGGCCGCGTGTTCCCGGGAGCTGCCCTCGCCGTAGTTCCAGTCGCCGACGACCAGCGTGGGGACGCCCGCCGCCTTGTAGGCCCGCTGCACGGCCGGCACTTCACCCACCTCGCCCGTGAGGAGGTTTTTGACGGCGTTGACCGCGCCGGAGTACGCGTTGACCGCGCCGGTGAGCGTGTTGTTCGCGATGTTGTCGAGGTGGCCGCGGTACCGCAACCAAGGACCCGCCATGGAGATGTGGTCCGTGGTGCACTTGCCCGCCGCCTTGATGAGGACGCGCGCGCCCGTGATGTTCTGCCCATCCCAGGGGAGGAACGGGTCGAGCAGCTGCAGGCGGTCCGAGTCCGGCCGAACCTTCACCTCCACCGCGCTGCCATCAGCCGCCGGCGCGAGGTAGCCCGCATCCTCGACCGCAAAGCCGCGGCTGGGCAATTCGTCGCCCGTGGGTTCCTGCAGCATGACCTGCCGTCCGTCCGGCAGCGTGAGTGGATCCTTTAAGGGGTTGAAGGTCAAATCCCCCGCAATGGCGATGGCCGTCACCAGCTCCGGAGAGCCCACAAAGGCGTGCGTGTTGGGATTGCCGTCCGCCCGCTTGGCGAAGTTGCGGTTGAAGGAGTGCACGATGGAGTTGCGCTCCTGCTTCTCGGCGCCCGCCCGCGACCACTGGCCTATGCAGGGACCGCATGCGTTGGCGAAGACGCTGCCGCCGATGCCCTCGAAGATGTCGATGAAGCCATCGCGCTCAATCGTGTAGCGCACCTGCTCCGAGCCCGGGGTGATGGTCAGGTGGGCCTTCGCCTGGATGCCCAGGTCGGCCGCCTGCTTCGCCACCGACGCCGCCCGGCTGATGTCTTCGTAGCTCGAGTTGGTGCACGAGCCGATGAGGCCGTACTCGATGGCGGTGGGCCAGCCGCCCGCCGCCGCCGCCGCCTTCATCTCGCTGATGGGCGTGGCGAGGTCCGGGGTGAACGGCCCGTTGAGGTGCGGCTCGAGCGCATCCAAATCGATTTCGATGACCTGGTCGAAGTAAGCCTCGGGTTGCGCGTACACCTCCGGGTCGCCGGTGAGGTGATGGGCAATGGCGCCGGCCAAATCCGCCACCTCCGCCCGCCCCGTCGCCCGCAGATACCGATCCATGGACGCATCAAACCCGAAGGTGCTCGTCGTGGCGCCGATCTCCGCGCCCATGTTGCAGATGGTGCCCTTGCCGGTGCAGCTCAGCGACTCGGCCCCGGGCCCGAAGTACTCCACGATGCAACCCGTCCCCCCCTTCACGGTCAGGATGCCGGCCACCTTCAGGATGACGTCCTTCGCCGAGGTCCAGCCGTTGAGGCGGCCGGTGAGCTTGACGCCGATGAGCTTGGGAAACTTGAGCTCCCACGCCATGCCGGCCATCACATCCACCGCATCCGCCCCGCCCACGCCGATGGCCACCATGCCCAAGCCCCCGGCGTTCACCGTGTGCGAGTCGGTGCCGATCATCATCCCGCCCGGAAACGCGTAGTTCTCCAACACGACCTGGTGGATGATGCCCGCACCGGGCTTCCAAAACCCGATGCCGTACTTGTTCGAGACCGACTCCAGGAAGTTGAAGACCTCGTTGTTCTTGTTGAGCGCCTCCTGCAAATCCGCGTCCGCCCCCACCTTCGCCTGGATCAGGTGGTCGCAGTGGACCGTGGAGGGCACCGCCGCCGTGGCGCGACCCGCCTGCATGAACTGCAACAGGGCCATCTGGGCCGTGGCGTCCTGCATGGCCACCCGGTCCGGGGCGAAGTCCACGTAATCGACTCCGCGCTGGAAAGCCTGTGCCGGCAGGGCGTCCCACAGGTGGGTATACAGGATTTTTTCGGACAGGGTCAGGGGCTTGCCCGTGAGCTTGCGTGCCGCTTCCACCCGCTCCGGGAACCGCGCGTACACCTGGCGGATCATGTCGAGATCAAAAATCATGGGGACTTTTTTCTGGTTTGCCTCAAATATGCCGCAAAGGTAAGGTTTACCTTCGCAACCATGAAGCGGGCCGTGCTGGGAGAACTCGTGTTGATCGCGTTGCAGTCCATCCGGGGCAACCTGCTGCGCACGGGCCTCACCGTGTCCATCATCGGGCTGGGCATCATGGCCCTGATCAGCATGACCACCGCGACGTCCTCGCTGGAGGCGAACGTCGTCAAGCAGCTGAGCTCGCTGGGCACGAACTCCTTCACCATCCGGCAGGCCACCGAGGGCGGCTTCATGTCGGGCCGGCGCGTGGCCGTGGAGGAGCCCATCGATTACCGTGAGGCGCAAGCGCTGGCGCGGCAGTCTGCAGGCCAAACCTGGACCCTCTCCTACTCCCTCTTCGGCACCTCCCAGGCCACCATCAGCCGGGGCAACAAGCGGTCCGACCCCAACATCCGGGTGCTGGGCGTCGACGCCAACTACCTCGAGGTCAGCGGGTTCGAAATAGCGGAAGGCCGCAACATCAGCCAGGCGGACCTCGAAGCCGCCCGGGATGTGGTGGTGGTGGGGCCGGAGATCCTCACGGACCTGTTCGAGCCCTGGGAGGAGGCCCTCGGCGCCACCATGCTCATCACCGGCCAGCGGTACACCATCATCGGCATCCTCAAGGCCCGCGGGCAGGCCTTCGGGATGAACCAGGACCAGCAGTGCATGGTGCCCGTCCCGAGCGCCCGGCGGCAGTTCTCGGACGAGGGGCGGAGTTATAGTTTGGTCTGCAAAGTGAACAATCCCAAGGACTTGGAGAGCTCCATGTCCACGGCCACGGGCATCTTCCGCACCATCCGCGGCGACAAGCCCGGCGAACCCAACTCGTTCCGGGTCGAGCAGAGCACCCAGCTGGTGGCGACGCTGCGCCAGGCCACCAACGGCATCACCATCGCCGCGACGGTCATCGGGCTCATCACGCTCTTCGGGGCGGGCATCGGGCTGATGAACATCATGCTCGTGAGCGTCTCCGAGCGCACGCGCGAGATCGGGGTCCGCAAGTCGCTGGGCGCGTCGCCGTCCGCCATCCGCACGCAGTTTTTGGTCGAGGTCATGGTCATAGGCCAAATCGGCGGCCTCCTCGGCATCCTCTCCGGCCTCGCCGTCGGCAATCTCGTCGCCTCCTACCTCGAGACCCCGTTCGTCATCCCCTGGATGTGGATCACGGTGGGCATCCTCATGTCGCTGGCCACCAGCCTCCTCAGCGGGTATTATCCGGCGCGTCAGGCCGCCCGGCTCGACCCGATCGTGGCCCTCGGCCGGGAGTAACCCCCCCGTGCGCCGCCCGCTCCGGATTCGCAAACCGCTCGATCTCGGTGAGGCGGGCGGCGACCCACCGATCTCGGCCTGCGGGGGTTACTTCCTCCAATTGGCGGGACAGGTTTGGCCTGAAGTTTCGAAGTGGATGAGCGCGTCGAGCATGCGCAACGCCTCCTCCGTATTCCGCCCAAACATCAAGTGGTTCACGGTCTGGTGCTGGACCACGCCCTTCTTGTCGATGAGGAACAACGCCCGGTACGCGATGAGCTCGTTGGGCGCCGTCAGCAGGCCGTCCTCGTCGTAATCGTACTCGCCGGTCAGGACGTCGTAGTTGGTGGCGATGGTCTTGTTCGCGTCGCCCACCAGCGGGTAGGTCACGCCCGCGATGCCCCCCTGGTTCTGGGGCGTGTTGAGGAAGGCGAGGTGCGATTCCACGGTGTCCGTCGAGCAGCCCACGACCACCGCACCCCGCTCCTCAAAGGCCGCCAAATCGTGCTGAAACGCAATCAGCTCCGAAGGGCACAGCGAGGAGAAGTCCTTGGGGTAGAAGAACAGGACCACGTAGTTCTTGCCGTGGAAATCCGACAGCGAAAACTGGGGAACGACCGCGCCGTTGACGACGGCTTTTGCGGTGAAGGCGGGGGCGGGACGACCGACGAATTGTGCCATGATGGTGTGGAATTTTGGGTGCAAAGATAGCCCCGGCGGTCGGGGTGCGCAGCGGTGTGACCTTATCTTTGCGGGGTGCGAAAGACGCCTCACGCCCGGGACAAGTTCATCAACCGCGAACTGAGTTGGCTCACCTTCAACCACCGGGTGTTGCAGGAAGCGGCCAGCGAGCGGGTTCCCCTCATCGAACGCATGCGGTTCCTGGGGATTTTCTCGAACAACCTCGACGAGTTTTTCCGGGTGCGGGTGGCGAACCTGCAGCGGGCGGCGCTCGTGGGGAAGCACCCCACCACCACCCTGGGGTTTGACGTCCGCGAGACCCTGGCGCGGGTGGCCCAGCGGGTCGTGGCTTTGCAGACGGAGAACAACCGCATCTTCCAGGAACTCATCGGGCTGCTCGAGCAGGAGGGCATTCACTTCCTGCGGGAGGACGAGCTCGATGCGGAGCAACAGGCGTTCGCGCGGCGGCATTTCATCGAGCGCATCCGGCCTTCGCTGGTGCCCATCATGGTCGGGGGCGGGGTGCCGTTTCCGGATTTGATCGACGGGACGTTGTATTTGGCTGTGGGTTTGGACTTGGAAGATGCCGACGGCCTGCACACGCGGTATGCGGTCATCGAGGTGCCCACGCACCTGCCGCGGTTCATCGTGCTGCCGAGCCGGGGGGAAGAGCAGTACGTCATGTTCATCGAGGACGTGATCCGGCTGGAGCTCCGGCGCATCTTCGCCCTGTTCAATCCGGTGGGCCTGCGGGCGCATGCCATCAAGGTCACGCGCGATGCGGAGATCGACGTGGACGACGACTTGACGCGGTCGCTGATGGAAAAGCTGGCCCGCGGGGTGGCGAAGCGCAAGCAAGGCGATTACGTCCGCTTCCTCTACGATGCCGAGATGCCCCGCGAGATGATCAGCTACATCAAGCGCAAGCTCAAGCTGGGCGACACGGAAAACGTCATCCCCGGGAGCCGCTACCACAACCGCAAGGACCTGATGGGGTTCCCGGACTTCGGGCGCAAGGACTTGATCTTCGTTCCGCAACCGCCGGTGCTCCACCCGGACTTCGCCGGGCGGACGAGTTTGCTGGCGGCCATCCGCGATCGGGACATCCTGCTGCACCTCCCCTACCACGACTTCAGCCAAATCGTGGACATCCTGCGCGAGGCCGCGATCGATCCGGGGGTGACGCACATCCGCATCAACCTCTACCGGGTCGCCAGCCAGTCGCAAATCATCAATGCCCTGGTCAACGCCGCCCGCAACGGAAAGCACGTGCAGGTGGTCATCGAGCTGGCGGCGCGCTTCGATGAGCGACATAACATTCAGGTTTCCAAGGTTTTGCAAGAAGCGGGGGCGCATGTGGAATTCGGGGTGGCGGGGCTCAAGGTGCACGCGAAGCTCTTTCTCATCACCCGCAAGCGCGGGCGAACCCTCGAACAGTTTGCGCACATCGGCACCGGCAACTTCCACGAGCGCAACGGGCGCATCTACACGGACCATGCGCTGCTCACGTCGGACCCTGCGCTGACCGCCGAGGTGGAGCGGCTGTTCTCGTTCTTCTCCCACAACTACGAGCGGCCGCTGTTCCGGCACCTCATCGTGAGTCCGCACAGTTCACGCCGGCAGTTCAACCAGATGATCGACCGCGAAATCCAGCTGGCCCAGACCGGGCAGGAAGGGTGGATGCACCTGAAGATCAACAACCTCGTGGACGCCGCGATGATCGAAAAACTGTACGATGCCAGCCGGGCCGGGGTGCGGATTCAGTTGCTGGTGCGCGGCATCTGCTCCCTGATTCCCGGGGTGCCCGGGATGAGCGAACACATCGAGGTGCGCAGCCTGGTCGGGCGCTATCTGGAGCACGGGCGCGTCCTGATCTTCGGCAACAACGGGGCGCCGCTGTACTATCTCTCCTCCTCCGATTGGATGACCCGCAACCTCGATCGGCGGGTGGAGGTGACCGTGCCGGTGCGCGAGGAACGGCTGAAGAAGGAATTGATGGAGCAGTTCATGCTGCAATGGAATGACCCATACCAAACCCGCATCATCGACGCCACCTGCGACAACCGCCGCATTCCCCAGCGGGACGGCCTCCCGGCTGAAGATGCCCAGACCCGCATCTATCAACGCGTGGTCGCCCAGCTCAACCCCCATTTCCCCGCATGATTTTCGGTGCCATCGACATCGGCTCCAACGCCGTCCGGCTGCTCATTGAAGACGTCACCGACCGCAACGGCATCCCGCGCGCCCAAAAGGTGGCCTTTTTTCGGGTCCCGCTGCGCCTCGGGGCGGATGTGTTCGAGACGGGGAGCATTTCGGAGGCCAAACTCTCCGCCCTCACCAAGACCATGCGCGCCTTCTACCTGCTGATGGAGGTCCACGGGGTGGCGCATTTTCAAGTGCATGCGACCAGTGCCATGCGCGAGGCGCAGAATGCGGAGGAGATCATCGAAAGGGTGCAGAAGAAGTCGGGGGTCCGCATCGTGGTCATCGATGGTGAGCACGAGGCGAACCTGATTTTCAAAGGCTTCGAAACGGTAGTGGGCATCAACCGGGACCGGGATTTTCTCTACATCGACGTCGGCGGCGGCAGCACGGAAATCACCTGGATCCGTTCGGGCATCCGCGAGCACTCGGCCTCCTTCCCGCTCGGGACGGTGCGCTCGCTGAAGGGGACGGTGGACATGGGGGTGTGGGAGGACGTGGCGCAGTTCATCACCGGGGCGCGGGACGGGGAGCGGGAATTGCTGGCCATCGGCACCGGGGGGAACATCAATCGGCTGCACCGCATGAGCGGCGCGGACCGGTTTGAGCCCGTTTCCATCGAACAACTGACAGCCCTGCACGAGCGCATTTCCACCCTGAGTTACGAAGACCGCATGGAGACCTTGGGGCTCAAACCCGACCGGGCAGACGTCATCGTGCCGGCGGGCGAAATCTACATCCGCATCATGCGGCTGGCCGGGGCTTCCGCCATCCTGGTTCCCAAGGTGGGACTGGCTGACGGCATGATCCTGGAACTGTACCGCCAGCAACTGCAAGCCCCCTCCGGCGCCGCCCCCCGCCGCTCGAGCTCGGGCGCCAGCCCGGGGGCTAGCGAAGGCTCGGGCGCAGGCTCAGGCGAGGGGCGGCGCGGAAAGAAAGCTTGAATCGGACTTACTTGAGCTTGCCCGCGAGGAAGTTGTCGACCTCGAAGGCACGCTGGGGCTTGAGGACGATGTTGCCCTGCTTATCCAACAAGAAGTACGTGGGCGTGGCGGTGATTTTGTAATCCGCCACCACCGGGCTGCTCCAGGCGGCCAGCTGGCTGACATTGGGCCAGGTGGCGCCGTTGTCGGCGATGGCCTTCTCCCAGGTTTGGCGGTTGTTGTCCAAGCTCACCCCGATCACCTCAAAGCCCTTCGCCTTGTACTTCTGGTACAGCGGCCCCACATACGGCATCTCCTGCTCGCACTTGTGGCACCACGAAGCCCAAAACATCACCAGCGTATACTGGTTCTTCGCACAGGTCTCGCGCAGGTCCACCTCACCGCCGTTCCACTTGGCGATGCGGAAGTTGGGCGGGGTCTTGCCCACCTGGAGGTTGATGATGCCCTGGGCGCGGATGCGGATGGCGTCGCTGAGGTCGGCACCGCAGTCGTCGTCGAAGATGTAGTTGTCCAGGATGTACTGGCAGATGTGCTCCTTGCCGGTGTTGTAAAACCCGTCCAGCATGCTGTACAGGGCGGACTCCAGCGTCACCGGGTTGGGTTCGAAGTGCGCCTTCACCTGGTCGATGCAGGCGAGGAAGCCCGGGTCCTTGCCGCCGCTGAACGAGATCATCATGCCCTGGATGCGGTCCGAGATGACCATGCTGCGCACGAGGCTGCCGTCCATGGGGTCCATCTCTTCGAAGAAACGGCCCTGGGATTGGGGATACTTGGGGTTTTTGAGCGACAAGATCTTGGCGAGGTACGTTCCCGGATACTGGTCGATGGTGCTGTGCTGGAAGGTGATGAGCTCCTGGTCCTTCGCCGCGATCTGCTGCTCGATCTGGGCCTTCATGCCCGCGGCGTCCTGGGCGTTCTGGCGCAGGGCGCGCGTCTCGTTCTTGTGGCGGGCGTCCTGCACCTGGTAGGCAAACCAGCCCGTGTTCTCCTTGGAGTTGGGGGCGAGCTTTTGGCCGGAGAGGCGGTTGGACTTGAAGTCGATGGCCACCTCGGCCTCATCGGGGTTGAGGATGATCTCGACGGTGTTCTGCTCGTCCAGCCCCAGCACGTAGATGCCGCGGGAAACCTCTATGGAGCCGAAGTCGAAGGCGCCGTTGCGCACGGCCGTCTTGTGGGCCTCGGACTTGTTGCGGCCCTCGGTTTCGTAGAGGGTGATGGTGCCGGCGTTGGCCCCGGCGATGGTGCCCCGCAGGCGGACTTTGCCCTTCTTGTCGCCCGCGTTCTGCTCGTTGATGCCGTTCTTGTACTTCGGCGAAATGACATCATTGGCCGCCGCGCCATCGGCATTTTCCGTGCCCGGCTTCTGGGCATCCGCAGTTTTTTCGGTGTTGCCGCCGCCGCAGGCCAGCAGGACGGCAGACAGGCTCAAAGTCCAGAACATCATCATTTTCATGTCCGTTGGATAGTTAGTAGGCCAAATTTACGTCACCCAACCTTCGGATGTTGCGCCCATCCGCAGACTGAGGTTTGTTCTTTTTCGTTTTATCTTCACTCGCAAGAATCGAGATGATGGACAGGAACACGGCACTGGCATTGTTGGGGGTGGAAGACGGGGCGACGCAGGAGGATTTGATGGAGCGGCTCGATGCCGAGGCTTTCTCGGTCCGGGATCACTTCATCCGGCAACCGGTCGTGCCTGCCCTGTTTCGCAGCCGGGTCAACCGGTTGGTGCAGTTGAGCGACGTGGCGCATACGCTGGGCATCGATCCGCTGGGGTCGCCGGTGGCGCTGCCGGAGCTGTTGCCGCTGGAGGGGGGGGCGGTGGATTTGGCCTCCCATCACCTCGAAAATCTCCTGCGCCTCCGCACGTCGATGGCGGGCACGCTGGATCCGGATGTGCTCGCGCGCTTCGGCACCACGATGGCTTCGCTGCAGGTCCGCTACATGGAGGCGTTTCTCGAGGCGACGGCGGACTGGCCCTGCATCCCGCTGGCGGAGGATATTCCGGCACGTGAGGAGTGCGAGTGGCAGGATTTGCTGGACGAGTTGCGGTCCGCCGAGGGGCGCGAGAAGTTTCCGTGTGTCAGCCGGGAGCGCAATCGGATGGCCCGCATGCTGGACCGCGAGGTGGCGGAGTAATTGCTCTCCGGCCCGGCCCGGCGTTTTCAGTGGGCGATGAGGATGCGCGAGGCGCTGGTGATGGCGGATGCCGTGCCTTCCCACACACAGCGGGTTTTTCCGATGTGCACTTCGAGGCTGCCGGGCGCGCTTTTCCCCAAGGTGACCGGGGTGCTGCGGGCCACGGCGATGGCGTAGGTCTCCAGGCGCACCCGGAAGTAGAGGAGCATCCCGCCCGCGGTGCGTTCGAGGTTGAGCCATTTCACGTCCTGGGTGCTGTCGAGCAAGGCCTGCACGCCTGGGTCGCTGCAGTGCGTCCACTGCACCCGGGCGGAGCCCACGGGGCGGCCCGACAGGGCTTCTTGCACTTTCTTCCACGGGGTGAAGCGGGGTCCGGCGATGGCGTCCAGCTGGGCCCAACGCGCAGGGACGGGGTACGAGACGTTGACGGGGGTCATGGGGTCGGGTCGGGGGCTCGGTCCTGCCAGCGCCGGCGGTAGGCCCCGTCGGGGTCGTAGTCGGCGGCCTGTTTCTCCATGTTGAACTTGCGTTGGGGACGGGGGTCGGCCCCGACGCCGGCGAGGTACTGCCAGTTGCCGGTGTTGCTGGCGGCATCGAAGTCGAGCAGGTGGTGCTCGAACCAGGCCGCCCCCCAGGTCCAGGAGACGCCCAGGTCATGGACGAGGTAGGAGGCGACGTTTTGGCGACCCCGGTTGGTCATGTAGCCGGTGGCCGCCAGCTCGCGCATGTGGGCGTCGACCCAGGCGTGGCCAGTGGTGCCGGCGCACCACGATTCAAAGGCCCGCCGCGCCCGGGAATCCCCGCTGCCCTTGGGCGGTTTGCGAAACAGGGCCGGGCCCGCTTGCATCGCAGCGAAGCGGAAGTAATCGCGCCAGAGCAGCTCGAAAATCATCCAGTATGTGTCATCCGTGGCGCCGTGGCGGGCTTCGAACGCCCGAATCTCGGCGTGCAACCGCCGCGGGCTCAGCGCGCCCACGGCCAAGTAGGGCGACAGGCGGCTGGCGTCGTCGATGGCCAGCAGGCCGTTGCGGGTTTGTTTGTAGTGGGCGATGGCCCCCGAGCCCTCGAGGAAGTGCGCCATCCGGGCCCAGGCGTGCGCTTCGCCGCCCGGGAAGGGGAACAGCGACCGGCCATCGACAGCCAGCGAGGCGGTGGCCCGGAGCGCCACCGCCGCCGGCAGACCCGCGCCGGGCACGGGCACATGGGCGGGCGCCGGCAGCGGATCCCGAACCTCCCAACGCCGCTCGACCTTGTGCCGGAACGAGGTAAATACCGGCGGCAAGTCCGCCACGTCGAAGGGCAAGTCGTCCGGATGCAAGAGCGTCATCCCCTCCTCCCAATGGCAGGGCAGCCGCTGCCCGAGCGCCGCCTCCTGCGCCGCCTCCTCGGGACAATGCCCGCGCGCCGCAAAAACACCGCCGTCACACCCCCACGCCGCCGCCGCCCGCGCCAGCACCTCCCCCGCCGGCCCCTCCAGCTCCCACAACCCGACCCCCCGCGCTTCCAGCCCCGCCCTCAGCCCGGCCACCGACTCCTCCAAGAACCTGCGGCGGCGCGCGGACATCCGCCCCCACCCCAGCGCCCCCGTCCGCCCCATCCGCGGCCAGTCCGCCGACCATTCCCCCTCCCACAGCGGATCCCAAACATACACCGGCACCACCTCCTCACACCGGTCCAGCGCCGCGTGGAGCGCCACCGCATCATCGAGCCGCAAATCCGCTCGGAACCAAACCAATCCACGCCGGTACTGCTTGGGGGTCATAGAGAATGGATTTGGTCTAGACAATCTGATGCACGCTCCAGCACCGCCGCCCGCTCCGCCGCCTCCATCCGGTCCCACAGCCGGTAGACCATCCCGATGCGGGGATTCGACTCCAGCAGCGCGCGATGCCGGTGGTGAAAGTCCCAGTACAGGCTGTTGAAAGGGCAGGCCCGCTCGCCCGTCCGCTCCCCGGCACGGTAATGGCAACCGGCACAGGGCGCCCCCATTTTGCGCAGGTAATTCGCGCTGGAGACGTAGGGCTTGGTCCCCACCCAACCCCCGTCGGCGTACTGCGACATCCCGCGGGCGTTGGGCATCTCGACCCACTCAAGCGCGTCGATGTACACCCCCAGGTACCACGCATCCACCGCGTCCGGGTGCACTCCGGCCAGCAGCGCGAAGTTCCCGGTGACCATCAGGCGCTGAATGTGGTGCGCGTACGCCGTGTCGTGCGTGGCTTGTACGGCTTGTCGCAGGCAGGCCATACGGGTTTTTCCAGTCCAAAACCACTCCGGCAACGGCCGCTCATGCCCGAAGTAATTCATCTCCCCATACGCCGGCATGTGCATCCAATAGTGGCCCCGAACGTACTCGCGCCAGCCCAGGATTTGGCGAATAAAGCCCTCGGCGCTGGACAGCGGAATCCGCTCCGGTTGCGCCCGCCAAGCCTCCTCCACCGCCTGGACCACCTCCAGCGGGTGCAGCAACTTCACGTTCAGCACAAAGCTCAACCGGCTGTGATACAAGGTCTTGCTGGCATCCGAAAGGGCGTCTTGGAAGGCCCCGAAGTGCGGCAGCATGCGGTCGATGAAGTCCGCCAGCAGGGCCAGCCCCTCCGCCCGGGTCACCGGCCACTCCCAATCCCCGCACGCCCCCCAGGTCTTCACCCCGGCCGATTGCATCTGCGCCTGCACCGCGGCGGCGTCGTGGGGGAAGGTCAAGGGCTCCGGCGGTCGGTGGTGCTTGGGCAGGGCCTTGCGGTTGTCGGCGTCGTAGTTCCACGCCCCGCCTTCCGGCTGCCCCGCCCCATCGAGCAGCACCTGATACCGGCGCCGGAGCATCCGGTAGTACCCCTCCATGATGTACGTTTTCTTCCCCTGGAAATGCCGGGGAAAATCCGCGCGCTCGGTGAGAAAATGCTCGGTATCCAACGCAATCACCTCCCCGCCCTGCCGCCGGATGTGTTCGCCCAAGGCCAGCAGCTCTTGTTCCACCCGCCATTCATCTGGCATTTGGTAGGCCAAACCCAGCGGCCGGTGCGCCTCCCAAGCGCGAAGGACCGCACCCGAGATGGAGTGGGGGTTGTCGGGATCGTCGATGCGCCAATACTGCACCCGGTGGCCCTCCCGGACCCGGTCCGCTGCAAACGCGCGCATCGCCAGAAAAAAAGCCGTCACTTTTTGAACGTGGTGCAAGACGTTCTCCGACTCCGACCGGTACTCCCCCATCACATACAACACCTCCTCGCTCGGTTCCTGCCGAAACCACGAATGCCCCGCGTGGAGCTGGTCACCCAGGATCAACCGAATCTCTTTCATGCCGTCGCGGTTGGAGAAAGGGACCCTGACGCCTGATTCCGCTGGTCCCGGCACCGGTCACTGCAGTACTTTACCTCCTCCCAGCACGCCGCCCACTTCTTGCGCCAGGCGAACGGACGCTGGCAGACGACGCAGGTCTTTTGGGGCAGGTGCGGTTTGCGGTGCATGCGAGGACAACAACGCCCGGGGCCGCAAGTTCAACCCGTCGTCGCCCCGGGGCCGCAAGTTCAACCCGTCAACCCTTCATCGCCCGCAGCTCGGACCAGGAAGTGGGCAGCGGACGCGCCTTGACCGAGTCGGGCACCTCCTCATCCCGCAAGAAGCGCAACACCAGGTCATTGAACAACTCCGGGGCCTCGATGCTGCACACATGCCCACAGTTCTCGATGACCGCCAGCCGCATGTTGCGCTGGATGCGGGCAAATCGCTCCGCGGCGCGGAAGAAAATGTGGTCTTGGTCGCCCATGACCACCAGCCCCTTCTTGGCGACCGGCCGGTTCATGTACGTGCCCACGAGGTGGAAAAAGGGCTTGTACAACTCCACCCACTTGAGGTACTCCCCCTGGGTGAGGCGCCGGCTCTGCCGCCGGAAGATGTACCGACTCAGGCGGTGGTTGCGCCGGGGCAGGACGATGAAACTGAACAGCCAATACATCGCCCGATACGGCAGGAAGTAGTTGAGGAACTTCGCGCTGTGCACGAACCAGTGCATCGCGCGGCTGCCATCGAAAATCGCCCCGGCCATGATCATGCGGTCGATGAGTTCCGGCCGCTCGAGATCCAGCTTTTGCAAAATCACGCTGCCAATGGACAAGCTGATGAAGTGGGCCTGGGTGATGCCCAAGTGGTCGATGACCCGCAGGATGTCCTCCACCAGGATGTCGAAGTCGTAGGCCGGGTACTCGGGGAGGATGTCCTTGGAGAAGCCGTGGTCGCGCAAGTCGATGAGCAACAGCCGATAATGCGGCGCGAAGGCGTCGATTTGGAACTTCCAAGTGCGGATGCTGCCGCCCGCCCCGTGGATGAAAACCAGCCACGGCGCCGTGGGATTCTCCGCCACGATCTCATGGTGCAACAGCACGTTGCCCGTCGATTCGCGTCCCTGTGTACTCGCGTTCGTTTTCATGCGCTAGGCCAAATTTCGTTCATTTCCCCCCTTTTCCCGCTTTCCGCTTGGGCAGAACATGCCTCCGCAAGATCCGGGCGCCCTCTTCCCGTGCCGCCGGCGACTTCTTCTCTCCCCATAGCCGCTCCCGGGCATGCCGCGCCGCCGCCTCCAGCTCGACCAGCGGCAAGGGATAATCCACGCCGGGTTGCACGCCGTACATCGCGGCTTCCAGCGGCGGCATCTCCCACGGGGCGAAGAGGGCCGGGGTGGGCAGCGCCGCGAGCTCCGGCACCCACTTCCGAATGAAGTGCCCTTCCGGATCGTGGTCCTGGGCTTGCTTCACGGGGTTGTAAATGCGCACGGTGTTGAGCCCGGTGCAGCCGGCTTGCATTTGCATTTGGGGGTAGTGGATGCCGGGCTCGAAGTCGAGCATGATGCGGGCGAGGTGGTCGGAGCCGGCCTGCCAGGGCTGCCAGAGGTGGTGGGTCAGGTAGCTCACGAGCATGGCGCGCATGCGGAAGTTGACGTAGCCGGTGGCGGTGAGGCAGCGCATGCAGGCGTCCACCAGGGGGACCCCGGTGCGGCCGGCCTCCCAGGCGGCCACCCGGTCCGGGTCGGCGGTGCGGGCCAGGGCCCCGAGCGCCCGGTTGACGTCTTCCCACTCCATCCGGCACTCCGACTCGAACTTTTGGGTGAAGTGGTCTCGCCAGCGGAGGCGCTCGGTGAAGGCGCGCAGGGCCCGCCGGGGCGCTCCCGGGCTGCCAGCCGCCGCACGGGCGGCTTGGTACGCCGTTCGAATGCTCAGGTTCCCCCAGGCCAGGTAGGGCGAGATGCGGCTGCAGCCCGTTCGGCTGGCTTCGGGCTTGCTGATGCTCGCGGCGTACTGGCGGGCCCGGCCGGCCAGGAACGTCCGCAAGTAGGCGTGGCCCCATCGCTCCCCCCCGGGTTGGCGCAGTCGATCCCGGCCAGCCGGCTCCGGGCCATCCCCCCCCCGCCCCCCCCCGGCGCCCGCCG
>JBEEPJ010000015.1:0-18255 GCA_041191165.1 Bacteroidota bacterium | reverse complement strand
CCGGCAGTCCCATCCAAAATCCTCGGGAACCGCAGTCAATGCCGGCGGGATTGTGTCGACGAAAGCGATGGTCTGCACATGTTCCACCCCATTTCCGCAGGCATCTGTAGCGGTGTACACGCGATAAATCGTCTCCAGTCCTGTGCAAGAAAACACCCCGCTCGGAGCATCTGCACAACCCACGGAAACGGGACCGCATGCATCGGTTGCGGTCAAAGCGCCCGGATCGCACGCCGGCACCGCCTGGGCACAGGACCATTCCAAATCTGCGGGTATCCCCTCGATGACGGGCGGGATCGAATCCACCACCGCCACGGCCCAAGTGGAATCCCGCTGGTTGCCGCACGCATCCCAGAGCGTGAAAGTCCGGAACAGGTCGTACGTCTGGGGACAGGGTCCGGGCACCAAGCTGTCGGTCCATGAAATACCGGATTCCGAAAGGGGCAGACAGTCCACGGGAATCCAGCCCGGCGTCCAACCGTTCACATCCTCTGCACAGGAAAGGGTGTCAGGCCACACATCGCCGCCCCATTGCGGAGCCTCTTCCAGCGTCACCGTGACGACCTGTTGCAACGTGGAGGTGTTTTCGCATCCATCGGTAGCCGTGTAGACATGCCATTCCGTCCAGTTGCCGGAGCATGCTCCCCAGAGGGTGTCAACGGTTTGGGTGTAGGTCACTGCACTGCAATCGTCCGTGGCTTCCGGCCAGGGACCAGCCGCTCCCATGAGGCAGCCGAAATTGAGCGCCAATGTGTCCGCTGGGGTGAAGGAGAAGGTCGGTGCAATGGTGTCTGTGCGGGTGAGGGTTTGGCTTGCATGCAGGGCATTCCCACAGGCATCGGTGGCGGTGTACATGCGCAACCAGATACCGCCAGCGCAGTTATCTTCCCACAAGCTGTCCGTGAAACTCACCGTTATGTTGGGGTCACAGGCATCCGAAAAATCCAGCGAATGATCTGGAAAATCCGCCCCGCAGCTCACCTCAAGCGATTCGAGAAGCGCATTGAGCACAGGCGGATCCGCGTCCATCCAAACTACAGGCACAACATGCGTTCCGGAATTTCCGCACCCATCTGAGGCGAGCAAGGGCTGGAGGGCACCTGTACCCCCTGCGCAAGCGGGCACCCCCGAATCGCCGTCCAGATCAACCATTTCCCCCCACGACCATTCCCACCCGCTATCGCAATCCGCAAATGCTACCCCTTCCGTCGCCCCGTCCGCCACACCTTCACCGCAGCTCAGCCAGAGGGTGTCAAGCGTTCCTGACCAAACCGGCCCTACCGTATCCACCACCGACACCTCCAATGAAGCTGAACTCGAATTTCCGCATGCATCGATGAAGGTATAATGCCGCACCAGCTGATATTGGCTGTCGCACATCCCGGGGACCAGGTTTTCTGTCCAGTTGGTGCTCACCTCACCACACGCATCCCAGGCAGTAGGCCAGGTCACGTCGAGCGGGAGATCGCAAGCCCAGGTGATTTCTCCTGCTCCGACGGCCACAGGTCCGAGGGTGTCGCGCACGGCCACCACTTGCAAAGCTTCCGAAATATTGCCACAGGCATCTTGCGCCGTGTAAGCCACGCGCAGATTGAAATTCCCCACGCAGTCGCCGGGCAGCGTATCCACCTCCCACACGAGTTCCCAATCGCTGCAGGCATCTGTGGCCTGAAGCGGCGTCCATTCCACCGATTCGTCGCAAAATTCACCAAAAATGAAGAGGGTGTCCGGTAATGCAGCGAACACCGGAGCTTGGGAATCGACAAAGTGAACGACTTGGGTCTGGGTGGTCCACCCGCCACAGGCATCGGTTGCGGTGAACGTCCGCTGGATGCTGAAAGTGGCTGGGCACGGTCCGGGAACCGTATCCTCCGACAAGGTCACGAGTACATCGGAGCAGTTGTCTTGGGCTGTAGGCCAAATCCATTCCCCCTCCGCACCGCATTCCCAAGTGGCATCTGCCGGGAAGTCCACAAACACCGGCGGGGTGTTGTCGGTGAAGGTGAGGGTTTGGACGTGGGTAGCGGTGTTGCCGCAGCCGTCGGTTGCGGTGTAAGTGATGGCGTAGGCCTGATTTGCAGGGCAGTCCCCCGGGGCTTGGGGCAAGGCGAGCGTATCTGCCGTGAGGATGGCGGTGGAACAGGCGTCTTCAATGGCAATGCTGCTGGCAGGCCAAGGGGTGTTGCACTCCAGGGTCAAATCGGGCGGCAGTTGGGTGAACTGCGGGGGTACCGTGTCGATTTGGGTGAGGGTCTGCAGGTGCAACGTGGCATTTCCGCATCCATCAGTGGCCGTCCATGTGCGCTGAATCACCCAAGTGCCGGGACACTCCGAGGTCACGACATCCGTGTAGGTGATGTCGATGGCCTCAGGGGGGCAAGAGTCGTCGGTGGCGGTGGGCAGCACGGGGTTCGTGAGCCACGCTTCGGCCTCGGGATCTCCACAAACGAATGACGCATCAGGTGGGAGCGAGGCAAACACCGGAGGCGTGACGTCCATGACGTAAACCAAAAGCACCGTGTCTGCGGTATTGCCCGCGTTGTCGGTATGGGAGAAGAAAAAGGTCGCGAGGAAACTGCCACAGCACAACGGCTCGGTCTCGAGCAAGACGGAGCACGGGATGGGCTCGCCGCCACCTCCACCCCCGCCGCCACCTCCACCTCCTCCTCCACCGAGTCCGGGGACCGGCATGTAGCAGTTGTCGATGCAGATGGGCTCGGGAATCGGGAACACCCCCCACTGGTCGAGGGAGATGGTGAAGTTGGGCGGGGAGTAGATGATGACCGGATCCTGATTGTCCACAATGGACAGGGAGGTGGAGTCGGTCACGGTAAGGCCACAGGCGTCGGTGGCGGTGTACACCAGAACGGCGTCGAAGATGGACGGGTAAAGCTCAGTGTTATACAGGAACTCCGTGCAGGTCACGTCGAGGCTGTCGCCCGAACACCCATCGATGGCGTAAGGCAGCGGAAACTGGGCGCAGCCCGCATACGACTCGCAGGGGATGACAGCGTCCTCGGGCACATCGCCCATCCACGGGCCCGGCGAGAGGTCTTGGGAGACGGTTTGGTGACAGATAGAGACATTCCCGCAGGCGTCCGTGGCGGTCCAAGCGTGGTAAATGGTCTGTGCGCCGGGGCAGCTGCCGGCCACCGTGTCCGAAGCCCAAGCCAGCGTCACCTCCCCGCAGCCATCCATGACCACGGGCGATTCGAGGGGCAGCGCCTCCAAACAACCCACGGTAGTGTCTGCGGGGCAGGACACAAAAACCGGCGGGGTGTTGTCGGTGAAGTAGACCGGTTGCACAGCGCTTGAGGAGCCACAACTGCTCGTGACCGTGAAAGTGACCCATTGAAAAGACTCGTTGGGACACGTGGAGAAGGAGGGGCCTCCGCCGGGAGGCGTGCCCGTGCCCGGCGTGGTGCAATTCTGCAGGTCGACATTGACGTCGCCCACCCCGGCGTATTGCTGTCCGCCGATTTCCAAGGACCAGGCAAACCAGCCTCCCAACCCAGGGTTGAGATTGCGGTTGTTCGCCCCGCCCTCGCCCCATTGGAAGGCGTAAAAGAAGTTGGAGGGGTTGTGGAAAAGGGGGATTTGCCAACCTGCAGTGTTGGGGGATGCGCCCGTCAGGGACGAGGTGCCCGGGAGCAGCTCGTAATACATCCAATCCACATGATTGCCGGTGAGGAAAGGGTCTTTGTAGCTGCGCCCCAAGGCCGTCCACTCGGCGAAGTTGCGCCGGTTTTGAAGGTCGAGGTCCAGAAACAACACATACGATGGATCGAGGTCGTTGTACACCCAGCCCTCCATATGAATGTCCCCGGTGACCGGGTCGAGGGTGTAGGCAAGTGGGCCTCCGGAGGTGACGAAGTAGTTGGAGGGAGCGAGGCCCAAGGTGTTGAGGCCGCTGATCCAGACGGCCCAGTCGGGACCGGTGCCGAAGGCGGTGGTCGCCCCGCAGGATTCCACTCCGCCGCCACCGCCGGGAAGTTGAATTCCCGGCTGGACCCCCCAACTGAGTTCCAACCCGCAGGGATTCATCACCGGCGGGAGGGGGAGGTCTCCGAGGGACGTACCGCAGGAAACTTCGAGGGGGGGGAGGGAAGGGGGGAAGACGGGGGTGCAGGGGGGGCAACCGGTTTGGCCTGAAGCCGTGAAAAAATCTGCGCCTGGGACAAGCCCGGCGCAAATAGCCCACAACAACACCCTCCAGCCCGATGCAATCATTGCCGCCGCGTAACAGTTGACGCTAAGTTACTGTCGGCGGGTTATTAAATTACGATTGTTGAAAACTTGTTAGTTGGTAGAGGGCGATGCCTGCGGCGACGGACACGTTGAGGCTGCTCGTGCTCCCGGACATGGGAATGGCCACCCGCTGATCGCATAGGGCGAGGACTTCGGTCGAGATTCCGGTCCCCTCGTCGCCGAGCACCAGGCATACCGGGGCTTCGAGCGGAGTTTGCGGAAGCGGTGAGGCGCCTTTTTCCGTGATGCCAACGATGCGAATGCCGGACGCGCTGAGGAATTTGAGGGCGCTGGTGAGTTGCGCGGCGCGGGCGACCGGCAGGCGGAGCAAGGCGCCGGATGAGGTCTTGATGGCGTCTTCGTGAATGGGGGCTACCCCCTGCGCCGGCAGGATGAGTCCGGTGGCCCCAAAGCACTCTGCGGAGCGTGCGATGGCTCCGAGGTTGCGCACATCGGTCACGCCGTCGAGGGCCACAAAAACAGGGGCGGTCCCCCGTTCCCAGGCGCCGGCGACGAGTTCTTCGAGGGGTTGATAAGCAATCGGAGAAAGCCAGGCGATGACCCCCTGGTGGTTTTTGCGGGTGACCCGGTCGAGTTTTTCGAGGGGCACCCGCTGGACGGGGATTTGTCGCAAGGCCAAATCCCGCAACAAAGCCGCAGTCTTCTCCCCGCGTTCATCCCGTTGGATCATGACCCGCTGGATGTCCTTGCCGGCCTGGATGGCCTCAGCCACCGGGTGCCAGCCGAAAATGAGTTGCTTGGGGTCAGCGGATCTGGGGCCGGAATTTCGCCGGGCAGGGGCAAAAGGACGCATGGGGGCAAGGTAGCGAATTGTGGTCAGTCCCGTTGCACCCGGCCGTTGCGCCAAGCGGTCACGCTCCTGTCCCAGAGGGGGCGGAAAGGCAATGCGCGGTTGAGTACCCAGTGGTTGTCGTCAAAAGGGTGCGGGGAGCGCTCGAAGACGAAGGTAAGCGTAGAGGCTTGGCCTTCCTCCCCGTAGGTCCACCACTCGGTGTCCGCCGTCCGGCGCAGGCGGGTCGGAGGCCCGAGGACCACGTGCACCATGCCCCGGTCCGTCCGCCAGCCCTCCTGACGCCCCCCGAAATATCGATTGGCTTCCTCCACGCGGGCGTAATAGATTTCGATGAGTTGACGGCTGCGCCCCTCATCCCGCCCGCAATCCATCCAGAACTTATCGAGTGCGGCCTTGGGGTCGTCACTCGCTTCCATGCGTTCAAATTCAGTCCGGGAAGTGATGTAGCGGGTGGCCGCGATGAGGTCCGGCACGGCGGCAGGCCGGGGATATCCCTTTCGGCGCGCATGAAGCAAGAGGGCGGGCGCGGGCGGGCTCCAGCGCTCCGCGTTCCCGGGCGTGTAAGCCTGTGCGCGGGTGATCAACGTGGTTCCGGAGTCCAGGACACACGTGAGCCAGCCCGCTTCGTCGGCGGTCCGCTCCTCGAACGCCACCGGCGCTGTCACCCGCTCCGGGTTGCCGCTGTAGCTGAACGGCGGAGCGGGCAATTTCGCCGGTTCCTGGTGACGGGCCACCCAAACCCGCGTCCCCGGTCCCGCCCAAATCTGCAAGGTATCCCCCACCACACATCGATTGGGGTCCACCGGCCAGCCCTCCCGAAAGGCGGTCAGCCCCGGATTCGCGGGGGGCAGGGGTCGCCGGACCGCGGCGACAGCGCCGCGCTGGGCATCCGTCACCTGCCCGACCCACTCCGCCTCCCCCCCTCCCTCGGTCCGGCGTTCGAGGGAGTCCAAGACGACCTCCCGCACACCGCGCCATTGGGCGGGCAAGTCGGGCTTGAGGGTGTCCAAGACCTCCCAACGGGTAGCCCCGGAAGTCCAATGAAACCGAGCCACAAAGGGCGCTTCCGTCGACGCCCTGAGGTACAAGAGCTCGGACCTATCCACCTCCCAAAACAGCGTCCAACCCTTCGAATCGGCGCCCGGCGTCGGAACCAGGTCGAGGCGGGGGTGCAGCAATTGCGACTCCCAGTCGTAAGGTCTTTTGGCCGCTGAGGAGGGGGAGGGCAAAGTGGGCTGACAGCCGGCCAGCAGGAGCGCCCCCCCAGCCCAGGTGGCCCACCCCGCTGCCCAACGCCCGCCCCGGACCATCATGCCTCCCAGATCCACTCCAGTTCCTGCTTGACGTCCGGGTGCAGCGAATGGGCCACAGGACAGGCCCGGGCCGTGGCTTCGAGCACTTGGCGATCGCGCGGCGAAGCCTGCGGGGCGAGCACGCGCATCCGGATGCCGATGCCCGCGATGCGCCGGGGTCCGGAGGCCATGGATTTGGTCACTTCAGCTTCCATCCGCTCCAGCGTGACACCCAGGTCGGCGGCCTTGATGCCCACCACCGTCATCATGCAAGCGGCCAGGCCGGCGGAGACGATGTCGGTCGGGGAAAAAGCCTCCCCTCTGCCGTGGTTGTCCAGCGGCGCGTCCGTCTGCACGACCTGTCCCGAGGCGAGGTGCGTCATTTCCGTGCGGAGGTGGCCTTGGTAGGCCAAACGATAAACCGGAACTTTCTCTTCCATGGCGGTTGCTTTGTGCAAAAATGGGGTCGTTCGAGCGAAGACCGGCCGTAAATTTGGCCTCAATCATGTCCAACGTTTGCAAATGGGGAATGGCCGTCGGGCTGCTGCTGTGGGGAATGCTCTCCATGTGCGGTCAGGTTCCCGGTGGACCCGTTCCCGGGAAGCAGGCCGTGACGACGACTCAGGCCGCACCCGCCGGGGCGCCCCCCACCGACGAGTGGACCGGGGGGCTGCTCGTGCACACCCAGGGCGCAGGCCTGGTCTACCAGCGGGGCTGGTACCGGGATGCGCGATCGTTGCGGACGTTGGGGGTGGAGGTGCTGTACCTGCGCAACGCGAAGGAGGAGCGTTCCCAGAACCCCGTTTACGACGACGGCCGGGCTTACGTGTACGGCAAGGTGAATTCGCTCCTCAACCTGCGGATTCTGGTGGGAGGACAGCAGCTTCACACGGAGAAACTCCGCAAGAACGCCGTGCGGATCGGGACGGCTTGGCGCGGGGGTTTGGCCTTGGGAATGCTCAAGCCGGTCTACCTGGAAATCGGCTATCCGGACATCCCGTACGACTACATCGCCCTGGAGCGCTACAATCCGGACGTGCATTTCTCGGACGATATCTACGGCCGGGGCCCCTGGCTCAGCGGCCTCCAAGAAGTGCGCTGGGTTCCAGGGCTCCACGGCGCATACGAATTCGAATTTGAGTACGGCGAAGATCCCGGTTTGCTTCGGGCGCTGAACATCGGCTGTGCGCTGGATGTTTTTGCTTGGAGCCCGGAGATTTTGGCGGATAAGTTTGGCCAAAACCACCGCGCGTTTCTCACGCTTTACGCAAAATTGCAAACCGGAAGAAGATGGACGCGATGACCGCCGCCCCAGCTGCCCGAACGCCTCGCCCCAAGTGGTTGAGGGTCAAGCTCCCCACTGGCGAAAATTACCGCAAGGTGCGCGAAATCGTCACAGAGCATCGGCTGCACACCATCTGCGAGAGCGGGCATTGTCCCAACATGGGGGAGTGCTGGGGCGAGGGCACGGCCACGTTCATGATCCTCGGCAATGTGTGCACCCGGAGTTGCGGGTTTTGCAATGTCGCCACGGGCAAGCCCTTGGAGGCGGACCCTTTCGAACCGGGACGCGTCGCCCAATCCGTTCGGCTCATGGGGGTCAAGCATGCCGTCATCACGTCGGTGGACCGGGACGACCTCGCCGATGGAGGCAGCGAAATCTGGGCCGCCACGGTGCGGGCGATTCGCCATCAAAGCCCCGAGACGACGCTCGAGACGCTGATACCGGACTTCGCGGGGAAGTGGGACAACCTGGCGCGCATCATCGAGGTGGCGCCGGAAATCGTCTCCCACAACCTCGAGACGGTGCGTCGCCTGACCCGTCAGGTGCGCATCCAGGCGAAATACGACCGCAGTTTGGAGGTGCTGCGCCGCCTGCGCCAAGCGGGCCTCCGAACGAAGTCCGGGGTCATGCTGGGCCTGGGAGAGACCGTGCAGGAGGTGGAGGAGACGATGGAGGATTTGCGTCAAGTCGACTGCCAAATCCTAACCCTCGGCCAGTACCTTCAGCCCAGCCCCAAGCACCTGCCGGTAGCGGAGTTTATTCATCCCGATGTCTTCGCCCAGCTCAAGGAAAAGGGGCTCCAGATGGGGTTCCGCTATGTCGAAAGCGGTCCACTGGTCCGCTCCAGCTACCATGCGGAAAAGCACCTGCTGTGAGTCCCGTCTCGGTTTGTAGACTGCATGATGGCGCTTAATGTCTGCTGTTGGCAAACTGATTCCCCGAGTTGTCACCAAGTGATTTGCAGTGAAGTCTATTGTTGTACCTTTCGCCACCACCTGAGATTGTAAAGTCATAAACCATGCTTTGGAAGAAAATTGTAGCTCCCGCTCTCGTCCTCGCTGGCGCGGCAGGCATTGTTGCTGTGGTTACCCAAACGGACGCTCCTACGCAAAAAGTCGCGGACTACGCCCCCCGCGCGTCGCAGGAGCCTTCGCGCGAGCCCAATGGGGCTTTTGAGATTCAGAAAAGGTTGCTGGGTGACATCACCACGGGTGAGATCAATTCCCAGGGATTGCTGGCGCTGCGCGCCGAAGCGGAGCGGCTCATCGCGCGGGACGTGGCCCGCGGAGGGCGCGCGGTCGACCACTACTGGAACGAGTTGGGACCGGATAACATCGGCGGCCGGATTCGCGCCATTTTCGCCGTAACTGAGAACCAGCTGTACACGGGCGGGGTATCCGGCGGACTCTGGCGGAGCCCCAATGGAGGCGACCAGTGGTATCAGGTGCATGGCTTCCCCAACATGATGATCGGCTCGATCGCGGTGACCACCACGGGCGTCATCTACGTGGGTACGGGCTCGATGTTCGACGGAGGCAATGGCGATGGCGGTAGCGGTTTCCGCGGCCGTGGCATTTACTACTCCACGGACAACGGAGCCTCTTTCCAAGTGGTGGAAGGCACTGACCCCGGTTATCTCGGCGGGGGAGATTTCACGGCGACTGATGCTTTGGTCGTTGATCCCACGAATGGCAACCGGGTTTGGTTTGCCTCCAACGGGGGATATGGATCGATTGAGAATGGGGTGATGGATTTGGAGCCTGCGAACTTGCCGGCGGGTGCCAAGTCGGACATTGCAGTGGCACAGGATGGTTCGTACATGCTGGTGGCGATGGCGAATGGCCGCGTGTACCGCAGCAATGGCTCAGACTACACGGATTTCACCCTGCTCTCAGGCCCGTCGAGTCAGGCGGGTGCGTTGCCACAGAGCGGCATCGGTCGTTGCCGGGTCGACATTTCCATGGATGATCCCAACCACGCTTTTGCCCTCTATGCCACCAGCGGTGGTTTCTTCTACGGCCTCTACCACTCGGAAAATGCAGGACAGTCATGGAGCGGGGTATGGCCGGGGGGATTGGACCAAGCCACGCCACTTCCAAGGGGACAGGGTATCTATGACTTGGCGCTGGGCATCGCCAAAGGCCAGCCGGATTTGGCCTATGTGGGAGGTATTGAATTGTGGCGCTCTGGCCCCAACCAGCAGGCGGAGCTCGCGGCACTGCCGTTCCACTTCGGCGGAACCAATTTTGATGTACACGCCGACGTTCACGAAATCATTTTCACGCCGGGCGGAAAAATGTACGTCGCGACGGATGGAGGGATTTACCGCAGCATGGATGGAGGTGCCACCTACGTCGATTGCAACCGGGACTTGGCCATCACCCAGTTCTATGGCATGGACCACAGTTCTCATTCCGCTGTTCTGGGCGGCACACAGGACAATGGCTCGTTGCTGATTCCCGCGGATGGCACGTTCCTCTCCAACCAGGAGGCAGTTGAGGTCAATGGAGGGGATGGTTTTGATTGCGCCATCTCCAAGGTAAACCTCACGCCCGATGGCTCGATGGCTTGGATGGCCACTTCTCAGTACGGAAACCTGGTACGTGGAATCACCTCTCCGGGAAGTTTCAACAACTACGGCAGTTTTTATGACGAGAACATCGCGGCTCTCCAGAACGATGCGGGGGAAGTGGGAACGTTCTATTCGGTGGTCCAGTTGTACGAAAATACCAATGACCCGGACACCCAGCGCAAGATTATCCTGGTGAATCCATACGGGGAAACGGTAACGGACAGCACGTTCACTTTGTTGACCAGCAACCAGAATTTGCCCTTCGAGTATACCTTGCCAGAAGGGGTTTCCCTCCCTTATTACGAAATGCTCACCCGTCCTGAGCGGCTCTTGGACGCACCTTTGAGTGAAGACCCAGATTACTTCTGGTTGGACGCTCAGGTGGCCATCCCGCAACTGGAATGCGATACGGATAGCACGCTGACGGGAACGCAGACGGTCATCACGTCCATCACGCCCATCTTGGATTCGATCTTTGTTCCGCAATTGAACAATTACTACGTCTTCCAGGTAGGGGCGGACACGACTTATGCCGAAGTGGACGTCTACAGCTACACGGAGACGTGTGACACGATGTATCTGCACCCCGCTGATACGTTGTACGATGTGCCGGGTCGTCTTCAAGTGCCCGATCCGTACACCACCATCACAGCGGTGGGTTTTGCGGGCAGCCAAGGGGTGTGGATCACCCGTGATGGATTGAATTTCAATACCACTCCTGAGTGGATTCGCTTGGGAAATGCTCCGGGTTCGGCTGGGGTGAAGGCCATCGAGTTTGCAGTGAATGTGGAGCCTGAGGCGGGTAACCACATGTTTGTTGCGGGTTGGGATGGAAAACTCTACCGCTTCAGCGGCTTGGAGGACATCTGGTCCCAAGAGGACGTTATGGGCAACATGTCACAGGAGATTTTGTCGGCAGGAGCGGTGGTAACGGGAATTTCGGTGGACCCCAATGACCCCAACCACGTCGTGGTTTCGATCGGCGGTTATGGTGTGGTTTCAGGAGGCAAGGTGCAAGAGACCTTCAACGCGTTGTCCGCAAATCCCACCTGGTCCAACATTTGGTTCCCTTCAGGGGAGATGGCGAAGATGCCCTGCTATGATGTGGTCATCGATGCCATGGATGCTTCGGGTGAAACCATCCTGGTAGGCACGGAGTACGGTGTTTGGGCGACCGACAACGGCGGAGAGGAATGGCACTACACCGCGACCAATATGGGCTCTCCCAATGGCCCTACAGCGCCGGTGTTTGCCATGAAGCAACAATGGCGCGGAAACTCCCCCTGGATTGCTCCGAGCAATCAGGGTGCGATTTATGCCGCTACCCACGGCCGGGGCATCTTCCGTTCCGACTTGTTCCTCGAAGTCAACGAGGGAGAGGCTGCGGTGAATGCCACCTTGGCACCGATGCAGGTCTACCCCAATCCAGCTTCACAAGGCGTGGTCAATGTGGCCAGCAGCCGCATGCGCGGGGATATCCGTCTGGAGATTTTTGATTTGAGTGGACGGATGCTCATCCAGCAAAACGTGGCGCGGTATGATGGTCAGCGTTTGACCGTAGATGTCTCAGGATTGCCGTCAGGATCCTATGTGATTCGGTTGGTGGGCAATCGAACGCACGAGGCCGCACAGCTTCAAGTGCGCAAATAAGCAGGAGTAGCCAACGAATAGAAAGGCCCACCGCGCAGGTGGGCCTTTTTTATTTCCCCTTCGATCGGAAGGTGGGTGGGGGCAAACCCAGGTGTTTCCTCCCGGGATGGATGGGTTTGCGCTGCCCCGGTCCAGGAAATAGGGAAGCACAGCAAGGAAACGTGGGCAGCGGATCTCGCGAATCAACGAAAAGAGCGCAAGGCGTAGCCGGTTTCGTTCAGGTGGACGTATGTGTAATATTGGATCCAATCCCCGAGGTTGACGTACCGTGGGGTTAAGGACCGTGTCCGATGTGGGGGCGTGATGAGGTCTAACTCCAAGGGAAGATGCCGATGTCCGAAGAAGAAAAGGTCCATATCGGGGTCGATGTCCCGCAAGTAGTCGCATGCGTATACCCAAAGCCACTCCTGCTCGGGTCGAATCGTGGCGGAGGCTCCCAGTTGCTGGGATTCTCGGCTGCTCGCAGACCAACGGCGCGCAAAACCATGGGTCCAATCCGGGTGGATGGTCTGGAACATGCGTTGGAGGATGGGGTTGTGAAAGAGGCGTTTGAGCCTTTTGTAGCCCCGATCTCCGGGCCCCAATCCATCCCCGTGTCCCACCAGGCAGCGGCGGCTGCCCCACTGAAACAATTGGGGCGATGTATGTACCCTGACCCCTAGCTCTTCTTCCAGATACCCGAAGGTCCACAGATCATGGTTCCCTGTGTAGAAGTGCACAGGAATGCCTGCATCCGTAATGCGGGCGATGGCGCCCATGAGCCTGGCCCCACCGCGGGGGACCACGTACCGGTACTCATACCAGAAATCGAACAGGTCTCCCACGAGGTGAAACTCCGTGGCGGGATGTCCTTCTGCATGCCCTTGGCCCGCGGCAGCCTCTTCCAGCCAACGGGTGAAAGCGAGTTCCCGATTTCTGCTGCCCGCAAAACTCGGACTGCCCAGGTGAAGATCTGAAGCCAGGTAAACCTCCAAGCGCTCTGACCCGGAAGCATCGGAGGAATGCAGAGAAGGGGAGGCGGTCAACCGGGCAGCAATTCGTTGAGCTTGTTTGCCAATGCCGGTCCGCGCAGGTTGGTGGCCACCACTTTTCCCTCTTGGTCGATGAGGAACGTAGCCGGAATGGCCGTCACTCCGTATGCGGCGGCGGCTACATTGCTCCAGCCTGCGAGGTCGCTTACATGGTTGGGCCAAACCAATCCATCCTGCTCAATCGCTTTTTCCCAAGGCTCTTTTGCCTTGTCCAAGGAGACCGAGAAAACTTCGAACCCTTTGCTTTTGTACTGCTGATACGCCCGGACCACATTGGGATTTTCACGTCGGCATGGGCCGCACCAAGAGGCCCAGAAATCGATAAGCACCACTTTGCCTTTCAAATCAGAGAGTTTGCGGGCTTTTCCATCCAATCCGTTCATCAGAATTTCGGGCGCTGGCGTCCCTACCGCGATGCCTGCGGAGGCACTTTCCGCAGCCGGTTGGGGTTGTCCCCCGGGCAAAGTGCGTGCCTTGGCGGCCTGCAACCGTTCCTCAACTGCGGCGAGATAGGCGGATTTGGGCATGGATTTCCGGGCCTCGGTCAGAACTTCTTGGGTGACGGTGGTCGAAGTCGAGCGGTTGAGTTGATCGAGGGCGAACAATCCGACGGGAGAACCCTTGTTTTCCTCGATGAATGCCATCGCAATCTCATGCGCGCGCTGCTTGAGACGGGTGAACTCGGCACTGTTCTGCTCGGCGAGCTGGGGATTCATCTGCAGGGCGATGTTCACCTGGGTCAAAGAGTCCTGAATGACCAGGGCTTCTGGGACATATTCCGCAATGAGGGCGGACTCATTCGAGCCCATCACCTTTGCGGCGGTAATGAAGCCCGGGTTTTGGGGGAGGGCATCGATTTCCACGCGGACCCCTTGGGTGGAGTCCATGAGCAGCATCATCCCATATTGGGCCTCGACCAGCAATTGATAGTAATCATACTCCAAGCCTTTTTCAGGCTTGAGCGAGAAGGAGCCATCGTCTCCGGTAAAATCGGCGGCCACTTCCGTCCATCGGCGGTTGACCAGGGCCATCAAACTGACCTTCTGGGCAGGGGCATTGCGAACGATTCCCGTGATGGTGCCCACAGGGCCCGCAGGTTGGTTAGATGCAGTGCCGTTCTGACAGCCTACTCCCGTTGAGGCCACAAACGCGGCCACGAACCAAAAAATCCATGATTTCATAGGCCAAATATCTTGAATTTTAACGTGCGCCCTCTTCGATTTGGGTGACTTTCTGCTCCAACCACTTTTGGAAGGTTTGGGCTAGAAAAAACTGTACCTCGAGCCCCACGGTCATCATCTCGAGCGGATGGAGCACGGCGGACAGGGGTTGAATCCGCATGGCATCTTTCTCGGTGGTGACGAGCAGGCTCGCCCGGTGGTGATGAGCGGTCTGCACCCAGTGCCGGACGTCGCGCTCCGAATAGGGGTGGTGATCGGGATAGGTGAAGGACGCCATGAGCTCGAAGGGACCGGGCAAGGCGTCGAGAAACCGCTGGGGTTGGGCGATGCCGGCCACGGCGATGGCCCGCGGAGGGGTCTGGGGGAGGTCGGGGAATCGCATGTGCATCGTGGTGCCCCAATGGGGACGGTCCGCGGGCCAGCCCTGTCTTTCCAGGGAGGCAGCGAGCATCGCCGGGCTGGCATCGGCGGGCAGCCGGGTGAGCAGGGCGGCGTCCGCGCGCGCCAGGGAGCGGGGGGTGTCGCGCAGGCGACCGCAGGGCAGGTAGAAATCCAGTCCCACGGGCTGGCTTTCGTCGAGCAGCACGAGGGCGAGGTCGGGGCGAAGCCTGCGGTGTTGTAGGGCGTCGTCGAGCACGACCCATCGCAGGTGAGGGGCCTGCGCGCGCATCGCGGCCAGCCCGGCGAGACGATCTTCGCAGACGGCGACCGCCACTTCCCCGAGGTGGCGTTTGATGAGCAGCGGTTCGTCCCCGGTGGCGGTGGCGGCGTCCTCGGCGCTGACCCATCGAAATCCCCGCGTTCGCCGCCCGTATCCCCGGCTCAGGACCCCGACCCGACCTTCCCCTACGATGCGCTCCAGCGCCCGCACCATGTAGAGGGCGTGGGGCGTCTTCCCCGTTCCGCCTACCGTCACATTTCCCAGCACCAGCGTATGCAGGGCGCCCGGGCGCGAAGATCGCCAACCCCGGTCGTAAGCCCAGTTTCGCAGGCGGACCACCGCACCGTACAGCAGGGCCAACGGCAGTCCCCAGGCGCGCGCATCGCGTGGAATCCTCATCGTTCGGGATGGTACATTTGCAGCATGCAAGATGCACCCAAACACCCCACTGTCGGGGACATCGCCCGGGCCATGGAGCGCTGGGCCCCACCTTTTTTGCAGGAATCGTATGACAACGCGGGCTTGTTGGTGGGTCGGGCGGACGCGCCGGTGCAGCGGGTGGTGGTGGGTTTGGACTGCAATGAAGCCCTGATCGAAGAAGCGGTGGATTTTAAAGGCCAAATGGTCGTCGTCCATCACCCGGTTATCTTTCAGGGCCTCAAGCGGTTAACCGGCCAGAACACGGTGCAGCGCACCGTCGAGCTCGCCCTCCGCCATGGCATCGCGATCTACGCGGCGCACACGAACCTCGACCACGTGTCCGACGGCGTCAATGCCGCGCTGGCGGAGCGGCTGGGCCTGGTTCCCGCCACCCTCCGTCCCTTGGAGGGGAAGCCGGACCTGATGGTGCAGTTGGTGGTCTTCGTTCCGGAGGATGCCGCAGACGGCGTTGAGGCCGCGCTTTTTGATGCCGGGGCGGGCAAGTTGGGGCGATATGACCGTTGCGGGTTTCAGTCGAACGGCACGGGAAGCTTTCGCCCCTTGACCGGCGCCCGACCCGCGCTGGGCACCCCCGGTGACTTCAACCGGGTGGAGGAAGTCCGGCTCGAGGCCCTGGTGCACCGCTGGGACCTGCCTGCCGTCCTCGAGGCCATGCGCGCCAGCCATCCTTACGAGGAAATCGCCCACCAAATTCTCCCGCTCGCCAACGCCCATCCCCACATCGGCTCCGGTCGCGTGGGAGAATTGCCCGCAGCCATGCCGGTGGAGGCCTTCCTCGACCACGTGAAGCAAGTCCTGGGTTGCGGGGCCATTCGCCACAGTGCGCTGGTCAAGTCCACCGTGCAGAAAGTGGCCTTGTGCGGCGGATCAGGTGCCTTTCTGACGCCCGCCGCATTGCGTTGGAATGCAGATGTTTATGTCACTTCTGACCTCAAATACCACGAATTTGATGCGGCCCAAAACCGACTGGTTTTGGTGGATGTGGGCCATTACGAAAGCGAGTGGCCGGTGGTCCCGTGGATTCAGGAGCGATTGATGTCGGAATTCCGGGATATATTCCCTAATTTCGCCGTCCGTTTGGCTCAAAACCAACCCAATCCTGTCCATTACCGTTGATTCTTATCCCATGGCAGTTCAATCCAAATCCACCTCTTCCGCAGAAGAAAAGTTGCGCAGTTTGTACGCGTTGCAGTTGATTGACTCCCGCATCGACCGGATTCGGGTGGTTCGGGGTGAGCTTCCGCTGGAGGTACAGGATTTGGAGGATGAAATCGAGGGACTGCGCACGCGCTTGGCCAACCAGGAGTCCGCGCATCAGCTCAATCTCCAGCACGTATCGGCTTATCGCAACCAAATCGAGGACAGCAAAGCCCTCATTGCGAAGTACACGGAGCAGCAGAACAACGTCCGGAACAACCGGGAGTACGAATCGCTGAACAACGAGTTGGAGTACCAGCAATTGGAAATCGAGCTCTGTGAGAAGCGCATTCGGGAAATTCAAGTGAAGATTGACTCGGGCATGGCTGCCCTGGAAACCAGCCGGGAGAAGTTGGCGAAGCGGGAAGAGGATTTGGCAGGCAAGCAGGCTGAGCTCGCTGAAATTGTAGCGGAGACCCAAGCTGAAGAGGAGTTGTTGCTGAACTTGAGCCAGAAGTTGGCCGAGGAAATTGACGGTCGCTTGCTCGCCAGTTACCAGCGCATTCGCCAGGCGGCGAAGAACGGCTTGGCGGTGGTTCCCATCGAGCGCCAAGCCTCCGCGGGATCATTCATCAAGATTCCACCCCAGCGCCGCATCGACATCGCCCAGCGCAAGCGCATCATCGTGGATGAGCACAGTGGCCGTATTTTGGTGGACAAGGAGCTGGCGGACGAGGTGCGTCAGCGCATCGAGGCGATGGTGGCGAAAGAGATGGGGGGGGGCGTTACAGCCAAGTAATTTTTCGCTGCGCTTCAGTTGAGCAGGGACCTCTGAAAAGGGGATGGCTTGCTCATGCGTTTCATGAGTAGCTTATCGCGCCTTTTTCTGCGGGCTGACCGCGGGGACAGGAGTGGCGGGCGCTAAAAACGCAGGCCTGCCCCCACCAGCACCAGCGTGTTCGCCCGTTGGATTTGGAAAGTGCCATTGTCCGGTCCGAAGAGGCTCAAGTCCTCCGACCAGACCAGTCTGCGAAAGGCGATGCCCACGTGGCCCTTCTCGGTTCGGTATTCGAATCCGCCCGCCACGCCCCGGCGCGTGCTGGAAGTCGCCGTGTTGGCGGTGTTGGAATAGGGGGTCATCTCCTGGCTCACGCCCAATCGCAATCGGTACAGGGAGCGGATGCGCCATTCGGTGCCAATGCGCACATTGTGAGCGACCTGGTAGATGTTGCGGGCGGTTGCATTTTCGACCGCGTAGTCGTACGCGTCCCGGTCGGCGCGCCAACGGGGTCGGAGGAGGCCGCCGCCATGGTCCACCCGGTCGTATTGGGCGGACAGCAAGCCGAATTTTCCGAAAAGAAATGCAGCGCTTCCACTGAAACGAGCAGGGGTGCGCACGGCGTAGGTGATGCTGTTGAACGGGGAAGCCGCTTCGTACTCATCTCCAGCGCGGAAGCGTGAAGACATTCGGGTTTCGTACGTGTCGTCAATCGCCAGGCGTCCGGGTGTCTGATAACTGGCGCCGATGCGCAGCCAGTCGGAGGCGGCCCAAAGTATCCCCAGTCTGCCTTGGATGCCGTTCCCGTCCACCGTGAGGTCCTCCGTGTACGTCCATTCGTAAAGGGCCAGCGTATCGGGTCGGGCGAGTTCCGTGAGGCGGGTGGACTCCGTGAAATACACCCGGGGGAGGACGAGCGTAGCGCCGAGGAACAGGCGGTTCCGGAAATTGCTGGCGAGGGCGATGTTGGTTTCGGCGATTTGGCCTGCACGCTCCACCTCCTTGCGCGCAGTGACCCCATTTCCATCGGGAATGGCACTGATGTATTGATCCGTCGTGCCCGGCACTGGATCGAGCAGATAGGTTTCCCAGGCCAAACCCGCTGTAAACGGAAAGGTCTCCAACATTGCGCCCGGGGCATATCCGATTGCCTGATCGCGAAACA
>JBEEPJ010000014.1:0-19512 GCA_041191165.1 Bacteroidota bacterium | reverse complement strand
GGTTTATCCCGGAAGATCGCAGCGAACATTGGGAATCATCACCCGCTTGGCCGACGTGGAAGCGCAGTGCAAATCATCCACTGCTTCCATTATGTATACCCCGGAGCGGAATTCATCCCAATCCGTAGCTACGATGAGCGTGGAGGTGCCCACTTGGCGGAGGCTGTAGGGGAATGTTCCACCCGAAATGGTGGTGGGGACCATTTCTCTATTCTCTATTCTCCATTCTCCATTCTGCCCCCCTCCCGTGGATGCCTTACATTTGGCCTTTGAAACGGACAAGATGAAAGTGGACGTACTTCTGGGGTTGCAGTGGGGAGACGAAGGGAAGGGCAAGGTGGTGGATGTGCTGACGCCTCATTATGATGTGATTGCGCGGTTCCAAGGGGGGCCCAACGCCGGACACACGCTGATTTTCGATGGGGTCAAGCACGTACTGCACACCATCCCGAGCGGGATTTTCCGGCCGGATGCGCTCAATGTGGTGGGCAACGGGGTGGTGATCGATCCGGTGATTTTTCAGCGGGAGATGCGGGCGCTGGCGGACCGGGGCATCGCGGCGGCGGAGCGGCTGCGCATCTCGCGCAAGGCCCACCTCATCCTGCCCACGCACCGCATGCTCGATGCGGCAAACGAGCACGTCAAGGGCAAGGCCCGCATCGGCTCCACGCTCAAGGGCATCGGGCCCACGTACATGGACAAGACGGGGCGCAACGGATTGCGGGTGGGGGATCTGGAGAGTCCGCGCTTCGCCGAGCGTTACGGAGCGCTGCGCAAGAAGCACCTGGATTTGCTGGCGGGGATGGACACGGCGGGGATGCCGGAGTTTGATTTGGAGGCGGCGGAGCGGGAGTGGTTAGAGGCGGTGGATTTTTTGCGGACGCTGGAGCTGGGGGATACGGAGGGGCTGCTGCACGAGGGGCTGCGCACCGGGAAACGCATTCTGGCGGAGGGGGCGCAGGGGACCATGCTGGACATCGACTTCGGGACCTACCCCTTCGTGACGAGTTCGAGCACGGTGGCGGCGGGAGCTTGTACGGGCCTGGGGATTGCGCCCAACCGCATCGGGGAGGTCATCGGGATTTTCAAGGCGTACTGCACGCGGGTGGGCGCAGGGCCGTTCCCGACCGAGCTGGACGATGAGACGGGGGAGCGGATGCGGACGTTGGGGGGGGAGTTTGGGTCGACGACGGGCCGGGCCCGGCGGTGTGGGTGGCTGGATTTGGCCCAACTGCGCTATGCGGTGGACGTCAACGGCGTCACCCAGCTCGCCATGATGAAAGCGGATGTGCTCGGGACGTTCGAAACCATTCGGGTCTGCACGCATTATGTGCAGCCGGACGGCACGCCGGTGGAGGGCTTTCCGTACGACCTGGACCCGGAGTTCATCCGGCCGGTGTACGTGGACCTTCCGGGCTGGAACTGCGACCTGACGGGGCTGCAGCACGCCGACGAGATGCCCGAGGCGCTGCGCCGCTACATCGCCTTCATCGAAGCGGCCGTCCACGTGCCGGTCACGCTGCTTTCCGTAGGGCCTGATCGAGGCCAAACCCTCCATCTCACCCCCCTCTACGCATGATCTACTGGTTCACTGGCCAGCCCGGCCACGGAAAGACCACCCTGGCCCTGGCGCTCATCCGGCGCCTCCGCGGGCAGGGGAATGAGCCGTTCCATGTGGATGGCGATGCCCTGCGGAACCTCACCGACAACGCGGACTACAGCCGCGAAGGCCGTATCCGCAACGTAGAGCGAGCGCAGGCCATCGCCCGGTTCCTGCACGACCAGGGACATCAGGTCGTCGTCTCGGTCGTGGCGCCGTTCCGAGACCAGCGCGAGGCGCTCAAGGCGGCGCTCGGCCCCGACCTGCTCGAGGTTTACGTCCACACGACCGAGGACCGGGGCCGCAACGACCGCCACGTGGCGGACTACGAGCCGCCGCAGGCCGCCTTCCTCGACCTCGACACCACCGGCCGCCCCATCGACGCGTGCATTGACGCCGTGCTGGCCGCCGCCCCCGAGCCGCCCACCAAGGAGGTCAAGACGCTCGACAAACAGCGCACCATCGCCGTGGACTTCGACGGCGTCCTGCACGCTTACTCCCGCGGCTTCCAGGGGCTCGACAACGCCTACGACCCGCCCATGCCCGGCGCGCGCGAAGCCCTCGAGGCCCTGCGCGCCCAAGGCAACGTCCTGAAAATCATGAGCTCCCGCCCCCGCGTCGTCATCGAGGAGTGGCTCGCGCGCTACGGCATGAGCGACCTCTTCGACGAGGTGCGCAACGACAAGTTCGCGGCGACGCTCTACATCGACGACCGGGCCCTGCACTTCACCTCTTGGCCGGAGTTGTTAGGCCAAATCGCTTCCCACCCCAAGTACGCCCGCTGACGCCCCATGCCCCTGCTCTCCGCCTCCGACGCCCGGTTGCGCCACGTCGCCAAGACCATCACCTGGCGCATCATCGGCACCATCGACACCATCCTGCTCGGCTGGCTGGTGACGGGCGAATTCAAGAAAGGCATGGCCATCGGCGGCTTCGAGGTGGTCACCAAGATGGTGCTGTACTACTTCCACGAGCGCGCCTGGTACCGCTGGGGCAAGCTGGGGCGCAAAAAAGACCCGCAAGACCCGCAAGACCCGCAAGACCCGCAAAATCCGTCATGACCGCTCCACGCTACAACCTCGAACACCTCGACGAGCTCGAGGCAGAAGCCATCTTCGTGCTGCGGGAGGTGGCGGCCCAGTTTCAGCGGCCGGGCATTTTGTTTTCGGGGGGGAAGGACTCGATTGTGGTGACGCGTTTGGCCTCCAAAGCGTTCGCGCCCGCGCGCATCCCCATGCCGCTGGTCCATGTCGATACGGGGCACAACTTCCCGGAAACGCTGGCCTACCGCGACGCGCTGGTCGACGAACTGGGGGTCCGGCTGGTCGTGGGCTCGGTGCAGGAGACGATCGATTCCGGGCGGGTGCGCGAGGAGACGGGGCCGCAGGCGAGCCGCAACCGACTCCAGACGGCGACCCTGCTCGAGACGATCGAGCGCGAGGGGTTCGACGCCCTCATCGGCGGGGCCCGGCGCGACGAGGAGAAGGCCCGGGCGAAGGAGCGATTCTTCTCCCACCGCGACGACTTCGGGCAGTGGGACCCCAAGAACCAGCGTCCGGAGCTCTGGAACCTGTTCAATGGCCGGCACTCCCCGGGCGAGCATTTCCGGGTCTTCCCGCTCAACAACTGGACGGAGCTGGATGTTTGGGCTTACATCACCCGCGAGCGCATCCCGCTCCCCTCCCTCTACTTCGCCCATGAGCGGGATTGCGTGGTGCGCAATGGGGTCATCTTGGCGCACAGCACCCACCTCACTCCGCCGCTCCGCCCCGACGAATCCATCGAGCGCCTCCGGGTCCGCTTCCGCACCCTGGGCGACATCACCATCACCGGCGCCATCCGCTCCGACGCCGACACCCCCGAGGCCATCGTCGCCGAGGTGGCCGCCCTGCGCATCACGGAGCGCGGAGGCCGAATGGACGACCGCCGCAGCGACAGCGCGATGGAGGACCGCAAGAAAGAGGGGTACTTCTGAGAATTGAGAAGGGAGAATTGAGAAGGGAGAATTGAGCGGCGGGCTTCGCGCGCGGGAGAATTGAGAAGGGAGAATCGAGGTCGGCGCGGGGCGCCCTTGCTCGCGCGCAGCGCATTCTCAGCGCGAAGCGAAGCGCAGCGTGGGGGCCCCGGAGCCAGGGCGGAATGTGAATAAGTTTGGGGGGATTTGTTTGGCCTAAACGCTTGTTATTCCGTAACTTAACGTATGTTTCTATTCACAAAGTTGCGGGTGTATCAATTGAGTTTGCAGCTCAATGAGGAGGTGCGGGGGCATGTGACGGCCTGGGAATCGGGGCGGGTGACGTGGGGGCGGTATGTGCAATCCGACTTGATGCGGCAGCTGACGCGGGCGGCGAGCAGTGTGGCGCTCAACATCGCCGAGGGGCAGGGGCGGATGATGGCCCGGGACCGGCGGTATTTCGCCACGGTGGCGCGGGGTTCGCTGTGCGAGGTGGTGGCGTGCCTGCAAATCCTGCGGGCGGATGGCGCCTTGCCGGAGGGTCAGTTCGATGGGCTCATGGGGCAGGCGACAGAAGTGCTGGGGTTGCTCAACGGGCTCATCGCCCGGCCCGGGGGGGTGGCGAGTCGGGCGGAGGCGTTGTAACTTGGGGGGGATGAAGGAGCACGAGGGGGCGCAGGAGCGCCAAGCCGAGGGGGCCGCGGCGCCGGGGGCGGGGCCGTGGATGCGGATGTTCCGGCTGGATGCGGCGGAGGCCCAGCGGATTGAGGCGCGGCCGGATGCGCCGCACCGGCATGATTACGAGGAACTGATCATCGGGATGAAGGGCCGGTTGGAGCACTTCATCGACTTCGAGACGGTGGAGCTCGATGCGCCGTTGGTGAGCTTCGTGACGAAGGGCAAGGTGCACCGGGCCATCCCGCGGCCCAAGGACGGGGCGTGCGACATGTGGGTGATTCGCTTTCCGAGCGAGTTCATTCCGGAGACCGCCTTTCAATTCTACGCGCATTTCCACAACCGGGCCACGCTGGCGCTGGAGGAGGGAGGGTGTTTTGAGCGTTTGGCCTTGCTATGCCAAATCCTTTCCCAAGAACTCCACCGTCCCACGCCCGAGTGGGCGGTCGTCCGCCACCTGCTCAGCGCGCTGTTCACCATGATCGATGCGGAGCGGCGCAGGGAGGCCGAGCGGGACGCGCTGCCCAACCCCGGCTCGCCACCGCCCAACCCGGGCTCGCAGCACCCGGCCTGGGCCCGCTTCCTCCAACTCCTCGAGGCGAATTACGCCCGTCCGGTGGGGGTGGAATTTTACGCCGCCGAGCTGGGCATGTCGACCCGCAACCTCAACCTCATCTGCAAGCAGGTGATGCAGCAGACGGCCACGGAAATCATCGAGACCCGCAAGCTGCTCGAGGCGAAGAACGCCCTCGCCCACTCGGCCTTGACGGTCAGCGAAATCGGCTGGGGGCTGGGCTACAAAGAGAAGGCCCACTTCACCCACGTCTTCAAGCGGCGGACGGGGGTGACGCCGCGGGAGTTCCGCCAGGAGATGCGGGCGCTGCTTCGCGGGGACGGGGGCGCGTGAGGCGCCGGGGCGGGGATGCCGCCGCGCGGGCGCGCCGGGGCGCTTCCTGAATTCGCAACCCATTTTCCCAAATCCGTTACCCCTTCGCCCGGGAACATCCGGACCTTTGTCGGGGTTAAGGTTGCGCCGGGAATGTTCCCGGCCCCATAAAAATCTCAACATCCGATGTCAGCGGAAAACACCACCTGGGTCTTCGACCCGAGCCACAGCGAGCTCACCTTCAAAGTTCGTCACATGATGATCGCCCACGTGAAGGGGGAGTTTCAGTCGTTCCAAGTCCAAGTCACAGGAAGCGACCTGTTCACCGCCGCGCTCGACGTGTCGGTCGATGTCGCCTCCATCGATACGAACAACGAGCAGCGCGACCAGCACCTGCGGGCCGGCGACTTCTTCGATGTCGAAAACCACCCCAAGCTCACTTTCCAGGCCGCGTCCCTGAAGCCGGGCGCTGGCGAGGCCGCGTACGTGCTCACGGGCACGCTGACCATCAAGGGGGTGAGCAAGGAGGTGACGTTTGATGTGGAGTTTGGCGGGTTGGGCCGCGACCCCTGGGGCAACGAGAAGGCGGGTTTTTCCTTCAGCGGCGCCATCAACCGCACGGACTTCCACCTCAACTGGAATGCGGCGCTCGAGACGGGCGGCGTCCTGGTCGGCGAGGAGGTGAAGTTTGCAGGCGAAATCCAATTCGCCAAACAATCCGCCTAACCCCCCTTTTTCCCAACCCTGACTCCCCCGCACCATGAACCGCAAATCCTTCCTCAGATCCCTAGCTGTGCTGCCGCTCTCGGCGGCGGCGCTCAAGCTGGGCGGGCTGGGCAGCCTGGACGACTTCATGGGCGGGGGCGCAGGGGGCGGGGCGGGGGCGATGGGCGGGACGGGGAGCGACGGCGTGCCCGGGCGCATGCCCGCCCTGTTCCTCGGGCACGGCAGCCCCATGAACGCCATCGAAGAAAATGCCTTCGTGGCGGGGTTCCGGAACATCGCCCGGGACATCCCCCGCCCCAGGGCCATCCTCTGCATCTCGGCGCACTGGGAGACGGCCGGTACCCTGGTGACCGCCATGGACCGCCCGCCCACCATCCACGACTTCGGCGGGTTCCCCGACGCGCTCTACCAGGTGCAGTACCCGGCCCCCGGCAGCCCGGAACTCGCCCGGGAGACCCAGCGGCTGGTGACCGCCACCGAGGTCCACGCCGACGACCAGTGGGGCCTGGACCACGGGGCCTGGAGCGTGCTCAAGCACCTCTACCCCGGGGCCGACGTGCCGGTGGTGCAGATGAGCCTCGACTACCGCAAACCCCCGCAGTACCATTACGAACTTGCAGCCCAAATCCGCTCCCTCCGAAACTCCGGGGTCCTCATCATCGGCAGCGGCAACATGGTGCACAACTTGGGTTTGGTCGATTGGCGCCGCCTGCAGGAATCGTTCGCCTTCGACTGGGCCCTCGAGGCCAGCGAGCGCATGAAGGGGTACATCCTCTCCGGCGACCACGAGGCCCTCATCCGGTACGGTCAGCAGGGCCGGGCCTTCCAGCTGGCGATCCCGTCGCCGGAGCACTTCCTCCCCCTGCTCTACACGCTCGCCCTCAAGGACGGCGACGAGCCGGTGCAGCTCTTCAACGACGCCCCGGTGGCCGGCTCCCTGACGATGACTTCGGTCAGGCTCGGCTGACCCCTCACCCACCCCGCCCATTTTTCACGGCCGGGGCCGGTTAGCGCCCATTTTTCCAAAATAGTCTTGAATTTGACTATATTGCGCCTATATTTCCGAAAACAGGATGTACAGCGCCCACTTTTCCAGCGATGCGCCCGTTTTTCAAGGACGCGCCTTGCCCGATGCGGGCTGGGTGGTGGGATATGCCGCCATCATTGCGGGCCTCCAACTGCGCATCCCCATGCCTGCCGCAATCGCGATGGTTTCCAAGCGATATCGCACGGTGGAATCCCCGGGTTGGCGCGTTTTTTCCCAACGCTACTTGCCCGAGGACCACACGGACTTGGAGCGGGTGAGGGCCCTGTACCATCACCTCGTCTTCGCCCTGAAATACGAAGGCGTGAATTTGTCGGTGTTTGCCGCCCTCAGCCGGGAACTGAACGACCCGGAGCGCCTGGAACTGGTGAACATCGAGCCCTCGGGTCAGTATGCCCGGCGCATTTGGTTTTTGCTCGAATGGGTCTCGGGAACAGCCATTCCCGGAAAGCCCGACATGGAGAAGAAAAGCTACGTTCTTGCGGTGGATCCGCGCTGGCAGCTGGCGGTGAAGGGCGTGAATTCCCCTCGCCACCGGGTCATCAACAACCTGCCCGGAACGCCGGGATTCTGTGCGATGATCTCCAACACCCCCAAAATCTCGCGTCACCTGGCACATCACGAAACCGGTGCCCCAGCGCATCCCTGGAGCGAATGGCCCAGGGAACTCGTCCAGCGCGCCACGTTCTCGTTGTCGCTCAAGGACTCGCGGGCATCATTCGCGGTGGAGGGGGAAAGTCCCCGGGGGCAGCGGGTGAAGCGGTGGAGCCAGGCGTTGGCAAATGCCGGAATCCATGAACTGTCGGATGAGACCTTGTTGGGGTTGCAGGGTTTGGCCTTGGAAAACGCCCGAAACTTGCACAAGGGGTATCGCACGCAGGGTGGCTTTGTGGGCGAGCATGACCCCCGCACCGGCGAGCCGCTCCCCGACCACCTCTCCGCCCGGCCCGAGGATCTGCCTCAGCTGATGGATGGACTGTTGAAAACCAGTAAGTTGCTCATCGACAATGACTTCCCGGCGGTGGCGGCGGCGGCGGCGGTGGCCTTCGGATTCGTGTTCATTCACCCGTTCGCAGATGGCAACGGCCGGGTCCACCGCTATCTCATGCACCACCTGCTGGCGAAGAAGGGCTACGTCCCGCAGGGCCTGGTGCTCCCCCTTTCCACGGCCATTCTCGACCACCTGCAAGACTACCGGTCGGTGCTGGAGGCGCATTCGCATCCGTTGCTGGATTGCATGGATTGGGAGGAGACAGAAGACCACAATGTGCGGGTGACATCGGAGTCCCGGGATTTGTATCGGTTTGCGGATTTGACCTGGCAGACGGAGTTTCTAATCGATTGTCTGCAAGACACTTGGAATCGAATCCTGCCCGCTGAGCTCACCTTCCTGTCGCGCTTCGACGCCTTCAAACGGTTCATCGCCCAGGCCGTTCCCATGCCGGAGAAGCAGCTGACGCTGTTGGTCAATTTCCTAGGCCAAACCTCCGGCCGCCTCTCCCTTCGCGCCCGCACCCGTGAGTTCAGCGCACTCACCGACGCCGAGGTCGAACGCATCGAGAAAGCCTACCGCCGCATCTTCTTGGACTGACTCCGCCCTGCCCCGCGCGCAGCGCGCTTCTCCATTCTCCCTTCTCCATTCTCCCTTCTCCTATCTTTGCCCCCATGCTCCGATTTACCACCGCCGGAAGCGTCGATGACGGGAAAAGCACCCTGATCGGCCGCTTGTTGTTCGACTCGAAAAGCATCTTTGAGGACCAGCTGGCCGCGGTGGAATCGACGAGCCGCCAGCGGGGCATGGAGGAGGCGGACTTGAGCTTGCTGACCGACGGACTGCGGGCCGAGCGCGAGCAGGGCATCACCATCGACGTGGCCTACCGCTACTTCGCCACGCCCAAGCGCAAGTTCATCATCGCCGACACCCCGGGCCACATCCAGTACACCCGCAACATGGTGACCGGGGCGTCCACGGCGGACCTGGCCATCATCCTGATCGATGCCCGGCATGGTCTCGTAGAACAAACCCACCGCCACAGTTTCATCGCCTCTCTGCTGGGAATCAAGCACATCGTGGTCTGCGTGAACAAGATGGACCTGGTGGACTTCCGCGAGGAGGTGTTCACCGACATCCGCGCGGCGTACGAAAATTTCGCCGCGCGGCTCCACGTCCCGGACATCAAGTTCATCCCCATCTCCGCGTTGCGGGGGGACAACGTGGTGGACCGCTCGCAGGCCATGCCCTGGTACCGCGGGGCCACCCTGCTCGAGCACCTCGAAGACGTGCATGTCGCGAGCGACCGCAACCTGCAGGATTGCCGGTTCCCGGTCCAAATGGTCATCCGCCCCCAGCGCGACGAAGCCCGGGACTTCCGCGGCTACGCGGGCCGGGTGGCGTCCGGGGTATTCAAGCCCGGGGACGAGGTGCTCGCGCTGCCGTCTGGCGCCCGGGCGACCGTGGAGGCCATCTTCGTGGGCGACCAGCCGGTGGAACGGGCGTTCCCGCCCATGAGCGTGGCCATGACCTTGCGCGAGGACATCGACATCTCCCGGGGGGACATGCTGGTGCGCCCCCAGAACCGCCCGGAGACGGTGACGGAACTCGATGCGCGCATCTGCTGGCTGGGCGAGGCGCCGCTGAGCACGGCCCAGCGCTACATCATCCGGCACACCACCCGCGAGGTGCAGGCGCGCATCACCGAGGTGCTGTACCGCATCGACATCAACACCCTGCACCGGGTGGAGGACGACCGGGCGGTGGGGGCGAACGACATCGCCCGGGTGCGCATCCGCTGCGCCTCCCCCCTGCTCGTAGACGCCTACCCGCGCAACCGGGAGACCGGCTCCTTCATCCTCATCGACCCCGGGACCCACAGCACCGTGGCGGCCGGATTCATCGACCTCGCCCAGGGCGCCGAACCGCACTGACCCCAGCGGCGGCAACCCGCCTCCACCGGCGGGGAGAAACCCGCGGGGAAGGCGGCGATTCCCGGCCAATCGCCCTTAAATTGCGGCATGCAATCGCCCGCCGTCGCTGCCCTGCCCACGCCGGACCTCGAGGCCGAGAAGAAAGAGATTCTGCGCCGCTACCGGGGCCTGTTGCGGGCCGCGGTGCACAGCCGCAGCGCCGCCGACCGCCGCAAGATCCGCAAAGCCTTCGACATCGCCCTCGAAGCGCACAAAGACATGCGCCGCAAGAGCGGCGAGCCCTACATCTACCACCCCATCAGCGTGGCCCGCGTGGTGGCGGAGGAGATAGGCCTCGACACCACCTCCATCGTCTGCGCCCTGCTCCATGACACCGTCGAGGACACCTACATCACCCTCGAGGACGTAGAACAACTCTTCGGCATCAAAGAGCGCCACATCGTCGACGGCCTGACCAAGATGTCCGGCGTCTTCGAGCCCGGCACCAGCGCCCAGGCGGAGAACTTCCGCAAGATGTTGCTCACCCTGAGCGACGACGTGCGCGTGATCCTCATCAAGATCGCCGACCGGCTCGACAACATGCGCTCGCTGGATTACATGCGGCCGGATAAACAGCAGAAAATCGCCTCGGAGACCCTGTTTATGTATGCGCCGCTCGCGCATCGGATGGGGCTGTATTCGGTGAAGACTGAGCTGGAGGATTTGGCCTTAAAGTACAAGGAACCAGAGGCTTACAAAGAAATCGAGTCCAAGTTGCGCAAGACGCAGGCGGTGCGGACGCGCTTCATCAACTCCTTCAGCCACCCCATCGAGCGGGCGCTGGACGAGGCCGGCCTGCGGTACGAAATCAAGGGCCGTACGAAGTCCATCTTCAGCATTTGGAACAAGATGCAGAAGAAGAAGGTGACGTTCGAGGAGGTGTACGACGTGTTCGCCATCCGCATCATCCTGCACACGCCGCCCGAGCGCGAAAAGGCGGACGCCTGGCGCACGTACAGCATCGTCACGGACTTCTATCAACCCAACCCGGACCGCTTGCGCGACTGGATCAGCCTGCCCAAGGCGAACGGGTACGAATCGCTGCACACCACGGTCATGTCGCCGTCCGGCAAGTGGGTGGAAGTCCAAATCCGCTCCAAGCGCATGGACGAGGTGGCCGAGAAGGGCTTCGCAGCCCATTGGCGGTACAAGGAAATCCCCGGCGCCCCCGGCACGCTGGGCACGCCGGGCGCTCATGCGGCCTCGGGTGCGCGCGGCCCCCGCGGAAACGCCGAAGCCGATAGCAAACAAACCCTCGACCTCTGGCTGGCCCAAATCCGCGAAATCCTCGAGTCCGGCGAGCAAGACGCCCTGCAGTTCATCGACGAGTTCAAGCTGGACCTCTACAGCGACGAGATCTACGTCTTTACGCCGCACGGGGATTTGTTCACGCTGCCCAAGGGGTCAACGACGCTGGATTTTGCCTTCCGGGTGCATACGCAGGTCGGTTCGCGCTGCATCGGGGGCAAGGTGAACCACAAACTCGTGCCGCTGAGCTACGAGCTGCGCAGCGGAGACCAGGTGGAGATCATCACCTCGCGCAAGCAGAAGCCCAAGGAGGACTGGCTCAACTACGTCATCACGGCCAGCGCGCGCTCGAAGATCCGCCACGCCCTGCGCGAGGAGGAGCGCCGCATCGCCGAGGATGGCAAGGACGTGCTGCGCAAGTGGTTCCGGCGCGAGCACCTCGAGGCGAATGCCGCGAACATGGAGGCGCTGCTGCGGCGGTTCAAGTTCGACTCGGAGCACGAGTTGCATCACCAGCTGGCCACCGGCCGTTTTTCGGTAGACCAAATCGACAACTACCGCAACGAGAAGGGCCGCATCGTCTGGGACCGCGCCCCGGAAGCCCCCGCCCCGCCGCCGCCGTCCCGCAAGAAGAGCGACGTCCTGCTCATCGGCGATGGCCTCCAGGACCTGGAATACTCGTTGGCCGCCTGCTGCAATCCCATTCCGGGCGATGAGGTCTTCGGGTTTGTGACGGTCAGCGGCGGCATCAAGGTGCACCGCCAGAGCTGCCCCAATGCCACCAACCTGCTCTCCAAGTACGCCTACCGGGTCATGAAGGCGAGCTGGGGTTGCGCCGTGGCCGAGCAGTTCGAGGTGTCCCTGTACTTCACGGGCATCGACGACGTGGGGCTGGTCAGTGCCATCACCCGCGTCATCTCCGACGACATGCACGTGAACATGCGGGCCATCAGCTTCGAGTCCAAGGACGGCACCTTCGAGGGCCGCGCCCGGGTGCTGGTGCACGACACCACCCACCTGCAGCGGCTCATCGACAAGCTGCTCCTCGTTCCCGGGGTGTATACCGTCACCCGCCTCGACGAGGAGCGCCGGGATTAATGCACTAGGGGGAGAAGGGAGAATTGAGAAGGGAGAAGGGAGAAGGGTGCCGCGAAGGCGGGATTTTGCAACCTTTGGGAGGTGGGGGGTACGGGTTTGGCACAACTTTCGTTCAACTTGCGTAGAACAAACAAACGCCCTAGAAGATGCTGGAACTGTGTAAGCGCGTGTTGTCGAAGGTGAGTTTCGATCGCCAATTGTTTGCGAAGGAGTTGCGCAAGAGTGCCCAACGGTTGCGCGCAGATGAACTGCGGGCGCTGCGGGACTGGTGCCTGGGGCGGTACGGGCATTGCTACAGCGACCTGATTGAGGAGACGTTCCGGGCGTACGCGGTGTGATGCGGCACGTCTTCATCTTCCTGATCCGATTGTACCAGTGGACGTTGAGTCCGCTGCTGGGGTCCAATTGCCGGTTTCACCCCACCTGCTCGGCGTACGGGGTGGAGGCGTTTCGGAAGTGGGGGGCCTGGCGGGGCTTGGGGTTGACGCTGCGCCGAATCTCGCGCTGCCACCCCTGGGGCGCCTCGGGTTATGACCCGGTGCCTTGAGGGCTGAGGGAAAATGCCGTCAGGGCGCTTGGGCGCATTGGGACATCTCCTGGAGATGAAACTACCTCCTCGGCTTTCAAAAAGTCCTGCCCGCTTCAGCAGAACAATAATGTCGCATGGCAGCAAACAAAGCCTGATGACAGCATTCCAATTGAATCGGATCCTCGGAATCCCATCTGAGGTAGATTTCCCGCAAGGCACGAAATTCCAAGGCCAATTGCGCGGGACTCAACTGCGCCCGGAAGGATCGGCCCAGCCAACCACGGGTAGCGCCCAATCGGATTTGTTCTCGGAAAAAAAGAAGCGGAGAAATGGGCAACCCGCGCTGTGAAAGGGCTCCCACCCCGGCTACCCCAAATGGAAAACCCGCCTGCTGGAGTCGGGAGGCGATCGACGCAACGGTTCCATCCAAGAAGAGTTCGAAGATGCTGGATTTGTTGAGACAAATGCTCAGATCATTGAGCCCGATGTGAAATTCATCGGGAGGGGAATGCGCAAGGATGGCATCCAGGTGAAGAACGGCGCCGTCCGTTTCCAACAACAGAATCGTTTTCACCCTTCCCGCCACCTGGTCATGAAAAATCCTGACCTGATCCAGGGTCTGGAAATAGGGGAGCATCAAGTAATCCGCCCCTCCTTGAATCACCTGCTCGATTTCCCAAGCGGTGTTTTCATGGATTGCGTTGATTCGGACGACTACCGAGGCTTGCGAAATGCTGGATTTGACCTTTTCAATGTCCTCCAATCGGTGGTTGGACAGAAACAACCCCTTGCCTTTTTGCCGGATGGCCTTCCCGAGCTGTTCGAGGTCGATCATCATCCGTTGGATTCCTGCCTTTTCTGCAGCGACGGCCATCACAGGATCCACGGTTATCAGGCTGAACTCCATGAACTACCACTTGTAGGGGATCAAGGAACTGTCCGGATCGAGGCGGTCTTCGTCCACGTGATCGAACCGATAAGGAACCGAATTGAGGTGGAGCAGGTAGACCGATCGGTCGCCCACAGCCATGTGCCCATGCCATACCCCGGGCGGGATGCGAAGCAAAACAGGCGCCTCTTCATTCAGCCATACCTCCAAGACCAGGCCATGGGTCGGGGAATGAGGCCGGGCATCAAACAAGACAGCCTTCGCCTTTCCACAAACCGGGGTGATTTGATCCCATTGTTCATGGTGGAGATACCAAGCCTTGATGACGCCCGGCAAGGTGTTGGTGACGTATGCCTGCCCAAACCCCATAAAGTGTTCATCATCATTGCGCTGAATCTCCATCAAGTGGCCGCGCGCATTCACCACCTTCTTCAACGGGATTACCAAGACATCGCACATCTGCGTGTTCAGGGGGTCAAGATTTTCTTGCATCGGAATTCAGAATGTGCTTGTTAAAGATGACCTGGATCCAGCGCATCCAACGAACGGATTGCTTCACCACCCAAGCATGAACGAATAGTGACTTCACCGGAGAATAGACGGGAACTGCACACCAACGGGTAAGTCGGATTTCGCGTTGGGCCCGTGTCCAATCTCCCAGGTCTGCATAATGTCTGCCCCAACCTTGGACCAAGTCGGCTTTTCGCATGCGGGCACCCAGTTGAATCGATCGACTGAGCAGGTAATCTGTGCCGAGGTACTTGTAGTGGAGCAACTGGACCTTGCCCCTGTTGTCCATTTTTACAAGGCCCGAGGGTTGTGCCGTATGTCTACCCACTGCGAAGTGGATTTCTTCAATGCCTGAGGGATTGAAAATCTGGGGCTTGTCCCACAAGGGCTCGCGGGCCCCGAACCTAACCTGGCTCTTCAAGCTCAGATGGGGGTCGGGGAAAGCCTTGGAGACCATGTTGTATCCTCTCGGCACAATGAGGGTCGTGCCTTCTGATTTCTGCTGAGCCAGATAGGACAGCAAGTCAGGGTGGTGAAGATGCTCGTCCACGTTGCAAACGATCACCCAATCCGCCACTCCCCGGCTGGCCTTCCAGCAGCGGTTGTAGTGTTCACGTGCAGACTCAACGAAGGATGCCTCCGAACATGCGAAGTCCGTCGTCACAACCCGGGGGTGCGCATCGAGCAATTGCCTGGAATGGTCCGTAGAACCATGATCTGCAATGAAATAGGCGTCTACAAAGGGATCATGATGGTCGAAGAAAAAGGGCAGCATTTTCTCCTCATTCCAGCACAAAGCATACAGATGGACAATGGGACGTGGAAGCGAGTGCTGGCTCATCGGCTCGAGAATCAGATGCCATCTCAAGTGAGGCTCACCATCGGTGGCTCGATGATATTGTTCATGTTCAGGTGCAATACGGATATTTCATTGAAAGGTTTCGATGGGGTGTTTCAAAAAACCTTGTATCATGGGCTGGGTAGCCCCTCCCATTTCTGCTCCGAAGAAGAGGGGAATGGAGCCGGATCTTTGCCCTAAATTCGGGGCATGAACGATTCCAATTCCCCTTTCTTGCTTGGTGCAGTTGTTCTGGCTTTTTGTGTTTCCTCTTGTGGCGATTCCGCGCCGGCGGACAGCGCCGAGCTGGCAGAAGCCAAGGTGGTACACGAAGCCATTGTCGCCCAGTCCGACTCGTTGCATGAGGTGATTGCGGGCCGGTTGGGGGCGGTGCGAGATAGTTTGGCCTCCGCCCAAGCAGCCGGCGATTCCGCAGCCATCGCAAGCTGGACCACCCTCGAACAACAACTGAATACCATCGACTTGCAGTTCCACGACTGGATGCAGACGATGGTCGAGATCCCGGGGCATGCGCACGACCACGCGCACGACCACGGCGACGGCGAGGCGGGTCACGAAGGCCACGACCACGGCGACGGCGAGGCAGGCCACGAAGGCCACGACCACGCGCACGACCACGGCGCTGGGGCCTCACTCGAAGGGATGAGCGACGCCCAAATCCTTGAAATTCAGAAGGAACTGCAGTCGCGTCTGTCGGCCATCGAGGCGGAGTTGAACGGCCTGGGGAACTGATTCCGGATGGGGCTCGGTTCGCTCGGCGGGCTTGGGATGCTGGCGGCTGTCTTGTGGGGCGGGCCGGGTGACCCGCCTCGGAATGTGGTGATTCACCGGGACGATGGAAGTTCCTACGCCCCCTGTGAGCCGTCCATCGCCATCAGTCCGCTCGACCCGCAGGTGATGGTCGCCGGCTCCATCCTCGATAACGTGTACCATTCTCACGACGGGGGAGCGACGTGGGAACGGCAACGGCTGCGCAGTCCCTTCGGGGTCTTCGGGGATCCTTGTGTGGTCGCCTCTCCGCTCGGCGATTTCTATTACCTGCACCTTTCCAATCCCGACGGTCGGGGCTGGGACAGCGAGGCGCTGTTAGACCGAATCGTATGCCAACGCTCCCGCGACAACGGGGCATCTTGGAATCGCGGGGGGCACATGGGCCGCAATGGCGCCCGGGACCAGGATAAGGAGTGGGCGGCGGTGTCGCCGGATGGCCGGTCGATTTACGCGTGTTGGACGCAGTTCGATAAGTACGGCAGCAAGTTCGCGGGGGACAGCTCGTTGATTTTTTGTTCGGCTTCGAACCGGCGGGCGGTGCGGTGGTCGGAGCCGGTGCGGGTCAGCGATCGCCCAGGGGACTGCCGGGATGGGGATGAAACGGTGGAGGGGGCGGTGCCCTCGGTCCTCCCGGACGGCTCGCTCGCGGTGGTTTGGGCTTACCGGGAGGACCTCTGGTTCGACCGCTCCGAGGACGGCGGCCGCACCTGGCTGCCCGCCGACGTGCGTGTGGCCGACATCATCGGCGGCTGGGAGGTGTCGATTCCCGGCCTCGACCGCGCGAACGGCATGCCCGTCACGGCCGTCGACCACTCCGACGGCCCCCACCGCGGTCGTCTCTACGTGAACTGGACCGACACCCGCAACGGCCCCGGCGACATGGACGTGTTCCTGGCCTACTCCGACGACCGCGGAGCCACTTGGTCCGCCCCCGTCCGGGTCAACGACGACCCCGCCGGGGCCCACCAATTCTTCACATGGCTCGCCGTCGACGCCGTGACCGGCCACCTGCACGCCGTCTTCTACGACCGGCGCAATGCCACCCCCTCGTCGCCCCTGCTCACCGAAGTCACCTGGGCCACCTCCCGCGACGGCGGCGCCACCTGGACCAACCAAATCATCAGCGAATCCCCCTTCTACCCCGGCAAGGCCGATTTCTTCGGCGACTACAACAACATCGCCGCCCACGGGGGTCACGTGCGGCCCATTTGGACCCGAGAGGACAACGGCGTCCTGTCCATCGTCACCGCCCTTATCGAGGAGTAATCGCCGCCCGAATCCGGCTCGCCATGGCGGCGAGGGCTTCGGGGGTGGGAGCGAGTTTGGCCTTCTCAAAGTTCATGTCGCTGACGGTCTGCAACGGCAACAAATGGATGTGCGCGTGCGGAACCTCCAGCCCGATCACGGATACGCCCACCTTGCGACACGGCACCGCGCGCTGGATCGCGCGCGCCACGGGCTGCGCGAAGACCATCATCCCCCCCAGCCACTCCGCGTCCAAGTCGAACAACCAGTCCACCTCAATCTTAGGAATGACCAGGACGTGGCCCTCCACCAGCGGCATGATGTCCAGAAAGGCCAGGTAGCGATCGTCCTCCGCGATGCGATGGCACGGAATCTCGCCTGCCACGATGCGTGAGAAAATCGTGGCCATCAGCGCGAAATCTCCAGGATTTCAAAGGGAATCAAACCCGCCGGAACCTGCACCTCTGCCACATCGCCCACGCCCTTCCCCAAGAGCCCCTTGCCGATCGGGGAATCGACGGAAATCCGGCGCTGGGCGAGGTTTGCCTCCTTCTCAGCCACCAAGGTGTAGGTCACCTCGGCCTGATTCTTCAGGTTGCGCAGGCGCACCGTGCTGAGGATATAAACCTTGGAGTTGTCGATCTGGGAGTCGTCGATGAGCCGGGCATTCGCCAAGGTGTTCTCGAGCCGGGCGATCTTCGCCTCCAACATGCCCTGGGCCTCCTTCGCCGCATCGTACTCCGCATTCTCGCTCAAATCACCCTTGTCCCGCGCCTCGGCGATCTGCTGAGAAATTCTCGGGCGCTCATGCGCTTTGAGCTCATGCAACTCCGCTTTGAGGGCGTCCAATCCCTCCTTTGTGAAATAAGAAACGTTCGACATCTTCAAAAAATGTATGGAAGCGGCAGGGCTTTTCACCCCCATCCTTCTCCCCGTCCTTGCTTGTTTTTAGGCCAAAAAGAGAAAACCCGTTGCCGGGCTTTCTCTTCTCAATACCACGAAGATACATTAATTTTCTGCGCTTGCCTCACTTCAGGTCGCCAACAAAATGCAAGGCGCTCCCGCAGTTGGGGCCAGCCTCACAGGGTGATGTGCAGGCCCAGGCTGTGGTTGCCGCCGAAGGGATTGGTGGCCCGGAAACCGTAATCCACCCCGATGCGCCCGCCATCCTGTCCCGCGGGAAGCTGGAAGGTCAGTCCGGCACTGGGACCCGTAAAGGCCGTAGCCGTTCCACTTTCCTGCCCGATGCCATCCTCCCACATATAACCTGCACGCAGAACGAGCATCTCCTTCCAATCAACCTCGACGCCCCCGCCAAACTGGTCCCGCGTAAACGAGTTGGACACGAACTGCCCCGTCACCGTCGCGCGCAGGGTCTCCGTACGGGTCACATCGTACCCGAAGCCGATGTTCACCAGCGAAGGCAACTCGTACTTCTCCGAACGCTGCAACACCGTCAAGCTGTTGGCCGAACCCTGCGGCGTTGCCGTGACCGTCAAACCGTCACCGGCAAAGCGCATGGGCGCACCCACATTGCGCAGCGCAATTCCAAACTTCAATCGGTCATCATTGGGGCTCACATAGCGAATCCCCGCATCGAAGGCCACACCACTGGCGCGGACATTGGAAATCGACTCTCCGATGATGCGCAGGGTCAGACCCCCGTAAATCGAGTTGGAAAACGCCTTTGCGTAGCTCACGCCGATGTTGGAAAACGCCGGCGAAAAGGTGCCGATCCCGCCTTCGGGCAAGTCCACCGTCGTGATGGGAATGTCCCCGAATCGCATCGACATCACCGTCAACCCGAGCACGGAGGATTCCCCCACTTTGGTGGCAAAGCCCACCGAGTTCACGGAAATATCCGAGCCGCTCAGGTATCGGGTATTGGCAAAGGCCAAATCCATGCGCTCAATAAAGGCCAGTCCCGCCACATTGAGGAAGGTGGACTCCAATCCGATGGAAGTCGCCATGTTCGTTCCCGCCAAACCATTGGACATGGCCCACGGGTTGATGAGCAATTGGCCCGCACCGGCAGATCCCGCACGGTCCGGATTTCCCGCCCAAGAAGGGGCTGTGCAGCTCAGCGCTGCCAACATGCCCAGAAGAATATGCTTGTTCATGGTTTGCGCGATTAGAAGTTATCCAAATCCGTGGGACGCATGATGCCAAACCACTTCAGCACCTTCTCGCCCACGCCCGGTACGTCCACGTGGATGATGTACACCCCCCCCGCGATGGGCACGTTGCGTTCATTCTTGAGATCCCAATCCAGCGAGGTAAGCGGATCCGCTTTCATGTAGGTCCGCACCAAGGTGCCGTTCAGGTTGTAAATCCGCACCGTGCAAACCTCCGGCAGGTTGGTGATCTTCACCCGGTTGTCGAGCTTGCTCTCCTCATACCCGCTGAAGGCGTAGTAGGGGTTGGGCACCACGTTGATCTCATCGAGCACCGAGGTCAGCGTCGCCGTGCTGCCCGTCACCGTCGCCGCACTGCGCGTCGAGAAGGTGTAAATC
>JBEEPJ010000013.1:0-20235 GCA_041191165.1 Bacteroidota bacterium | reverse complement strand
CCTCTTGCTGCAAAAAGAGCTGGGTGTTGCGTGCAATTCGCGCAGAGGCATCCGTCGGCAGCGCGATGGCCTCGTCCAGCGAATTCGTGTGCAGCGATTGCGTTCCACCGTGGGTCGCTGAGATGGCTTCGATGGCCGTACGGGCGACGTTGTTCCAAGGATCCTGGGCCGTCAGGGTCCATCCGCTGGTCTGCGTATGGGTGCGCAAGGCCAGAGACCGGGCATCTTTTGCGCCCATTTGGGCCATGATTCGCGCCCAGAGCAAGCGCGCGGCGCGCATCTTGGCGACCTCCATGCCGTGATGCATCCCATTCGCCCAGAAAAAACTCAACCGGGGAGCGAAGTCATCGATGCCCAATCCCGCCTCCATCCCCGTTCGAACGTACTCCATGCCATCTGCGAGGGTGTAGGCCAGTTCCAATTCGGGTGTTGCCCCCGCCTCCTGCATGTGATAACCGGAGATGGAGATGGAATTGAAGCGGGGCATATTCGCCGCCGTGAAGCGAAAGATGTCTGCGATGATGCGCATGGACGCTTGCGGCGGATAGATGTAGGTGTTGCGCACCATGAACTCCTTGAGGATGTCGTTCTGGATGGTGCCGGATAGCTGGTGCATGGCGACCCCCTGCTCCTCGGCTGCAACGATGTAAAAAGCGAGGACAGGCAACACCGCGCCATTCATGGTCATGCTCACCGACATGGTGTCGAGCGGAATGCCATCGAAGAGCCGCTTCATGTCCTCCACACTGTCGATGGCCACACCGGCCATTCCCACATCTCCTGTCACGCGGGGGTGATCGCTGTCATATCCGCGGTGTGTGGCCAAATCAAATGCCACGCTCAACCCTTTCTGGCCTGCGGCGAGATTTCGGCGGTAGAAGGCATTGCTCGCCTCGGCGGTGGAGAAACCGGCATATTGTCGAATGGTCCACGGTTGGGTGGCATACATCGCCGGGTAGGGACCTCCCAAGTAAGGCGGTGCTCCCGGACCAAATTCCGAATGGGGCGGCCGTCCATAGTCGATGGGAAAGCGCTCTGGCACCTCGATGCCCTCCGGAGTCAAATGGGTCTTGATGTCTTGCATGGCTCAGCGGGGCACATGGGTGTCGCGGGAATGAAGCAGGGTGTCAGCCAAAAACCAGGGCGCCCTTTCCGGCACCTCCCCTCCAACACCTGCATCGGGAGGGAGCGCAGAATCCGCTGGCAAAAACTGGGACGAACGGGACAAATCCATGCGAGAAGCTCGCAACTGTTCACCCACAAACCCTTGTTCGCAAGCCGTTTGCCAGCCTCCCCGTGCGCGATACGTCTGAAAAACTTCCCACGCCCGTTCCTCCCAGAGAAGGGACCAAGCCTCCGCATGGTGGCTGCCCTGCAGGGGATCCCAAACCCGGTGCAACCCGCTCTCTTCTCGAAGCAGATGACTGATATTGCGGGCATAACGCCGTGCATTTTCAGCGGCAATCCCGGTAGACAGGGCAGGCTGCGCGGCGATTTGTCTGTGGTCGTGGGGCAAGGTCTCCACGCCGTCCGCCCCGCCGATGCAAGCCGCCCAAGTAGCCGCCGTGGTCCGCAGCAAATTGTCCTCTGCTGGCGCCCAAACGTGCCGGAGCGATGTCGTTCGGGCTTCTATCCATACCGGACAGGGCGTCACGCCCCGTTCCTCCAACCAACGTTTCCAGAGCCAACGAATCGCCCGGAGCAGCGAAGCTTGGGCCATCAACTCGCTATCGACACCCCAGCGGATGGTACAGTGTTTTGCCGCCTCAATGAGCGGAATTCCGCCCTTTTCCAAGGCGTTTGCAGCGTCATCGAGCGCGGCAAAAGCGGCGCCCAATGCCCGGACGGGGGTCATCCCCGAGTCGATCCAGGGGGCTATATCGACCCCCCAGGTTTGGAAAGCGGGCAGGGCCGCGCCCCATGCCTCCACGTGCAACGCCAGCCGTTCCCCGTCGATGCCGCCCCGCATGACATCCCGCGTGCAGGAGCCCGTAATGGCGCGCCCATCCGCCAGCGCCACCAGGCTCCGCAGCGAACCCGTCGCCTCGAAGCCATCCAAATGCACCGCCACCATCTCCAAGTGCACCCCCTCGAGCATGCGCACCAGCCCCGGCTCCCGCTGCTGGGGCTCCGGAATCCGCACCCCCTCGACCCCGTGCATCAGCCCCTGCATCAGCGATTCCGGCGCCGTGAAGGTCTGCTGAATCTGCGCCGCCCACACCGCTTCTCCCCCACCCCGTGCATGGCGCTCTGGCAGCCCCCGGACCGGCCCCGAGATCGGTTCCGACCGCCACGGCATCTGCAGCCCCTCCACAGTGGTGTGCCCCATGAATTCCAACTCCCTGCCTTTCATAGACTTACGCACCATCTCCTCCCACGCATCGTGCGTGAGCGAAGGGAACATCGGACGGCCATCGGTATCCTTCCACATGCCCCGAAGTTACGAAGGGCGTAACTTGCGCCCGTGAACCCTTTGCACCCTGAAAATCCCGCGGAAACTGCCCCTCTTTCCTGGGCTGAGTTTGCCCGGGTGGACATGCGCGTAGGCCAAATCCTCGAGGCCCACCCGCTCGAAAATGCCCGCAAGCCCGCCATCCGGCTGCGCATCGATTTGGGGCCCGAACTGGGCGTTCGCACCTCTTCGGCCCAGATCACCCACCGGTATGATCCTGCGCAACTCGTCGGGCGGCAGGTCATTTGCGTCGTGAACTTCCCCCCCAAGCAAATCGGCCATTTTCGCTCCGAATGCTTGGTCTTGGGGGCAGTTCCCGAGGCCGGGGATGTGGTCCTGCTCGCGCCGGACACCCCCGTTGTACCCGGCACCCACATCGCTTGATGCCAACGACTTCAGACCGGGGATTTGCCATCGGTTGTGATTAGTTTTGCAACATGCGCGCAGCCGTATTCCTCGACCGCGACGGGGTCATCAACCACGACCCCGGGGATTATACCTGCTCCCTGGCGGAATTCACGCTGTTGCCTGGATTTCTGGAAGGGCTGAGCCAGCTCGTGGCTTGGGGCTATGCACCGGTGGTCATCACCAACCAGGGCGGCATCGCCAAGGGGCGTTACACCCACGGAGCGGTTCGGGAGATCCATGCGCATTTGCAGGAGGTTTGCGTAGCCAAGGGCTCGCCCTTGCTGGACATTTTTTACAGCCCGCACCACCCCGATACGGGCAACAGCCTCAGCCGCAAACCCGGGAGCCTACTCGTGGAACGGGCGCTGGCGAAGCACCAGTTGGAAGCGGGCCGGAGCTGGTTCATCGGAGACAAGCAACGGGACTTGGATGCAGGAGCCGGCGCCGGGGTGGCGGGTTTGCTCATCCCCACCAACGCGCGACTCATCGATTACCTGGCCCCCCTGGCTCCGGCGCCATGAAAAGTACCCTGCTGCGATTCGACTCCCTGCCCCGCGAGTGGTACCTGGCAGATGGCAAGCTCGTCGACGAGGGGGCCCTCCCCCATCCGTTGCACAACCGCGGCTTCGGCTATGCCGATGGATTCTTCGAGACCATTCGCATCGTCAATGGCAAGCCCCTGCACCTGGAACTCCACTTCGGCCGCATCCTGGACAGCTGCAAAGGCCATAAGCTCACCGTCCCGGGCGATTTTTCCCTTTCGCAATTTGCCACCTCCATCGAAGAGTTGATTGGCGCAAAGAAAATCCATGCGGGAGGACGGATTCGCGCCACCTTTTTCCGGGATGGCGGGGGGCGATATACCCCGGAGCGGGATGATATGCGGTGGTTTGCAGAAGCGCAGGTGCTGCCGGACAACGCGTTTGTATTGAACACGAAGGGCTTCACGGTGGACATCTATCCGGAGATGAAAAAGCCGCTGAATCCACTCGCGAACTTCAAAAACCTCGCCGCTTCGATTTACGTCCAGTCCGCCATTTGGGCGCGCAGCAAAGAGCTCGATGAAGCCCTGATTGTCAATGACCGGCAACAGATCATCGAATCCACCCGGTCCAATCTCTTCCTCGTGAGCAATGGCGTGCTGTACACGCCCGGGCTGGACACGGGGCCAGTCGGGGGCGTGATGCGGGCTGCTGTCATTCATTTGGCCTTGAAAAAAGGCCTGAAGGTCTACGAATGCGACCTGACGCCGCAGGAACTCTTGCGGGCAGATGAATTGTTCCTGACCAATGCCATCCGCGGGATTCAATGGGTGTCCGCCTACCGAACCAAGCGGTACTTCAACCACACTGCCCAAATGATCAACGGCTGGCTCAACGGCCAGTGAAATCATAGCGGCATCAGTCGGACATCCGGGGATCCAGCCAGCCATGCAGGAGGTCCACCCCGAAATTCACCACCACGAAGAGGGCGGCGACCACCCCTACACACCCCATCACCATGGGCAAATCGCCCTGTTCCAGCGCCCGGAACATCAGCATGCCCATGCCCTGCCAGCCGAAGACAAACTCCACAAACACAGCTCCCGCGAGCAGGGTGGCAAACCAGCCGGAGATCGCGGTCACGACCGGGTTGAGTGCATTGCGCAAGACGTGCAGGAAGAGGATGCGCCGCTCTGATAGTCCCTTGCCCCGCGCCGTGCGAATGTACGGCTGCTCCCGCACCTCTAGGGCTGCATTCCGGGTCAGTTGGGTGACGACGGACAGCGGCCTCACCGCCAGCGTGAGGATGGGCAGGATGGCATTGCGCCAGGCCAAACCCGGACCCTCAAAAGGATCGACCTCCCACATTCCCCCCGTCATGGGAAGCCCCGTGTAAGCGTGCGCCACCGAGCCCAGGAGCCAGGCCAAACCAATGGCCACCACAAAAGAGGGCGCGCTCATGCCCAATGCGGCAGCAGCGAGCAACCAGCGATCCAGGGGCGTATCCACCCGGGTACTCAGGAACAATCCCAACAGGATACCCAAGACGGATGCTATCCCCATGGCCCAGCAGGCGAGAAACAGCGTGGCGGGGAGGGCACCTCCAATGGCCTCCGCCACCGATCGATCGCCGATGAACGACCGGCCCAGATCCGGCGACTTCCACCCCCACTCCCCTGCTGCATCCCGTCCCACGGGCAGCAATCCCGCCCAAAACCGGAAGTAGCGGACCGACAGCGGTTGGTCCAGCCCATGCCGGGACCGGAAGGCATCGACGACCTCTTGCCGCTCGTTTTGGCCTGCCATCTGTCGCGCCGGGTCAGGCACCCAAGCGAAGAGGAAAAACACCAGGGTCCAAGCGCCCCAGAGCACCGCCAGACCCTGAATGATCCTACGCCAAGCCCTGTTCATCGCCTGTGGTTGCCGCCGGAGGGCAGCAACTCCTTTAAATCCTCAGGTTCGGGCAGATCGTGGCAAGACCACTTGTCCACCACCACCCCCTCGTGCAACAGCAGCAGCCCCGGATTGGAGCGCACGAGGATTTTCAACTCGGTTTGGTCGCAGGAGTACATGGGGTAGCTGACGCCCAATCGCTGCGCCCACGCTGCATTCTCCTCCGCGCTCAAGTTGCTCACGCCCAGCATTCTCCAACCCGAATCGCGCGCGAAAGTTTCAAGCGCTTGCAACTGTTCCCTTCCCCGATCGCCTGCAGCAGCGACATCCTGCGACACGTGGACCAGCAGGTAGCCCGGAGCCGTGAGCACTTGACGGGTGACGTCCTCACCGGCCGCATCGATGAATTGAAGGTCTTGAATGGGAGGCGTGTAGCCTTCCTGAATTTCCACTTCTTCCCCCTCAAAGCTGACCTGCTCGTACGTCTGCTGGAACCAGGGGGTGTGGTACACCTTCATCCAATCCGAACTCAAAACGATGGTGTCCTGCCCCGTCGACTTGTTGCGAAACGTGTATTCCACCGCATAAACGGGCGGCTGCAATCCCAGTTCCTGTGCCGTTTTCATCTGTTCCGGGATGCTCTTGCCAGGCGCGTAGGCCGTGTAATCTTTGAGGGGCAGGTAACGGTAGGTTTGGAATTGAAAGGCCAAACAAACCACCAACACCCCCGCCGCCATCGCCCATTCCTTTCCCGGCCCCGACACCCGGGACCGGATGCCTTCGGCCACCAGAAACGCAATGGCGGCAAAGAGCACCGGAAACATCCAATCCAGCATCCAGGCGCTGAACCCATAAATCAGCACCAAGCTGGCCGTGATGATCCCGATGGCGCGCCGCCGCTCATTGAGCCCGGTCCAACCGGCAAAGGCCCCCCAGAGGATGGGCAGGGTCAGCACCGACAACACGACATCCTTGAGAAAACTCTCGTAAGGCGTCAAGGGAATGGCATTGCCGAAGCAACCGCAGCTCAACACGCATTGATTGGCCACTTCCACCGATGCCCCCGTCGCATCCACAATCCACTTGGTTCCGTTGGGGTCGCATTGGGTGGTGTACCAAGTGAGCCAAGTAAAAAACGCCATCATAATGCCCGTCAACACCGCCGTCAACCGGGGAAGTGCCCCCACCAATAGCGCCACCCCCAACAGGATTTCCCCGATGCAGATGGCCATCCCCAACCCCAGGGCGTATGGCGTCAGCCCGGGCAAGTTGAGGGCCCCCGGCTCGAAGTACTCCTCCAGCTTGTACATGAATCCCAAGGCGTCATTCGCCTTGATGAGGCCGGAAACGATGAACAGGGATCCGACCAGCACGCGCGCAACCAGAACGGCGATTCTCATGGCATGGGGTATCTGTGAATGGATGTTTCGCTCAGGATTTCGCTTCGGGAGGATTTTCCCGCAACAGGATGAGGGCGAAGATGGCGTAGTTGCACATGTCGAGGTAGTTCGCTTCCACGCCCTCCGAAGCCAAGGTCAAGCCTGCGTTGTCCTCAATCTGCTTGACGCGCAAGACTTTCATCAAGATCAAATCCACCAGCGAGGAAACGCGCATGTCGCGCCAAGCTTCCCCGTAATCGTGGTTCTTGCGCGTCATGAGCGACTGCGCTTGATGGACGGCTCGGTCGTATAATTCGCTCGCCTTCGCCGGTTCCAAATCCAACGGCGCCCGCTCGCCGAGTTCGCATTGGATGATGGCCATCAGGCTGTAGTTGACGATTCCCATGAAGGCGTCTTCGATGTGCTCATCGACCTGGGCTACGCCCGCCTCCTGCACCGTCCGGATGCGGTTGGCTTTGATGAAGATTTGGTCTGTCAAAGAAGAAGGCCGCAAAATGCGCCAAGCCGTGCCATAATCCAGCGTCTTGCGCGCGAACAACGAGCGACACTGCGCCACAATCGCAGCGTACGAGGACAGCGTGCTGGAGGAAGGATTCAGAGAGGACATGACCGGTTGAAAATCGACCTGACAGGGGAAACGAGGTAACTTGGGCCAAGATACGACCTTCCCACCACTCAAATGGAATCCGAACGCTGCTCGCCCGCCTACGCCTGTTCCTTCGGAGGCAACCTGCTCACGCTGGAAAAGCCCCGCATCATGGGCATCGTCAATTGCACGCCGGATTCCTTTTACGACGGCGACCCGCAGGGCAGTGAGGAGGAACGGGTGGAACGCGGCATCCGCCTGTGGCGGGAAGGGGCGGACATCCTCGACCTCGGCGGGCAATCCACCCGCCCCGGCGCCCGGGACGTCGGACCCGAGGAGGAATGGGCTCGGATCGCGCCCGTGCTGACGGGCATTTGCCAGGCCCTGCCCGATGTCCGCATCAGCGTGGACACCTACCACCCCAAAGTAGCCGACCGCGCCCTGTCCGGCGGCGCGGGGATGGTGAATGATGTCCAAGGCCTGGATCATCCGGCCATGTGGGAGGTGGTGGCCCACCACCGTGCCAGTTATGTGCTCATGCACATGCAAGGAACGCCTGCTGACATGCAAGACCGCCCGACTTACCGCGACGTCGTGACGGATGTGTATCGCGACCTGGGCAAATCCATGTTGCGGGCGCGAGAGGCGGGCGTAGGAGACTTGGTGCTGGATGTGGGATTTGGGTTTGGCAAAACGGCCCGGGACAATTTTCAGTTGCTCGCGCATCTGGCCACCTTCAAAACCCTGGGCGCACCCTTGCTCGTGGGCGTGAGCCGGAAGTCCATGATCTACAAAACCCTCGGATCCACCCCGGAACAGGCATTGAATGGGACCACAGCCCTGCATGCCTGGGCATTGGAACGGGGCGCGCACCTCTTGCGCGTTCACGACGTGAAGGAAGCGCGAGAAACCCTCCTTCTGCACTCGGAATTAACGCGGTCGCAAGGGGCCAACCCCTAACTTCGTCCCATGGACGTTTCACACCTTCCGCGCCCTTCGGGAAGCGGCATTCTCCTCGATATCGACTGGAGCCGCTGGGAGCTCTTCGATGGCACGGGCTGGGGCCTTGCGTTCCTGGTGGATGCCGTGGATGTGCTGCTCGTGGCGTATGTGGTTTTTCGGATCTTCCGGCTGCTCAGAGGCTCCGCTGCCATCCCTATTTTCCTGGGATTGCTGGTCTTCTACTTCATTTGGAAGGCCGTCAACTACTTGGGATTCAATCTGCTCGGAGATCTGCTGGGCCAGTTTGCAGGCGTGGGGGTGGTGGCGTTGCTCATCGTGTTCCAGCAGGAATTGCGGGCCTTTTTGCTCCACATTGGCGACCGGGAGGTATTGCGCAAGGTGCCCAAGTGGATGCGCCGCTGGATGCCGGCCCAGGCGCCAGCCGCTCCTTCCGATTTGCGCAGCATGGTGGACGCCCTGTATGCCATCGCCGGGCGGGGAGATGGGGCGCTGGTGGTTCTGGCGGGGAAATCACCCCTCACGCCCTACTTGTCTGCTTACATTCCGATGGATGCGAAACCCACGGGGGGACTCATCGAGAGCATCTTCCTCAAACAAAGTCCCCTGCACGACGGGGGATTGATCTGGAGCCAAGGCCGGCTCAGCGCGGTGAAGGCTGTCCTTCCGCTCACGGAGCGCGCGGATGTCCCTTCCCACTGGGGCATGCGGCATCGGGCGGCTTGTGGAATCACCGAGAAAACCGACGCCATTGCATTGATAGTCAGCGAGGAACGAGGCGATGTTTCCATCGCTTTTGCAGGCCAAATCGAACCCCAATCCGGCCCCACAGCCACCATCAAACGGCTCCGACAGATGCTCCAATCGCGCAACAGCTGAGTTCACGATTGCGGCCGGCGCAGCCGTCGGGCGTCAGTGGGTCACAAACAGCTTGCGCACGCTTCCCTGATCCGAGCCCCCGGCCGGGGCCAAGCGGATGAAGTACATGCCGTCCGCCCATGCCGAAACGTCCAGCGAGAAGTCCGGTCCCAAGGGCAATCCCGTGTACCGCGCCATGAGCCTGCCGGCTGCGTCCCGAATCTCCAGGTCTCCGGGTCCTGCATATCCGGAGAATCGGACGCGATCCTGAGCGGGATTCGGAGCGAGTTCCCATTTGCTCACATCGGCCTTCACCGGCTTCACCGCGTTGCCTCCACCCCCCGGTGCAATCGATGCGTCGGGCTTGACCATGAAGAAATGGCTCATGGTCGAAATGGCCACGTTTCCACTGGGGAAGTAGGGATATGTGCTCCAAGCCCCGTCGAATGCTGCCGCATCCGTGCCGGGATTGGTGTCGAAATAACCCACGAGGTCCAGCACCCCTTCCGATACATTCGTCTGGTTCAAGATGCGCAGTCCGCTGTTGTAATTGGCCTCGTAAATCTTGTCCTGCACCACGTAGAGATTGTGATCAATGGCAGGCACCGGCGCTTCAAAGAAACCCACCACTTGGGGGGCGTCCAGGTCCTGAATGTCCACGACATAGGTCCGGGTGTAGTTGCCGAAGTTGAGTTCATCCAACTCATCGTTCAAGAAGCAGTATCGATGGTCCTCGGACAACCAACCCTGGTGCGTGTATCCCAATTGCGCGTAAGTCAACGTGGAGACCAAATTCACGTCTTGCTTGTCCTCTGCGTCCACAATGGCCAATCCATTCCCACCATTGAAACAGAATACCATCTCCCGCCCCGCGTAGGTGGCATCAGGGCCTTGGTAAACAACCGATTGTACATCGTGGCTGTAGTAGCCATCGAAGGAACCCGCAAGCACAGGCGACGCCGGGTTGGAAATGTCCACAATGTGCAAGCCCCCATTGAACGTGTTGGATCCAATGGGGTAGGCATAACCCGTTTCCTCATTGATGGCGATGTTGTGCGCATTCCCGAAACCGGTGTAGTGGGCCACCGGTTCTACCACTGTGACCTGATCGGTGGGAAGGGTCATGAGGGCCTGAAGGTCCACGACCTGCATCCCATGGCCTCCGGCCTCTGAAACGATGAAAAGGTGGTTGTTGTACACCTTCGCGTCCCGCCAGAGGCTGGCGTTCGTCGCGGTGGGGATGTTCGCGAAGTACTTCATTTGGGTGGCATCCGTGACGTCGATGATCGCGCTGCCATTGGAGCGGCAATAAATGGCGATCTCACGGCCCGAGTTGGGGTCAACCCAGCCCCAACAATCGTTGCCGTTGTCCCCCCCGCCCAGCTCTGCGATGGGGGCCACGTCCATCAGCTCAACATTCCAGCACGGATATCCCCCTGATACCATCGTCGGAGCGCCGGGCGACACCGTCCAGTCGTAGAAGAAGTAGTAATAATTGAGGGCGTTTTCACCCTCCACAGAAGTGCCAGTGATGTTGGCCAAGTCCCCGATGGCATAGGGGAAGGTCAGCGTACTGCCCAATCCATCCCGCCAGAGCTGGGGATTTTCATTGATGCAACGCAGTCCATAACCGGTGCCCTGGGCGACTTCGAAGCCCAGGGAGATGACGCTCTCCCCATCGGGAACGGCCACTTGGAGCGCTTCGATGATGTTCCCCGCAGGATCGATCAGCGCGATGGAGCGGTTGCCCGCCCCATTCGCAAACACGCGAACCGATTCCAGCACAATGTTGGAAAGGGCGTCGAAGGTGAGGTAATACGTTCCGTTGTTGTGGTATTGCCCCACCTGGGTGGTCACCGGACCGCCCGATGCAGGTTCCGTGCTGGTGTTGCTCCATTCGCAGGGCGTTTGGGCCAGGGATGAAACCGCGATGTTGCAGAGAAGCAAGGCCATGGCAACCGATGCCCGGGGGCGGGTCAGCGAGGAGGAGAGGAAGTTCCGCATCAGTTCTCGTTGGGGAGGAAGTGGTAGTCTTGGCTGTAGCGCAGCATTTGGCCTGCAAAATCATCCGGATAGGTCAACATGACACCGGTGATCTTGCCCGACGCATCGCGCGTGGCTTCCATCCAGGGGTTGATGAACCCGCCATAGGGCGCAATGCCCAGCTTCGCCGAGCGGTCCAGCACCTCCTGATGCAACTTGGGATCGACTTTCACGCCGTAGCCGTCCACCAGGGCCTTGGCGGCGGCGTAATCTCCTTGCGATTTGATGCGCTGCACCTCTTGGAGCAGCTGCCCGAAGAGCCCGCGCAGCGCCTCGTAGTCGCGGACGTCCAAGTAGGTCTTTCCATCGCGTACCTCCCGAACGATGACCCCCGCGGCCTGGCCTTTTTCAAAGCACCACTGGCTCACCCAAGCCCGGTTGCGCATGTGGGCTTCTTCGATGTCCGCCCCCATTTCCAACCGGCGCAACTGCAGCATCATGCCATTGCGGATGTAGGAGTCGTACTCCGCACGTCCCACATCCAGCGAGCCCATCAGCCCCAGTTCCACCAACTTGGGGTCCATCATGTAATACAGCGCCACCAGGTCGGCGCGGCCCTCTTCGATGGTGGAGCTGTACTCCTTCAACGTCGCCTTCGTCTCTGCGACCCCGGGCTCGAGCATGCCCGACGCATGGCCGATGACTTCGTGCAGCGCCGTGTGCAGCTTGCCCGCAAGGTCCCCATGCGCCTCCGCCAGCCGCACCTCTTCCGCGTCGTTCGCAAACTCCTCGAGCAGACCGCTTCCCCCTGCCTTGTCATAGGCTTCGACGATGTTGCCGAGGCTCACGGACTTGGAGCCATGCACCACGCGAATCCAGTTCGAGTTGGGCAAGTTGACGCCGATGGGCGTGCTCGGCGATGCGTCGCCGGCTTCCCCGGCCACGTTTACCACATTGTACGTGATGCCCACCACCTTCTTCTTGCGGTGCTGCGGCAAGATGGGCATGCCATCCTCGAACCATTGGGCATTCGCCATCAGCTTCTCCATGCGCGCGCTCGCGTCGAAGTCCTTGATCTGCACGATGCTCTCGTAACTTCCCGTGTAGCCCAGGGGATCATTGTAAACCTCGACAAAACCGTTGATGTAATCCACGACGCCTTCCGTGTCTTTCACCCAGTTGATGTTGTAGAGCTGCCATAAGGCCAAATCCCCGGTCCGGTAGTAGTCGATGAGGTTCTGCAGGGCCGTGGCCTGCTTCGGGTTCTCGGCGTACTGGATGGCTTCTCCCAGCCAGTAAACCACCTTCTCCAGCGCACTGCCGTACAAGCCGCCCACCCGGTACGGTTGCTCCTCGATGGCGCCGGCGGCGTTCTTCACGAGGCGGGAGTTGAGCCCGATTTCCACCGGCGTCCGGCTGGAATCCGCAATTGATTCGTAGTAGGCGATGGCTTCCTCGGTGGTCACATCGGGAGCGTAGAAGTTGATGGAAGACGACTCCACCAGCCCTTTCGAGGCATCTTGCTCCACCTTCTTGGGCTCCACCTTGGGGTCGAAGATGACCGACATCAACTCCTCCGACGCCGTCAGGCCCGTTTCCTTCAACAGGAAATCGAAATAGGCCCGGGTGAACTCCGGTTGAATCTTCACCGACGAGTAGTGGTGGTGGATGCCGTTGGAAAACCAAACCCGCTTCAAATAGGTCTCAAACCGGTGCCACCCATGGGTGCTCTTGTCCCCTTTGAATTCCTGGTAGATGCCTTCGAGGAGCGCGCGGATGCGCAGGTTGTAGCGGTTGTTTTGGTCCCACATGATGTCGCGCCCGCTCAGTCCGGCCTGGTTGAGACAATAGACGAGGGCTTGCTGGTTGGGGGTCAACTTTTCCCAACCCGGAACTTGGTAGCGGATGATCTTGATGTCCGCGAACTGTTCCGTCTGCCAGACGAATCCGAGGGAGTCCGCAGCCCCTGCGCCTTTGTCCGGAGCCTCGGTCATCACGGCGAAGTCGTCCGTGGCAGCAACCTGCGGCTTCTGCTCCTCCCCCCCGCAACCCGTCCACAACACCGCAGCCAGGGCCCAGCCGCTCATCCAAATCCCAAAAGTCGATTTCATGTTTCTTGAATCAGGTGGACCAAATTAGTTATTCCGCGTCGGATTGCTACACGGCGGGCAAAAGGTGGGGCGCGGGCTATATTTGGCCTGCAAGCGCTCACGCTTACCATCACAACCCAGAACCTTGCACCGGACCACCTCCCTGTTGCTCCTGCGCGCCTTTCTCGCGCCTTTCGTGGTGACGTTGCCGGTGGCGCTGTTCATCTTGGACATGCAATTTCTCTGGGTTTACGCCGACGACCTCATCGGCAAAGGGGTGCCGCCGCTGATCATCGGGGAGCTGATGTGGTACGCTTCCGCCCGGCTGGTGAATCTCGCCCTGCCGCTGGCCATCCTCGTCGCTGCCATCATCGCGCTGGGCAATCTCGCCGAGCGAAACGAGCTCACCGCTCTGAAGTCTTCTGGGATGTCGCTAGGCCAAATCTTCCGCCCCTACGCCCTCCTCATGGTGCTGATTTCCGTGGCGGCCCTGCAGTTTTCCAATGTGGCCTGGCCTGCAGCCAACCTCAAGTTCCGGGCCTTGTTGTTCTCGGTTTCGCGCAAGAAACCCACCATGAACTTGCAGCCCGGCATCTTCTACACGGGCATCGACGGCGTGGCCATCCGCGTGGACGCCAAGGACGATGAGGGAGGCCTGACCGACATCTTGATCCACGACTACCGCGAGGCCTCCTACGGCTCCTCCCGGGTCATTCGCGCCAAGCGCGGGAGCATGCACCAGGACCGAAACCTCCTCGTGCTCACCCTCGAGGACGGGGCCAGCTACGAAGAGCATTCCGAGCAAAACGCCCGCCGCAAGGAGCGCCTGCATCCCCACGTCAGCGGCACGTTTGAGCGCCAGGTGCTGCAAATCGACATGACTTCGCTCGACTTCAGTCAGGTGGACGAAGCCCTTTTTCAACGGGTGCACGAGATGATGAGCCTGCGGGAATTGAGCGCCGCGATGGACTCCCTGGATGGGGAGGCCCAGGCCCGCTACGCAGATGTCGCCGCGCTGGGCATGCGAATGGCCACTCCGCTCCGGGATTCCCTGGCCGGGTCGGAGCCTCTGCCCCTGCAAGGATGGCGAGAACAGCTGGAACCGCTACAGCTGCGCTTGGCCTACGAAGCCGCGCGCGACCTGTGCCGCAACGGCCGACTCGGGGTGGAAAATTCTGTGTTGGACGCCCGCAACCGGCTCAAGCTCAAGGACCGGCATGCCATCGAATGGCATCGCAAGTGGTTTCTCTCCGTGAGTTGCATCCTCCTGTTCTTCGTGGGGGCGCCCTTGGGAGCGGTCATTCGCAAGGGAGGGATGGGACTGCCGGCCGTATGGGGCATCGGGATCTTCCTGGCCTACTACATTCTGTCCATCGTGGGCGAACAGATGGTGAAATCCGGCAACTTGCCCCCTGCCGCCGGGATGTGGTTGAGCACGGCGGTGCTGCTCCCCATCTCCGCTTGGCTCATGTACGCTGCGCACCGGGATTCCCGCCTCAGCGATCTGTGGGCCCGATTGCCGGCACTGCCCCGGCCCCGCCTTCGTCGTCCCACCCTATCCCCCCCGCGAACATGAGGGTGCTGCAGATTTGCCACAAGCCCCCCCGTCCGAGCCGGGATGGAGGTTGCCGGGCCATGGACGCCATCACCCAGGGGCTGCTGCATGCTGGCCATTCCGTGCGGATCGTGACCGCTTGCACCCACAAGCATCCCGACACCGAGACGGATTCCACGTACCGGGACCAGACCCGATTGACCTCGGTGTTCATCGACACCACCCCCAATGCGCGGGACGCTTTCAGCCATCTCATCGCCGGCGAGAGCTATCACGTGGGGCGATTCCACCACCCGGACATGGAACGCGTGTTGCGGGACATCCTCCGGGCTGAAACCTTCGACCTGGTGCTCTTCGAGTCGTTGTTCACGGCCCCTTACCTCCCGTTGATCCGGCAGTATTGCGATGGCCTGTTGGTGCTGCGGGCGCACAATGTGGAGCACCGGATTTGGCGCAAACTCGTGGAAGAAGAGGGGGCGGTGACCCGCAAACTCTACCTCCGCTGGATCACGGATCAGCTGGCCCGATACGAACAATCCGTCCTCAACGCCTTCGACGCCGTGGTGGCCATCTCCGAGGAGGACCGGGGCATTCTGCGCGAGCTCGGCTGCCGGCGTCCCATCCACGTAACCCCCTTCGGCATCGACGCCGCGGAATTGCCCGACGTCACCGATGCCCCGGTGGATCACGTTTTCCACTTCGGTTCGATGGACTGGCAGCCCAATTTGCAGGGACTGCAGTGGTTTCGGCAGGAGGTTTGGCCCCGGATTCGCGCGCAGGAACCAGGGGTGCAATGGGTGGTCGCCGGGCGCAAGTGCCCTCCGGAGTGGACCTCCGACGCCGCCCATGGCATTCAGGTCATCGGAGAGGTGGAGGATGCCTGGGAGATGCTCGCGCGCCCGGGGGTGATGGTAGTGCCGCTGCAGACCGGGAGCGGGATGCGCATCAAGGTGGTGGAGGGCTTGGCAGCGGGCCGGCCTGTGGTGTCCACTTCGGTCGGGGTCGAGGGGCTGCCGTTGGTGGCGGGGGAGCACGTGCGTGTGGCCGATGACCCGGAGGCCTTCGCGCGCGAGGTGGTGGCGCTCTTGCGCCATCCGGAGGAGGCGCGGGCGCTGGGGGGCCGGGGTCGGGAGCATGTCCTGGCGCATTACGAGAACGCGCAGTTGGTAGGCCAAATGCTTCAATTCCTTCAAAATCTCCTGGCCTGATGCGGTTGATGGTCGTGACGTCCCGGTTTCCTTGGCCCCTCGAAAAGGGGGACAAGCTGCGGCTCTACCATCAGATTCGGATGCTCGCCCGGGAGCACGAGGTGTATCTGTTCGCGCTGAGCGATCGGGAACCGAGCGCGGCGGAGCGGGAGGCGCTGGCGCCGTGGTTGAAGGGGCTGCACGTCGAGGTGCTGTCGGGGTGGCGGCGGGCGCTCCGGCTGCTGTGGGCGCCGATGAGCAGCCGGCCTTTTCAGGTGCACTGGTTTTATCAGCGGCCTGCGCATCGGGCCTTGGTCGCCTGGATGCGCGAGGTGCAGCCGGATCACGTGCTGGCGCAGCTGGTGCGGACGGCGGAGTACGTGAAGGACGCCCATGGAGTGCCCCGGACGCTGGATTACATGGACGCCCTGAGCGCCGGCATGTTTCGGCGGGCAGCGGTCTCCCCTCCCCCGCTCCGGTGGCTCTGGGCCGCCGAAGCCCGCCGCCTCCGCCGTTACGAGGCGCGCATCTTCGATTACTTCGACGCCCACACCCTCATCGCCGAGGCGGACCGGTCGTGGATCATGCACCCGGAGAAGGACCGGATTCACATCGTGCCCAACGGGGTGGACACGTCCTACTTCACCCCGTCCCCGCGCCCCGAGGGCGCTTGTTGCGCCTTCATCGGCAACATGGCCTACGCGCCCAATGTGGACGCAGCCGTTCACCTCGCCCAGGACATCCTCCCCCGGGTAAAGCATCCCGGGGCGACCTTGCTGCTCGCCGGCGCTTCCCCCACCCCGGCCGTCCGGGCCCTGGCCGGCCCTCGGGTGGAGGTGACAGGCTGGGTAGAAGACATCCGTACCGCCTATGCCCGAGCGGTGCTCTTCGTCGCCCCATTGCGCCTGGGCACCGGTCAGCAAAACAAGATTCTCGAGGCCATGGCAAGCGGCATTCCATGCATCTTGAGTGCCCAAGTCCGCGCCGGACTGCATCCCGATTGCCTGCCCTGGGATCCCCAAGCCCCGCCCTCCCAGCGCGGCGTGGTATGGGTGGCAGAAGGGCCCCAACAAGTGGCAGAAGCCATCGACCAGCTGTTGGCCCATCCCGAGTGGCGGGAGGAACTCGCGAGGCGGGGAAGGGAGTTCGTGTGCAAAAACGCGGACTGGTCAGCCCAAACCCAGCGCTTGACTGCTACTTTCGCGGATAGGGTTTGGCCTGAAGAAAAAGCAACATCATGAACGAGACCTCCTCCTTTGACCTCCTCGCGGGAATTCCCACGCTGGACTTGCGCAAATTCACGCACGGCAACGCCACCGAGCGCCAGGCTTTTATTGAAACGCTCGGGCGCGCATACGAAACCATCGGATTCGCCGCCATTCACGGTCATGGCATCTCCGATGACCTCATCGCCAAGCTTTACGCGACCTCTGAGAAGTTCTTCTCGATGCCCGTCAGCGCCAAGCAGCGTTATGGAAGACCGGAGGCGAACAACCAACGCGGGTATGTGAGCTTCGGGACGGAGCATGCGAAGGACAGCCAAGCGGCGGACCTCAAGGAGTTTTGGCAGGTGGGCCAGCCGTCCCCGGCTCCCGGCTCCGACCCTGTCCACTTTCCGGACAATGTAGACGTGGACGAACTCCCGGAGTTCATGCCCACTGCTGTAGCTGCCTTCGAGGCGCTGGAGGCGCTGGGGCTGACCATGCTAAAGGCCATTGCGCTGCACATCGGGGTGGAGGAGACCTATTTCCAGGATTGGGTCCGTGGCGGCAATAGCATCCTGCGGGCGATTCACTATCCCCCCATCCTCTCCGAACCGGCCAGTGCAGTTCGCTCGGGACAGCACGAAGACATCAACCTCATCACCCTGCTGGTCGGTGCCTCCGCCTCGGGACTGGAAGTGCTACGGCACGATGGGGCTTGGGTGCCTGTAACCGCATTGCCCGAACACATCGTTGTGAATGTCGGCGACATGCTGCAGCGATTGACGAATCACCGGCTGAAGAGCACGACCCACCGGGTGGTGAATCCGCCGCGTGCGCTCTGGCACACCCCGCGTTACAGCATGCCCTTCTTCTGCCACCCCCGCCCCGAGATGCGGCTCGATGCCATGCCCCACCTCGTGGCGCCCGGCACGCAGCCCGTGGAGGGGCCTATCTCGGCGGGAGAATATCTCGAGGAACGCCTGCGCGAGATCGGATTGGCCAAGCCCTGAGCCACCGTGACCCCTGTCACGGTAGGTTGAGCGCTGGCGTGCGAATTTGCGCTCTGAAATCAAGCACAGGATCATGCTTTTGGATGCGATAGAAACTGGGAGCGCCTTCACCGTACTGGGATTCTTGGCCGCGATGGTTGTAGGCATCATCTTGGGATTGGTGGGAGGCGGTGGATCGATACTCGCGGTGCCTGTATTTGTCTACCTCATGGGCATCCCTCCTGCGCTCGCCACGGCATACTCCCTCTTCGTCGTGGGTGTCTCCGCGGCCGTCGGGGGGTTCCAAAAGCACCGCGCAGGCCAGGTGGATTGGAAAACGGGGCTTGCATTTGCCTTTCCTTCCTTGATCTCCGTGTACATCACCCGGCGCTATCTGTTGCCCGCCTTGCCGGACTCCTTCCAATGGCATGGATTTTCCCTCTCCCAGGACACCTTTATCATGGGGCTCTTCGCCCTGCTTATGGTGGCGGCCAGCGTTTCCATGATCAGAGGCGGGGACCGAGGAGCATCGGATGAGCCGGCCACGCACGCCAGGGACCAGCGGAGCGCTGTTGCCAAGTGGGCGCTGATCGGGGTCGAAGGGCTGGTGGTGGGGGCGTTGACGGGACTGGTGGGCGCCGGGGGCGGTTTTCTGATTATTCCCGCGTTGGTGGTGTTGGTGGGCATGCCCATGAAAACCGCCGTTGGCACCTCACTGGTCATCATCGCCCTCAAGTCGACCATCGGATTTTTAGGCGACCTGGGTTCCGGACAACCCCTCGACTGGGGTTTAATTTTGGGGTTCACGGGGCTGACAGTTTTGGGAATGGCGCTCGGTTTGCGCTGGGCCCAAAAAGTGGACGGAACCCTTTTGAAAAAAGGATTTGGATGGTTCGTGCTCGTGCTGGGCATCATCATCCTTCTCGGGCAGGCATAACAGCGGTTGTGCTGCCACATCAACAGAACGAAAAACGCAATTTCATTCCATCATGTTCATCGAGCAGATTTACACCGGGTGTTTGGCCCAAGGGGCCTATTACATTGAAAGCGAAGGAGAAGCGGTCATCATCGACCCCTTGCGCGAGACCCATGCGTACCTGCAAAAAGCCGCCGACCGCGGCGCCCGCATCAAGTACATCTTGGAGACGCACTTCCACGCGGACTTCGTCTCAGGGCACCTGGACCTGTCCCACAAGACGGGAGCTGCCATCGTCTACGGACCCACCGCCCAGACGGAGTTTGCGATTCACCAAGCGCAGGATGGGGAGGAATTGAGTGTGGGCAAGCTCAAGATTCGGGTGCTGCACACGCCGGGGCACACCATGGAGTCCACGTGCTATTTGCTGCTGAACGAGGAAGGCGAGCCGCATGCCATCTTCACGGGAGATACGCTGTTTATCGGGGATGTGGGGCGGCCGGATTTGGCCCAAAAAGCGGCCAGCATGACCCAAGAGCAGTTGGCAGCAACCCTCTTCCACAGCCTTCGGAACAAGATCATGACCCTTCCGGGAAATGTGCTGGTTTACCCGGGACACGGTGCCGGATCCGCCTGCGGCAAGAACCTGAGCAGCCAGACTTGGGATACCATCGCCGGCCAGTTGAACAGCAACTATGCCCTGCGGGCGGATATGACGGAGGAGGAATTTGTGCGGGAAGTGACGGATGGTCTGCTGCCTCCGCCCCAGTACTTCCCGCAAAACGTCGCCATGAACAAGTCATCTATCGTCTCCGTGGATGACGTGCTGGCCCGGGGCACCATCGCGTTGGATGCCGACACTTTCGAGGGAATTGCAAACCACGAAGGCGCCATGGTCATTGACACGCGCTCCGCTGATGCCTTCGTCGCAGGCCACATCCCCAACAGCATCTTCATCGGCATCGATGGAAGTTTCGCTCCTTGGGTAGGTGCCTTGATTCCAGATTTGCAACAACCCATTATCCTCGTGGCGGATGCTGGGCGGGAAGAAGAAGTCGTGACTCGCCTCTCCCGCGTGGGCTACGACAATACCATGGGCTACCTCGCCGGGGGCATTGAGGCATGGAAAGCAGCGGGCAAGGCGGTAGAACAAATCGAACAAATCACTGCAGCTGATCTCGCCCAACGGGTTCAAAATGAATCGCTCAACATTCTCGACGTGCGCAAGCCCGGCGAGTGGGAAGCGGAGCATCTGGAAGGCGTACCCAACC
>JBEEPJ010000012.1:0-20910 GCA_041191165.1 Bacteroidota bacterium | reverse complement strand
AAGACCCGGTTGGGTTGGGACGATTCGACCAAGTACATCGTGGAAGTGGCCGAGCGGCTGCAGGACGTGGGCATCCAGGCCCTGAGCATTCACGGCCGGACCCGGGCCCAGATGTACAAGGGGGAGGCGGATTGGACGCTCATCGGCCAGGTCAAGGAGAACCCGCGGATGCACATTCCCATCTTCGGGAACGGCGACATCGATTCGCCAGAGAAGGCGGTGGAGTACCGCGCGCGGTATGGGGTGGATGGCATCATGATCGGTCGCGCGGCCATCGGATCACCTTGGTTTTTCCGCGAGGTCAAACACTACATGGCCACCGGAACCCACGCGCCGGCGCCGGATTTGGCAGAGCGCGTTGCTGCCGTGGGTACGCACCTCGCCCGAAGCATCGCGTGGAAAGGGGAGCGGCTGGGCATTGTGGAAATGCGCAGGCACTATGCGAATTACTTCAAGGGCCTACCGGATTTCAAGGCTTTCCGCAACGCCCTCGTAACCACGGATGAAGCGGAGGAAATTCGCGCTTTGCTGGACCGCATTCCGGCGCATTACGACGGTTGGGCCCTCAGTGGCCCCAGCGCCGGATGAGCCAGCGCACCATCCCCGCTGACCCCAGCCCGCCCAGGATCCACACCACGCTCAAGATGCCCACCAAGTCTCCGCCCTTGAGGGCTACGGGATAAGCGGGTACGACGGATCCCTCCAGTCGGATCCACCCCATGCGCTGTTGGCCCCACACCAGGGCGACGCCCACCAGCAATCCCACAAGTCCGCCCAGTCCGTTGATGAGGACGCCTTGGAGGGAAAAGGCGCGTTCGATTTGGCGTTCCGGGAGCCCCATGGCCCGGAGCACTTCGATGTCTTCCCGCTTGTCGAGCAGCAGCATGGTCAGCGAGGCCATGACATTGAAAGCGGCGACGACCAGGATGAAGCTCAGAATGGCAAACGTCGCCCATTTCTCGGCGCGGTTCGTCTGGGTGATGAGCTGGTTTTTTTCGCTGCGGGTACGGGGGATGACGTTGGGGTGGGAGGTGGCGAGTTGCGCCCGCAGCCTTTCGGCGACCGCTTCGGGCTCGGCCCCGGGTGCGAGACGCAGTTCATAGCGGGTAATGGAATCCGGTCGATCGAACAAGGTGCGGGCCTCGGAGAGGGGGAGGATGAGGTACCGGCTGTCGAGGTCGGCGTTGATGGAGAATACGTCGTTCGCGAGGACTTGGGTGGTGGCAAAGGCCTGCTCGCGCGCCCGCGACAGTTTCACCCCGCGCCGGGGCGCGCCCAAGGTGAGCACGGTGGGCTGGTCGGAGTGGATTCCCAGCCGGTTTCGAATGCCATAGCCCACGGCCACACACGGCATGCCCGACCGGCTGGGCTGCCATTTTCCCGATCGGAGCGCGGCCTCGAGCGGCGCCACCTCGGTGAACTGCGGGTCGATGCCGAGCAGGGTGGCCACCAGGGGCTCCCCCTCGCCCATGCGCACCACCGCCTCCCCTTCGATGACCCGGCTCCAGGCGACCACCTCCGGCCCGGCAGCGCCCGAGGCGAGCCAGTCTCCGACCCCGTCCGCCACCACCGCCCCCTCGGCCGCCACCAGCGCCACATCGCCATCGAGCGTGCCGAAGAGCTCTTCCACGACGGCTTCGATGCCATTGAAAGCGCTCAAGATGGCCACCATCGCCGCCGTCACCGCCGCAATCACGAACATGGAAATGCCCGAGATGAGGTGAACCAGGTTGCGCGACCGGGTGCTGAACACATAGCGCCAGGCCAAACGCGTGGCCAAATTCAACTTCATGCCCTCAAAGTTATCTTAGGAGCATGTACCCTCCACGTTGCTTGAAGGTGTCCGCCACGCTATGGGCTGCGGGCACCGTCCTCGGTGCCATGCCGTCCCTTTGCGTCCGGGCCCAGGAGACTTACTTTCCGCCCGCGACGGGCGAATGGGAAACGGTCTCGCCCGAGGCGCTGGGGTGGTGTCCCGAGGCGCTGGCCGAGCTGGCCGATTACACGGAAAGCCACGGAACCCGGGCCTTCATGGTCTTGCAGGGCGGGCGCATCGCGTTGGAGTGGTACCAGAACGGCCACGGGCCGGACAGCCTCTGGTACTGGGCCTCCGCCGGCAAGTCCCTCACGGCGTTTGTGGTGGGACAGGCGGAGGCCGAGGGCCTGATGGACCTCGATGCACCGTCCTCGGTCTACCTCGGCACGGGATGGTCCTCCCTGAGTCCCGAGCAGGAGGAGGCGATCACCGTCCGGCACCATTTGACCATGACGACCGGGTTGGATGATGGGGTGGAAGATGACGATTGCACGGAGCCGGCGTGTTTGGCCTACCTCACCCAACCGGGGACAAGGTGGGCCTATCACAATGCGCCGTACACCCTGCTGCATGAGATGCTCCCGGCGGCCACGGGGGTAGGACTTCCGGCGTTTATGTGGCCCCGGCTGTTTCAACCCACGGGGATGATTGGAGCCTTTTTCCCGCTGGGAAGTCCTTACAATGAGACCTTCGTGAGCAAAGCCCGGGATATGGCCCGCTTCGGATTGCTCGTGGCCGCGGACGGGGTCTGGGACGGGGCGGATTTGCTGGAAAATCCCGATTACCTCGAGAGCATGTTGTCGCCATCATCGGAGATGAATCCGGCGTACGGTTACCTGTGGTGGCTCAACGGAAGCGACATGCACCGGCTCCCTGAGACCCAGTGGCCCTTCAATGGGCCGCTCATTCCCCAAGGGCCGGCGGATTTGAAGTGCGCGCTAGGCAGAGACGATCAAAAAATCTACGTCTCGGATTCGCTGGACTGGGTGGTGATTCGGTTGGGCGAATCCGCCGGGCTTTCGCAATTGGCCTTGTCGTCCTTCGACAACGGCCTGTGGGAGCGGCTGATGGCGCTTTTGCCCTGCACCACCGATCTGGCCGTGGCGCGAACCGAGGATGAGGCGCTGCGGGATTGCCGCACCCACCGGGCCTTGCCCACCGATGCGGCCCATTTGCCTTCCGTGGATGCTACGACGGCTTGGACGGCGTGGGATGTATCCGGGAAGTGGTTGGGAGAAGGTGTGGGGCCGGCGGACTGGACGGCGGTGGGAAAAGGCCTTCCGCTGTGGTATCTGAGGACGGAGGCCGGTTGTGTCCAGCCCCTGTATGACCTGCCCTGAGCCCGACGCCGCCCCAGAAGCTCAGCCTCCCTTCAACGCCCGCTCCACAGCTTCCACGTGATCCAGGCTGTCGTCGAGGTAGAAGTTGAGCTCGGGGATGATGCGGACTTGCTTGGCCATTTTCTCTGCGAGCGACTTGCGGATGCGCCATCCTTCGCCCCGGACATAAGTCAGGGCGGCCTGCTTGTCCGGCACCGCCATGAAGCTGAGGTACACCTTCGCCAAGCCCAAATCCGGCGCCATCCTCACCCCCGTCACCGTGATGAACATCCCGCCAAACCAGTCTCGGCTGTGTTGCTGAAACAGCGTACTGAGCTCGCGACGGACCTGTTCGGCTACTTTTTCTTGGCGAATCGATGAGGACATGCGGAGTCAAAATAGAAAGTCGTTGTACGGATAACGCTGGATGTGGATGGTCTTTACCTGCTCGTAAAGCAGTTCCCTGAGCGCATCGAGGCCTTCGCGGCTGTGTGCTGAGACGAAGGCCACCAGCCGGTCGCTGCGCTCGAAGCGCTCCCGGATGCCAGCCATCTGTTCCTCGGGGCTCGGGGACTCAAATCCCCCGGGAGGAAGTCTATCGATCTTGTTGAATACCAGAACCATGGGTTTGTCCGCGCTGCCGATCTCGGCCAGCGTGGATTCCACCACCGCAATGTGATCTTCAAATTGCGGGTGGGAGACATCCACCACGTGCAGCAGCAGGTCGCTTTCCCGGGTTTCGTCGAGGGTGCTCTTGAAGCTCTCGATGAGGGCGTGGGGCAGTTTGCGGATGAATCCCACGGTGTCGCTGAGCAGGAAAGGTAGATTGTGCAAGACCACTTTGCGCACGGTGGTGTCGAGGGTGGCGAAGAGTTTGTCCTCCGCAAAAACCTCGCTCTTGGAGAGCAGGTTCATCCACGAACTCTTTCCCGCATTCGTATAGCCCACGAGGGCCACGCGCACCATGGCGCCGCGGTTGCCGCGCTGGGTGGCCATCTGGCGATCGATGTCCAGCAGATCCTTCTTCAGCTGCGCAATCCGGTCGCGCACGATGCGGCGGTCGGTCTCAATCTCCTTCTCTCCCGGTCCCTTCATGCCGATGCCGCCCTTCTGTTTCTGCAGGTGGGACCACATGTTCGTCAGGCGGGGCAAGAGATACTGGTACTGAGCGAGTTCCACCTGGGTCTTGGCGTGCGCCGTGCGGGCACGTTGGGCGAAGATGTCCAGGATGAGGTGCGGCCGGTCCAGGATTTTGCGCTCGGGAATTTCCCGCTCGAGGTTGCGCAACTGCGTGGGTGTGAGCTCATCGTCGAAGAGGATGATGTCCACGTCGGCCGCTTCGACGTACTCCTTGATCTCGCGGACCTTGCCGCTTCCCACGAAAGTCCGGACATCCGGTTTGTCCAGCGATTGCAAAAAAGTCCGCTGGCATTGGGCGTGCGCCGTGGTCGCCAGAAATGCCAGCTCGTCCAGGTACTCCTCCACCTGCTCCCGGCGCTGGCGACCGGTGATCAAACCCACCAACACGCACGTCTCCTCCTTGGGGGCGGTGGGAATCTGTTTGCGCTCGAGCATGCTCAGGGCTTCAGCGACGCGACGTGGTGGGCCAGCGCCTCAATCATTTCAGGAGTCAGCACCTCCTTGTGCGGCGGCATGGTGCCCTTCCCCTCGCGAATCAGCTGGACCACTTCCGGGTGGGTGAGCGTGGTCAAGGTCAAATCCGGGGCGCCTGCCAACATCTTCTTCCCATCGCTTCCGTGGCAAAGGCTGCACTTCTGGTTGTACACTGCCACCACCTCCTCTGCGGCGATGGTGGTGCCCCCCGTCGCGGGAACAGATGGCCCCTCAGCGCCTCCGCAGCCCATGGCCCCCATGCCCCAAATCCACCCTGCCAGCGCCAGCCAAAACAGCCCATCAACAGGGTGCAAACGTCTCGCTCTCATGCCGCTCAAAACCAGCCGTAACCCTCAAATCCCGGGCGGAAAGGCCACGGAATGCCGAGCAAAATCACCAACAAGGCCAGCCCGAAGTAAAGCGTCTGCTTGCGGTACTTTGCCTCCGCATCCTGTGCGCGCTTGGACAAGCTGTGTCCCAATGTGCCCAGGGCGATGGCCAACAGCATGAGCACCAGGTGCTCCATTCCGAAGAAACGGATGTTCGTATCTGTCATGGCACCCGGCTGGGCGATGGCCTCGTGCCACCCCCTGAGGAAGTAGAGGCTCAATCCCAGGATGAGCTGCACGTGCAGGGTGACCATCGTGAAGAGGCCCAACTTCGCCTGGGTGGGCGAAAAAGCGCCTGAGCGGCGTTGGGAAAACGCGCGAAACCAGGTGACCGCCAGCAAAATCAACGCGACCCAACGCAGGGTGCTGTGCAGATGTTCCAATCCTGTATCCATGTCCCAAAGATAACGCCCCCAAGACCGCGTGCGGGTCCCGGGGGCGCATCAAAAATTTCGACAGAAAATCGCCGGCGTCAGACCACGCCTTGATCGATCATGGCATCGGCCACCTTCACGAAGCCCGCGATGTTCGCGCCCTGCACGTAGTCGACCGTGCCATCGGCCCGCTTGCCGTATTGGACACACTGCGCGTGGATGCTCTTCATGATGCCGTGGAGGCGGGAATCAACCTCTTCGCGCGACCAGCTGAGGCGCAAGCTGTTCTGGGACATCTCCAAGCCGGAAGTTGAGACACCACCTGCGTTGGAGGCCTTGCCAGGAGCGAACATCACGCCCGCCTGGTGGAAGGCATGAACGGCTTCCGGCGTAGAGGGCATGTTCGCGCCCTCGGCCACGGCCATGCAACCGTTGGCGATGAGCATCGCGGCATCCGAACCGTTGAGTTCGTTTTGCGTCGCGCATGGGAAGGCCAAATCCGCTTTCTCCCCCCAAGGCGTCTTGCCCGCGTGGAAGGAAGACCCCGGGAATTGGCTGGTGTATTCCGAAATGCGGCCCCGGCGGACGTTTTTCAGGTCCAGGATCCAGGCGAGTTTGTTGGCATCGATGCCTGCGGGATCCAGGATGTAGCCCGAGGAGTCGCTGAGCGTGAGCACCTTGGCGCCCAATTGGATGCACTTCTCAGCCGCGTACTGGGCGACGTTGCCCGAGCCGGAGACCAGGACGGACTTGCCGCTGAGGGTCTCGCCACGGGTCGCCAGCATCTCCTGGGCGAAGTACACCGCACCGTAACCCGTGGCCTCCGGGCGGATGAGCGAACCGCCCCACTTGATGCCCTTGCCCGTCAGCACGCCGGTGAACTCATTCCGCAGGCGCTTGTACTGGCCAAACATGTAACCGATTTCGCGGCCGCCCACCCCGATGTCACCGGCGGGCACGTCCGTATCCGCGCCGATGTGGCGGGCGAGTTCTGTCATGAAACTCTGGCAGAAACGCATCACCTCGCCGTCGGACTTGCCTTTGGGATCGAAGTCCGAGCCGCCCTTTCCGCCGCCCATGGGCAAGGTGGTCAAGGAGTTTTTGAAAATCTGCTCAAACCCGAGGAATTTCAGGATGCTCAGGTTCACTGAGGGGTGAAAGCGCAGTCCGCCTTTGTAGGGCCCGATGGCAGAATTGTACTCGACCCGGTATCCTCGGTTGACGTGGATTTGGCCTGCATCATCCGTCCAGGGCACACGGAAAATGATGGTGCGCTCCGGCTCGACAATCCGCTCCAAGATGCGGTGCTCCCGGTACTTCGGGTGCGCGTCGATGAACGGAATGACGGTTTCTGCGACTTCGCGCACGGCTTGCAGAAACTCCGGCTCGTGTGGATTCTGGGCTTCGACTTTCGCCATGAAGGCGTCGATGGCAGCCTGATGGGTGTGGGACATGAACGTTCCTATTTACGTTGTTTGGGGCACAAAATTACGCTCAAAGGCAGCCGGTGCGCCCACCGTCGACGGGCAAATTAATCCCGTGGATGTAAGAGGCGGCCGGGGAGGCGAGGAAGGCGATGGCACGGGCAACTTCCTCCGGTTGGGCCACGCGCTTCATGGGTACCGCGGCGGCCATGTCGGCGAGGTGGTGGTCCGCTGGCCGGCCCGACTGTTGCGACTTCGCCTGGACGATTTCCTGCAGCCGGCTCGTGGCCGTGGCGCCAGGCAGCACATTGTTGACGGTGATGCCCTCCGGGCCCACCTCGTTGGCGAGGGATTTGGACCAATTCGCCACCGCGCCCCGGATGGTATTGCTCACGCCGAGGCCGTGCAGGGGCTGCTTTACCGAGGTGCTGATGACATTGATGATGCGCCCGTAGCCCGCTTCGCGCATGCCCGGGAGGAAGGCTTGGGCCAGCAGGTGGTTGCAGACCAAATGCTGTTCAAAGGTGTTCCTGAAGGCCTGCACATCCGCCGCCGCCACTGCGCCCCCCGCGGGTCCACCGGTGTTGTTCACGAGGATGTGGACCGGGCCGGATGCCGCGCATTCGGCGGCTTTTCGCGCCACTTCTTCGGGGCGGGCGTAATCGACGGTCACCGCCTGGTGCCCGGTGCCGGGAAGGGTGGCCAGGGCCTGCTCCAGCCGCTGCGCATCCCGTGCCACCAAGATGACTTTTGCGCCGAGCGCGGCCAGATGCTGCGCGGCGGCCAGTCCGATGCCCTGCGATCCGCCGCCCACCCAAGCGGTCTTGCCGGTCAGGTCCAGGGGCATCCAGGAAGCATCCTGGAGGAAGGGAGGGGGCGAAGCTTGCATGGGGCAAATTTAACCCAATCGGGGCGGGTTGTGGGGGAGAGGGGGGAGATTGGGGGGAGATTGGGGGCGGTTTATCTTTGTGGCATGAAGCACTTGGAACATGTGGGCATCGCGGTAGCGGACCTGGCGGAGGCGGAACGGGTGTTCACGGAGCTGCTGGGCGTGGGGCCTTACAAACGGGAGGATGTGGAGGATGAGGGGGTGCGCACGTCGTTTTTCCAAACCGGTGAAACCAAGGTCGAGCTGCTCGGATCGTTGACGGAGGATGGGCCCATCGCACGGCACCTGGAGAAGCGGGGGCCGGGGTTGCATCATTTGGCCTTTGCCGTGGAGGACATCGCCGCGGAACTCGCCCGGTTGGAAGGGCTGGGCTACACGCGCATCAGCGGTCCCAAGCCGGGGGCGGATGGGAAGGTCATCGCGTTCCTTCATCCCGGGGGGACGGCGAAGGTGCTGGTGGAGCTCTGTGCCGATCAGCGGTAGCGGTAACGCTTTCGCATCTTGGGGTCGAAGAGGTCCCGGCCGGGCTGCTTGGGGTCCGGGGGGCCGCTGCAGTCGATTTCGGGCCGGGGGCGGCGGAAGTCCCAGCGGAGCAGGAGGCTCCAGGGTCGGTACCCCTGTTGCAGGAGGTCCACCCGGCTGCCACCGGCGCGGGAGGCGGGGGACAGTTGGAGGAGGTCCGCCTCGAGGGTGAGGCGGAGGAAGCCGCCCTTGGGCAGGGCGTAGCCGAGGCCCACGCCGGCCTCGAGGGCCCAGCGGAAGGGAGGGCCGGGCGCCGGGTGGCGGAAGAGCGAGTCCGGGCCTGCGGGCTCCTCCCGGCGCAGGAACCACGCATCCATGCCCACCCCCATCATCCCTTCGACGAAAAGGGCATTCGTGAGCGGAAACGCCCGCAGGCCGTGCAGTCCCAGGGAGGCCACCCCGTGGCGGGCCGTTCCCTCCAGCGTGTCCGGCACCGCCCCCTGCACGACCCCCTCAAACCGCTCGCCCGCCTGCCGGAACCCCCCGCCTGCCCGCATCTGCCAGCGATCGATCAAAACCGGGGTCTCCAGCACCCTCCATCGGGCCACCTCCCCCCCGAACCCCCATCCCCCGCGCGCCGTCCATTCCCCTGCATACAGCGTGTCCCCTCCGCGAATCCACTGTGCCTCCCAATGCCGGGGTTCGGGGTGGAGCCCCAAGACCCCGACCCCCACACTCCAACCCGTCCGGTTCCAGACCATCCCGCTGGGGTCGAAGAGCGGTTGGGGACGGGTTTGGCCTGCGGCATTCCACGCCAGCATCCATCCCGCCACCACCCACCCCCACCGCGTCCAAGCCGCTCCCATGGCCTAGTTGAGCGCCTTGTCCGCCCGCAGCAGCGCGATGGCCGCATCCGTCACCTCGACCGCATCCCAAACCTCCGCAATGTCCGGCCGGTCCATCACCTGCGCCATGATTGCGTCCTGCCGTTTGCCCGCCGCCAGCGCCTCGTGGTAAGGCGTGTGGCTGAAGGTCACCTGCGTGTACAGCGGCACCCACTCGCCCGGATGCCGCGTGGCGAGCAGCGACTCGATGCGCTTTTGCAGCAAGAACCGCGGATCCCCTGTCTTATCTCGCATCTCCACATAGTTGCGCAAGGCCAGCTCTAAGATGGCATCCCCCGCCGGCTTGCGCAGCGCGGTGTACTCCGAGAAAACCGTGCCCCAATCCGGCGTCTGCCCCCGGCCATCGAGGAGTTCCGAGAGCACCGTACAATCCTCGAAACCGCAGTTCATGCCCTGCCCGTAGAACGGTACGATCGCATGCGCCGCATCGCCCATCAACACCACCCGGTCTCCCCGGTGCCAGGGATGGCAGCGCACCATGACCAGAGAGGAAGTGGGGTGGCGCGACCACTCCGCCGCGAAGTCCGGGAAGTGGGGCAGAACGTCCGGGAACTGCTCGGCAAAAAAACGCTCCGCAGCCGCGGGGTCCGCCAATGCGTCCAGGCCCTGTGGCCCGTCGTAAGGCGCGAACAGGGTGCAGGTGAACGTGCCGTCCGGGTTGGGGAGGGCCATGAGCATAAACCCGCCCCGGGGCCAGATGTGCAGCGCATCCTCCCGCATCCGAAACCCGCCATCTTCCCGCGGCTTCATCTCCAACTCCCGGTAACCATGCCCGAGGTATTGTTGCTCAAAGTCGAATCGGTCCGTGCGCTGCATCCGTTCCCGAACCGCGCTGAAAGCCCCGTCGGTGCCGAAGAGCCGGTCGAAGGTCTCCTGGCGGATTGCCCCATCCGGGTCCCGGAAAGCCGCCGTCACCGAATGCGCATCCCATTGCATCCCTTCTCCCACGTGGCCGAAGTGGATGTTCACCCCCTCATGGGCTTCAGCCGCCTCGATGAGGATGCGGTTGAGCCGCGCTCGGCTGACCGAGTAGATGCACTGGGCGTCGCCCCATCTGCCCGTCGCCCCCGGCAATCCGTAAGGTTGAAAGGTCTCTACTCCGCCGACGCTGTGCATCAGCCGCCCGGCGATGGGCAGGGCGATTTCACGGACCTTCTCAGCTATTCCCGCCCGCTCCAGCGCCCGCCAGCCCCGTTCACTCAAAGCGAGGTTGATGCTCCTCCCGGCAGAAATCACCCCCTTTCGCGGATCCGGTCTCCGTTCAAAAACCGCCACCCGGTGCCCGCGCTGGGCGAGCATGAGCGCCCACAAGCTTCCCACCAATCCCGCGCCCACCACCCCCATTCGTTCCGTTTGCGTTCCCTGTTGCATGGCCCCGAAGATAGGCAGCCCAGCGTCGTCAGGCCCTGATTCTCCGTCGCCTCAAGCTCCGAAAGCCTGCTCCAGGTCCGCGATGAGGTCGTCCACGGCCTCCACCCCTACTGAGAGGCGGATGAACCCGTCGGAAATTCCCAGTTGCAGGCGGATTTCGGGTGGAACACTCGCGTGCGTCATCGCTGCGGGGTGTTCGATGAGCGATTCTACCCCGCCGAGGGACTCTGCCAGCGCGAAGATGCGGGTGGATGCGACGAAGGATTTGGCCTGCTCGAGGTCTTGGCTGGCCAGTTCGAAGGCGATCATCGCCCCGAAGTCATCCATTTGGCGGGCGGCGACCTCATGTCCGGGGTGGTCGGGGAAGCCGGGCCAGTACACCTTCCCCACCCGGGGATGTTCGCGCAGGTAGTGGGCGATGCGGCGCGCGTTCTCGCAGGCGCGCTCGATGCGCAGGTGCAGCGTTTTCACCCCGCGCAACACCAGGAAAGAGTCGAAAGGCTGGGCGATGGCGCCGCAGTTGTTTTGGATGGTCCGGAGTTGGCTGTCGATGGCCGCATCCCGCGTGATCAGCGCGCCCATCACCACATCGCTGTGGCCACCGAGGTACTTGGTGACGCTGTGCATGACGATGTCTGCGCCGAGCTCGAGCGGGCGTTGGAGCATAGGCGAAGCGAAGGTATTGTCCACCGCGAGCCAGATGCCGTGCGCGCGGGTGATGGCCGCCACCGCCGCGATATCCGTAATCTGGAGCATGGGGTTGGTCGGGGTTTCGAGCCAAACCAGCTTCGTCCGCTCATTGATGGCCGCCTCCACCTGCGCCGGGTCCTGGGTATCCACAAAGTGAAAGACAATGCCCATGGGCGCCGTATTCACCCGAAAAAGCCGCGCCGTTCCCCCGTAGAGGTCCTGTCCTGCGATGACCTCATCCCCGGGGCGCAACGTCTTCAGGACCGTGTCGATGGCCGCCAGCCCGGAGGCGAATGCGAGTCCGTGAGCGCCATGTTCCAGCTCGGCCAGCGCCGACTCCAGCGCCGCGCGCGTGGGATTGTGGCTGCGGCTGTACTCCCAGCCTTTGTGCACCCCGACCGCCTCCTGGACATAGGTGGACGTTTGGAAAATCGGCGTCATGATGGCCCCTGTGGAGGGGTCCGGGGTGACACCTGCATGCACGGCGAGCGTGCCTTTGCCGGGGCGATTGTCGGTTTTCATCAAGGCCAAATTTACGCCGCCACTTCCTTCTTTCCGCGGCTCCGCCGCCGTCTTCCCGTGCCCTTCGCCGTCCGCGCCAGCCAACCGGGCAGCACCAGCGCCCCGGCGAACAGGTACGGAAAATATGTCACCCCGCGCCAGATGACGGCCACCAAGGCCAGGTACCCCAACTCCATCAAATCGCCCAAGAACAGCGGGAGCAGGATCTCCGCCACCCCGGTCGACCCCGGCGTAGGGCTGATGAGCAGGATGACCCACATGACCAGCTGCCGCCCGAGCACTGCGGCGTGGGGCACCGCGCTGTAAAAAATCAGCAGCACCATGTTAAGGGTCAGGAACCGCGCCAGCCAGGCCAAACTCGTCGCCCCAAACGCCTTCGCCCAAAACCGCCAACCGCTGTTCCGGAACTCCGCTGACGCGACCACCAAGTCCGCTGACCACTGCGCTGCCGCCCCTGCCCACCGCTTCAGAATCCGCGCGCGAAACAGCCGTTGTACTGCGTTGGATACCCCGCTCGGGGCCACCAACACCCCCATCAATATCAGGGTCGTCAGCAATACGATGACCCCAAATCCCACCCCGAACAACACGGGCAAGGAGTTCGAGCCCCAATGGGTCAGCGTGGATGATGAGGGGAAAAATGCCCCGCCCGCTGCCCATACCCCCAAACCCACCCCAATAACCGCCAGGATATAAAACAGCTCATCGAGCAATGCCGTCACAAAAACCACCGCTGCACTCCGCCCCACCGGCATTCCCTCCCGGTTGAGAATCAAGATGGCCACCGCACTGCCCCCGACCACACTTGGGGTGAGGGCTGAGGCGAATTCCCACAACAAAATGCTGTCCAAGCACTGTCGCCAGCGCAACTGCCCCAAGGTCAGGAGCCGAAGCCGCAGGATGTAGGCCGCATCCCGGAGGAGCACGAGCGACAAGACGCCCAGCAGTGCCCAAGTGGCCCGTGTGCTCCAGGTGTACCCGGACAGCAGTTCCGCCGTGGTTTGCGCCGTGCCTGTGACCGGGTCGATCACGGGTTGGTTGAGTTCGCGGGTGAAAAGCCAAACCGCGGCACCCAACCCCAAAAGCAGCGGGATGGCGATGCGGCGGGCGGAGAGGGCACGGGCGATGCGCTGGGCCGTCCGCGCGCTTTGTTGTGCCGCCCGATACCAGGGAGCTTGGTGCTTGGCGGCGCTCGATTTGAAAAGGCTGGCCTCCGGCGTGTGGGCGCGCGCCGCGAGCTTGAGCGGTTTGCGCCAGGTCCCCATGCGGAGCCGGTTTTTATCGTACCACGCCATCGCCCCGAAGTTAGGCGTTCACAGCGAATTCCATCCTGTTCCCCATCAATCTGCGTAGACCTGCGTGCCCTCGGTACAGTTGCGGCACATATCAATGGCGGAGCGGTTTTGGAAAATTTGGGCGCGAAAGGCGGCGTAGGCTTCGCCATGCCAAATCTCCCGAAACCCCCTCCCCCCCGGCGCATACGTCCCGAGCGCATGGTGGGCATCCTTGTCGAAGCAGCAAGGGACCACGCGCCCGTCCCAGGTGAGCACGCAGCCCTGCCACATGCGCCAGCAGTGGTCCTCCAGGGGATTGCGCAACCGCCAGACGCCGTCTTCCCCCCGGTCGTAGCGCCGGAGCTCCGGGCGCTGCGTGAGCAGCGGGTGGCCGTCGCGCGGGTCGTCCAGCTGGGCGGTTTTGATGACGCATTCGTGCACGCCCAATGCGTGCGCCAGACGTCTCAATTCTGGGATTTCATGCTCATTGGGCCCTACGGCCAACACCTGCCACACCACATGCAGGCTTCTCTGGCCCCGCGCGGCGGCCAGGATGTTTCGGGTCCCTTCTATGACGCGCTCCAGGTTCCCGCCCACCCGGTATTGCTGGTAGGTCTCCTGCGTGGCACCGTCCACCGAGATGATGAGCCGGTTGAGCCCGGAGGCCACGATGGCCTCCGCTTGGGCGGGCTTGAGGTAGTGGGCGTTGGTCGAGGTGGAGGTGTAAATGCCGTGCCGCCGAAAAGCCCGCACCAGGTCGTTCATCTGGGGGTGGAGATAGGGCTCGCCTTGGAAGTACAGGTTGCCATAAACCAGCCAAGGCCCAATTTCCTCCAGCAAGGCCTCGAGCATGGCAGGCTGCAGCATGCCCGTCGGTCGCGTGAAGGCCCGCAATCCGGACGGGCACTCCGGACAGCGCAGGTTGCACGACGTCGTCGGTTCCACGCTGATGCTCATGGGCATGGCCCGCATGGGAACCGCCAGCCGCGACCGCCGCGACCGATAAAAATCCCGGTACAACGCCATGGCATTTGCCCCCCGCCGCGCATCGAGTGGACGCAGCCGCTGCCAGCGGTCTCTCAGAATGGGAGGTGAAATCGACATGGAGGACCAGGGGATGAACTTCCCTCAAAGTTAGTTCCTGCGGGGCACCTTGGCCTAAATTCGCCCCCATGATTGCCCTGGAAAAAACGCTGCTTTCTGAAGACCTATTTGACCAATTCTTCGCCTGCGATCTGGCCCGGTGCAAGGGGGCCTGCTGCGTCGAAGGCGACAGCGGCGCACCCCTGGAGGAGGCCGAGCTCGCGGCGCTGGACCGGGTGTACGAGGCGGTCAAGCCCTACTTGCGCCCCGAGGGCATCGCGGCCATCGAGGCCCAGGGCAGGTACGTGCGCGACGAGGACGGCGAATGGGTGACCCCGTTGGTGGAGGGTCGCGAGTGCGCCTACACGACCTTCGATGCAAACGGCACGGCGAAATGCGGGCTGGAACAGGCGCACCGCGCCGGGGCAACGGATTGGATCAAGCCCATCTCGTGTCACCTGTACCCCATTCGCACACGGACCTTGGGGGAGTATGAGGCCCTCAATTACCACCGTTGGCCCATCTGTGACGGGGCGCGGGATTGCGGCCTGGCGAACCAGGTTTCCATCCTGGAATTTTGCCGCACCGCCTTGGTCCGGAAATTCGGGGAGGAGTGGTACCAGATGGCTTTGGAGGCACGGGAGGTGTGGAAGGAGCAATTTGGAGGTGGGAGGTGAGGTGGAGTTTGGCCTACTTTTGCAAAATGTTAGTGACTTTGATGCGGGCCAAACTGCACCGCCTAACGGTAACCCAAGCCGATCTGAACTACATCGGCAGCATCACCCTCGATGCGGCGCTGGTGGAGGCCGCCGGTCTGTACGAGGGCGAGAAAGTCCAAATCGTGAACATCAACAACGGCGAGCGTTTCGAGACGTATGTCATTGTGGGTGAACGCAATAGCGGATCGGTTTGCCTCAATGGCCCGGCGGCCCGTCGGGTGCAGGTGGGCGACATCGTCATCGTCATCGCCTACGGGCTCTTCACGGAGCAAGAGGCCTCCGGGTTCCGGCCGCGTCTGGTGTTTCCGGACACGGCCTCCAATCGCTTGATCGCTTCATGATCTCGTGGGGTCGGCTGCGGAAGGCAGTCGGTTACATCGCTTTTTTGTTGCTGGGATTGGGTTTATTCTCTTGGGCGCTGAGCCGGGGGGAGCGATCCTTGGGGCAGTTGTGGCAGGACATGCTTGAGGTTCCTTTGGGCGGCCTCACGCTGTCCATGTTCATGGGGTATTTGGCGATTGTTTCCCGGGGAATGCGCTGGCGGTTGATGTTGGAGCCGTTGGGTTTTGAGACCCGCCGGTGGCACAGCATCCACGCGGTTTCGTTTGCATATTTGGCGAATACGTTCGTTCCGCGTTCGGGGGAATTGGCCCGTTGCGGTGCGCTCAATCAAACCGACCGTATCCCGGTTGATGTGCTCTTTGGGACGGTGCTGATTGAGCGGGTTATCGATATGGCCGTGCTCGCTTTGTTCCTGCTGGTGGCCATCCTCGGCAACGCAGAGGCTTTTGCCATCTTGGCTCAATCGATGGAAATTCCCCTGGGCATGCCTCTCCTGTTGTCGATGGCCGCCGGGGGATTGGGTATGCTCTACCTGGGCTACAGGCTGCGCAAGCGCTGGAAGAGCAAGCCGGGTTGGGCCCGTGTGGTGAATTTCATGGAGGGTATGAAATCCGGGCTGCTGAGTGTTTCGCAAATGCGCCGGAAGTGGGCCTTCTTCGCCCATACAGCGTTCATCTGGGGCATGTACTACGGAACCGCCCAGGTCATTTTCGCGACCATGCCGGCCACTTCAGACTTGAGCGCCTTGGAGGGCCTCTTCGCCATGGTGGCCGGGGGGTTGGGCATGGTGCTGCCCGCGCCGGGCGGCATAGGTTCGTATCAATGGGCCATCATGTTGGCGTTTTCCGCACTCGGTCGGGAACAGGCCACCGGATTTTTGGTAGCCAATGTGATGTGGCTAAGCCAAACCCTCATGATGGTCGCCACCGGCATCATCGCCTATGGCATGCTGGTCCGGTTCAGGTTGCGCAACACCCCAGCGGTTTGAGCGCATGAAGACACCGCAGGATCATGCGCTTTTGCGGGCTGAGGGGGGGGGCGCTTGGCAATTCGCCCCGGAATTTCCTGCCCAGTGGAACGGGTGGCGTCAAAACGGCGAGAAACTCGTGTTCACCAATGGCGTATTCGATTTGCTGCATCGCGGCCATGTGACCTACCTCGAAGCGGCTCGAGCTGCGGGACACCGGTTGGTGGTGGGGCTCAATTCGGACGCCAGTGTACGCCGACTTGGAAAAGGCGAGGACCGACCGATACACAACGAACAGGACCGGGCCTTCGTGCTGGCCGCCCTGCGCTGTGTGGATGCCGTGATCATCTTCGGGGAGGACACCCCCGAGCATCTCATCGCTTGGCTGCAACCCGACGTGCTGGTCAAGGGAGGGGACTATGACCCGTCGGTACAGGACCCGCAGGACCGGCGTTACATGGTCGGTCGGGAAGTCGTTCTCGCCCGCGGGGGGGAAGTGCTGGCCATCCCGCTCGTGGCGGGTCATTCCACCACGGCGATTCTCAAGCGGACCCGACGGAGCTAAGCTTGACTCAGACGGTTTCTTCCTCGAGGAACTTCGTGGTGAAGTTCCCGCTGAGGAAACGGGGATGCCGCATGAGCCGCTGGTGGAATGGAATGGTCGTCTTGACCCCTTCGATCACATACTCATCCAACGCCCGCTGCATCTTGAGGATGGCTTCTTCGCGGGTTTGGGCTACGACGATGAGCTTGGAGATCATGCTGTCGTAGTAGGGTGGAATCTTGTAGCCAGCGTAAACGTGGGTGTCGATGCGCACGCCGTGTCCTCCGGGTGCGTGGTAGACGGTAATCACCCCGGGAGAGGGGGCGAAGCCGCGGTCCGGATCTTCCGCATTGATGCGACATTGGATGGAGTGCATCTTGGGGTAATAGTTCCGGCCGGAGATGTTGTCCCCTGCGGCGAGCTTGATTTGTTCTTTGACCAAATCGTAATTGATCACCTCTTCCGTGATGGTGTGCTCGACCTGGATCCGGGTGTTCATCTCCATGAAGTAGAAGTTCCGGTCCTTGTCCACCAAGAACTCCACCGTGCCCACACCCTCGTAATGGACGGCTTCGGCCGCTTTGATAGCCGCTTGTCCCATCTTCTCGCGGAGCTCGTCGGTCATGTACGGCGAAGGCGTCTCCTCGACGAGTTTCTGGTGGCGACGCTGGATGGAGCAGTCCCGCTCACTGAGGTGACATGCCTTTCCGCGCTGGTCTGAGGCAATCTGAATCTCGATGTGGCGGGGTTCTACCACAAACTTCTCCATGTACATGCCGTCGTTGCCGAAGGCCGCAGCCGCTTCACGGCGCGTGGTTTCCCAAGCCTCGGCGAGGGTGGCATCGTCCGTGCAGACCTTCATCCCCTTTCCTCCACCGCCCGCAGTGGCCTTGAGCATCACGGGATATCCGATTTCATGCGCGCAGGACAGCGCCTCCTCTAGAGAACCCAAGATGCCTTCACTCCCGGGAATGGTGGGTACACCGGCTGCCCGCATGGTCGCCTTGGCGGAGGCCTTGTCCCCCATGGCGTCGATCATCTCAGGGCTGGCGCCGATGAATTTGATGTTGTTTTCCTTGCAAACCCGCGAAAAATGGGCGTTTTCAGACAGAAATCCGTAGCCCGGGTGGATGGCATCCGCATTGGTAATTTCCGCTGCAGCGATGATGTTGGGGATCTTGAGGTAAGAATCCGCGCTGCGCGGGGGACCGATGCACACCGCCTCGTCCGCGAATCGGATGTGGAGGCTATCTGCGTCTGCGGTGGAGTATACCGCCACGGTTTTGATGCCCATCTCCTTGCAGGTGCGAATCACGCGCAGCGCGATCTCCCCGCGGTTGGCGATCAGAATTTTCTTGAACATGGAAAACCGGTCAGGTTCAGGACGGATCGATGAGGAACAGGGGCTGGTCGTACTCGACAGGCGAGTTGTCCTCGACGAGGATCTTGACCACCTTGCCGGCGTATTCGCTCTCGATTTCATTGAAGAGCTTCATGGCTTCGATGACGCAGAGCACGCTTCCTTTGGAGATGCTTGAGCCTGCCTCGACGAAGTGAGGCTTATCCGGAGCGGGTTTCCGGTAGAAGGTGCCGATCATGGGGGACTTGATGGTCACATACCGGGAATCGTCGGTGGCCGGGGCAGAGGCTTCCACTGCTGGTGCGGCTGGCGCTGGTGCGGCAGCTACCGGAGCGGCGACCGGCGCAGGAAGAACCGGCGCTGCTGCGATCGGGTAAGCCATGGGAATGGCCTCCGGGGCGGAACGGCGCTTGCCGGGGTCTGCTTTGATGGTGATTTTGAAGTCTTGCTTCTCGATTTCAACCTCGGTGACGCCGGACTTGGCGATGAATTTGATGAGGTCTTGGATTTCGCTGATGGTCATGGCTCGGCGATGATTTCGGACAAAATTAAGGGAGATGGCAGGTCTGAATCGTTAATTGGGATTGTAAGCCCATTTCAAGTACACGGCACCCCAGGTGAATCCGCCTCCAAAAGCGGCCAGGATGATGTTGTCGCCCTTGCGCAGCTGGGATTCCCAATCGCGCAGGCACAGGGGAATGGTCGCCGCGGTGGTGTTGCCGTAGCGTTGGATGTTGATCATCACCTTTTCTGCGGGCAAGCCCATGCGGCGCTGGGTGGCGTCGATGATCCGCAGGTTGGCTTGGTGGGGTACGAGCCAAGCCACGTCATCCGGACCCAGTTGGTTGCGCTCCATGATTTCGTAGCTCACGTCTGCCATGCCTTTGACGGCCGCCTTGAACACCGGCTGTCCATCCTGAAAGACGAAGTGCTCTTTTGCGTCCACGGTTTCGTGCGTGGGCGGCTTGAGCGACCCACCGGCCTTCTGGTGCAGGTACTGTGCGCCACTTCCGTCGACGCGCAGGATGTGGTCATGAATCCCGCCTTCCTCGCTCGGCTCCAACAACACCGCAGCGGCTCCATCCCCGAAGAGGACGCAGGTGGTGCGGTCCGTGTAGTCGATGATGGAGCTCATCTTGTCCGCGCCGACCACGACCACCTTCTTGTACCGTCCCCCTTCGATGAACTGGGCACCCGTGACCAGCGCGAAGATGAACCCCGAGCAAGCCGCGCTGAGGTCGTAGCCCCAGGCGTTTTTTGCTCCGACCTTCTCGGCCAAGAGGTTTGCCGTCGCCGGGAAGTGCATGTCGGCGGTCACCGTCGCCACGATGATGAGTTCGATTTCCATCGGGTCGATGCCGCGCTTTTGGCAAAGCGTCTTGACCGCCTCTGCTCCCATGTCGGAAGTGGCGAGCCCCGGGGTTTTCAGAATGTGCCGCTGTTCGATGCCCGTCCGCGAACGAATCCACTCATCGTTCGTGTCGACCATTTTCTCCAAATCCGCATTGGTCAGGAGATCTTCGGGAACGTAGCCCGCAACTGCTGTGATGGCCGCCTTCATGTGCAATGCCTGCAAAGATTTTGATGCTTGAAAAGTGGTGCCAAAGATAGTTTTTCCATCCATGCACGGGTCGGGTTCCTGATTTGGGAATAAAAAAGGGCCTCATAAAGAGGCCCTGAGATGCGATCGAACGCAGTGCGAATCAGGCTTGCGCCTTCTCCATCACCACCTTGCCCTTGTAGTACAACCGACCCTCATGCCAGTGCGCACGGTGAAAAAGGTGAGGTTGACCGGTGGTGGGACAAGTAGCCACATTGGCTGCGGTCAAGGCGTCGTGGGTGCGGCGCTTCCGAGAGCGCGTTTTACTCTGACGTCGTTTGGGATGTGCCATGACAGGGGTTATTTCAAGTCTTTCAATTGATTCCAACGGGGATCTGTGTCCTCAGTATCATCTCCTCCTTCGGGATCGGTATCGGTCCAGCCTACCCGGCTGACCACTTCCGGATCGCAATCGGACAAATCCGCGTGCAATCTTCGTGCGGGCAGCCCCAAATGGGCCATTTCGAAAACGGTTTGGGCCAAGTCCAGCTGGTAGACTTCCGGTCCAAAAACCCAGACCTCCTGTTCGGTGTCTGTGGTTTCTCCCATCTTCGAGGATTTCTAGGTTGAGCATGGAGTGATATTTTCTGTAGTTTGGGAAGTCCTTCCCAGAAAGGATGATCAATCAATTCATCCCACGTGATTCTTTTCGCAGGATTCTTTTCAAAGAAGCGATTCAAAAGAGATCGAAAAGATGAAGATATTTGAACGCCCGTCAAGGGATATTGGAGTTCTTCTGATTGAATCTGTGGGAGGAGAATAAATTATTTTCGAGCAATCGTATGACCTCCTTTTACTTCTTACCATTCTAGCCAATTCAGGAAAATTTCGATGTGTAAATGGCTGACATCCGATAGAAAGTTCATATAAAATACAGCCCTGTAAAAGGAGAAAACATTTTGTGATAAAAATGTAGGAATATTGTTCAGTACTGTTGCATACCAATGCCCAGAAATCAGATGCAAAACTATGTATTGCAGGTTGATTGAAAAGTTCAGGTGCCATATAATTAGGAGAGCCTGGTGCAAGCTATGTAATGGTATTATAACATATAAGCTAAAATGATTAGACAAGAAAGAGCCCTACCGGTTTGTTGAGGTCATTTTCTTTAGAAGGAATACGGCGTGCTAATCCAAAATCTGCCAGCTGATGGAAATATATGCAATATCATTAGTAAACAAGGCCCATTGAGAAAGCATATTTTAAAGCATGTTTTACCTTAAGAGAGCCACATTCATCAATAAGA